>NZ_CP034752.1:3382500-3690000 GCF_004295645.1 Limnobaculum zhutongyuii
GTATGCATTAAATAGGCAGTATCCGATTGCGCCACGCTAATCGTGGTATCTCCGGTTAGTTCAATTCTTCCGCCTAGCGCATTGAAATTATTGTCTGAGGTTAATTTCTTCTCAGCGCGCAGCGCATCTGCGCCGATGCCTGTGGTAGAGATCGTTGCCAGACCTGTACTACCCTGTAATTGAATCACACCACCTTTATTGGCATAAACTGCATAGCCATTGTTACCCGTTGTTTTTATGGTACTTCCGGAGCCAATAATAGCGACAGCATTGGTTCCCTTTGCCGTCCCGTTGGTTGATACGCTATCACGGTTGCCTGCATAGACAGCATATCCGACAGAGTTAGAACTATTACTACCAACACCACCCGCCTCTATACTAGATTTATCACCAATATAAGCCAGGTTATAAAAAGGCTCCTGAGAGGTTAAATTAACACGAACCGCGACACCATTTTTTACGGTAACCGTACTCTCCTGACCAAGATAAACCCGTCCATAGCCCGCTCCGGCATTAGGACTTTGCGCAACGTTAATACCATTACTGTTACTACCTTTTGCGGTGATGATGGCACGATCGCCGGCAATAATCGTGTAAATCCCATTAGTAGACGCTGTTCCATTAGTACGAATGGCATCAACAGTGCTGCCTGATGTGGTAACCGATAGATCAGTACCAAAAATAAAAGCCGGATGAGGGCCATTCATGGCGAAATAGATACCGTTAGTATTATTGGTTTCACTTCCGCCAAATATGGTTTTGCTTCCTGAAGTAGTAATGGTTACGTTATTGCCACAGTTATTAGATGCCACATAAGCACCACCAAATACCGTCGTATTATTAATTGTTGCACCATTGCCGCAAGGCACATTGGCGTCGGCCAATACACTAAAGCTGATGAAAGGTAAGAGGAAACCAACAGAAAGGATAGATTCGGTGATAGCATTTTTTCTGAATTTCATTTTTACTCCTTTAAAAAATGAAAAAGAATTAAACCATTTATTAATTTCTAACTAATTCCATATCGCACTAAAGCATTATAATTAAAATTTAATATTTTTAAACGACAACATATTTGAATTTTAATTAATTCATTTAAAAATATTATAATTCATTGTTTATGAAGGTTATTTCAATTTAATTTAATAAAAATTAAAATGTAACAACCTATTTTAAATAGAAAAATAAATTAAAAAACAATGAAAAACATAGACAATAAAATAAAAATTACCCTTAAAAAACAAGCAACTTATAAATATCACTACATTAAAATAAGCCATTTAAATCATGACTGAATTTTTAAATTAAAATTACCAACAACTTCATTCATTAAATTAAGTCAATATTAAAATGAAAAATATTTTATAAGAATCACATTTTTAATATGTGAAGTGAATGAACAATGCTAGAAGTTAATAACTTATGAGGATAAAAGTTGTTTTTATAATTTATTAATATAAACAATAAATATTTTTTATTTTTTGGTATTACATAAAAATAAAAACGGCGTGCCATCAATGACACGCCGTTTTTCTATTGCATTACCTGGTCGCTTTTAATTAAAACGCATAACGAACGTTAATACCGCCCTGCATACTGCGATAGCTTTGATCGCCAACCTGACCACCTACGCTCACAGTGGTACTCCAGTTGTTATCAAATTCACTCTGAAGACCCAGTTTCAACTCAGCACGGTTTTTCGGCATATCTTGCTTAACGGTATCCTGATCCATCTTAACGGAAGCGCCGTCTTTGCTGTACCACCAGTTAACTTCAGCAAACGGACGATGAGTATAACTCTCGCCTTTGATTTTGCCGGTTACACGGGAGCCTAAACGCGTACTCCAGTTATCATTCTTCTGACCATCAACTTTCGTTTTACCAGAATCAACAAAGCTGTCTGCTGAGTAGTCATTATAAACAACCTGAGCCTGAGGAATTAAACGCCATTCGTTCATAGCATTATCGTTAAGGACAAAGCTGTAACCCGTTTCCAGTGATGATGTCATCGACGTAGAATCATACTTGTCGGTTGACATCGTTTCACCGCTGGAGCTGTTATTGTACCAACCATACTGAGACCAACCGTCAACATAGGCGCCTTTCTGATCTTTAGCATCAGCAAACCAGGTCGCATACACACCCAGACTGAAACCTTCAACCGTACCGGTAGCGCTGTATTGTTTACCGTTCATATTGGCTTTGCTGCTGGTATCAGAGTCCACATCACCCCAACTACCCATCACACCAACAACAGTACCCGTATCACCTGCGGTATAGTTCAGTAAGTCACCACCAACTTGAATCAGGGTGTAATCACTGTTGGTATCAAGGGCACCATTACCGGCTTTATTATCAACACGACCACCGATAATACGACCCCATGTGCTGCTATCTGCGCTTCTGAACTGGCTACCCTGACGGTCAAACAGTGTCAGTGATTGTAATACGCTGGCCATTGACTGGTTGCTTAAATAGATACCGGCTTCAAGACGCAGTTGCGGCTTGTTCTCTGGTCCAACAGAACGCAGATACCAGTTGCCGTTTTCTTCATACGGAAGTCCCTGATACAGACTGTATTCATAAGCACCTGCCACTACGCGGTTAGCCAATGTGAACTGACCGTTTGATTGTCCACCAACGCTAATAACTTCGATGCCTTTCTTGGTTTGAGCACCTTCGCCACCGGCGTTGTTCACCACCACGTTAGTGGTACCAGAGGTATCACCAGAGATAACTAACTTATCAGTAATAGAGTTATCGCCACCCAGTACAGTACTCAGGGTTAACAGACCGTTGTTACCAATGTAGTTACCTTTGACGATAGTTTGGCTACGTGGATCCGGGCTGGCCATGCGAATTTCACCATTGTTGGTGAAGTTACCACCAATGGTGAAGTTACCCGCAGGTTCCGCAGCATAACCGTTAGCTGCATCAGCCGTTGCCAGTAAACCATCGTTGGTCACGCTACCGTTTACGCCACCGTAACCGCCCAGTTCTGCACCTTTGGCAATAGTCACGTTGCTACTTTCCAACACTGCGTTATTCAGCAGAGTCATATAACCAGCATTAATGTTGGTAGTGCCCTGGTAGGTTTGGCTGTTAGTGATGGTTAACTGGCCATTACCTTCCTGAACAACGTTACCTGCACCGCTGATCACACCGCTAAAGGTATTATTTACGTCATTGGTGGTGGTTAAGGTTGCGCTACCTAAAGTAACTTTACCTGCTCCGTTAAGGTTATTAACGTGCTGGTCAAAGTTGTTCAGATCAAAGGTTCCAGCATCAGCTACGGTTACCTGTGAGCTCTTGGCAATTATATCAGCGCTTCCGGCACGTAATGTACCTGCGTTAATCAACGTTGCACCGGTATAGGTATTCGCACTGGAAAGTTGAAGTGTACCTTCGCCCGCTTTCGTCAGTGTTTTACCATCCCAGTTGGTTGCCGCATTAGCTGCTTCATCCGCCAGAACTGCGCCTAAATCAAAGAATTCTTTCTGGTCAGCCAGAGTAAAGCTACCGTGCGCTTTTTCAGGCGATTTAGATTCAGCAGCGTACCAGGACAGGCCCAGGCCAATACTGTAGTTTTGCTTGTCATTAGTTGGAGTCAGGGTCAGATAATCAACTTCACTGGCTGCACCACCAACAGAAATCGATTTGAAATCCCCCGCCAGTTTACCTGCTGCTGAAGTGGTGATAACACGGAACTCATTACTACCCAGCTCTTTGCTGTTCATGGTCGCTGGAACACTATAACCAGACAGATTAAAGGTTGCGTCACTACCAATTTCAGCAGATTTTGCCGTCACGACAGAAGCGGCATTACCGGCAGCCACATCAAACTTACCATCGACTTTGAATTTTTCAGCAACAGCCAGCGTAGCATTAGCAGCCATAGATAACGTTGCCTGAGCATCGCTGGTTACGTTAGCGGCGTTAAAATCGCCTGCTTGTTCAAAACGCAGTGTACCGGCTTTCACATTAACATCACCCTGACTTCCGCCATTATGGGTTAATGTCGCTTTGCCGCTGCCGGTTTTGTTCAGTGTACCGGTGCCAGACAGAGCGTTAGCTAACGCTTCATCCTTAGCAAAATCGAGCTGTAATGTACCGTTATTGACGATATCTCCGCTGCTTAATGCCTTACTTTGTGTTGCCACTAAAGTGCCAGCCTTAACGTTGGTACCACCCTGATAGGTATTTTCAGCGGTCAGCGTCAGTGAACCTGAACCGTCTTTAGTCAGGCTACCGTTACCACTAATAATACCGTCATAGGTGGTAGTATCGGTGTCTTTAACCGTTAAGTTGCCGGTACCCATCGTGATAGATCCGGTTCCACTCAGACTTTTTACCGTTTGGTCAAAGTTATTCAGATCAAACACGCCTGCGGTGATTTTCAGACCGGAGCTGGCAGCAATAATATCAACGACATTTGCTTTTAACGTACCGCCATCAATGGTGGTCTCGCCAGTAAAGGTGTTAGTTTTGGTCAGTACCAGCGTACCTTCACCAGTTTTATTAAATGAGCCAGCATCCTGCAACAGCGCATCCACAATCAGCTCTTTGCCAGATTCGATATTTGCAACAGTCGTGTTAGTAGCGCTATTGCTTAAAGAAATTACTGGAGCAACAAGGGTACCCGCACCGGTGAACAAACCTGCGGTTGAAACTACATTATTCGCACCAGCAGTCAGATTAAAGATGCCGCCATTAACCAGAACTGTACCGCCTGAGTTAATGTTAATACCTTTAGCTGTCAGTGTAGTCTTATCACCGCCCTGAAGGGTTGCTTTATCATTAACTGAAAAAGTACCAAATCCTACGTTACCGTAGCTAACGCCATCCACTAATGTGAATTTTCCGCCATTAACATTCGTGTTGTTTTTAATATCAGAGTTATATAAAGCATCACCCGGATTGTTGCTGTTACCATGGAAAATCACTTCGCCGTCACCGGTTTTATTAATTTCCATTGTTGCACTGGAAACAGAAGCAATTGGATCATAGAAGTGAATCAGGTTGTCCGCAGCAGTATCCATGTTCAGGCTACCTGAACCACCCAGATAAATAGCGTTAGGATCTCCCGTACCAGCTACTGGTGCATAAATTCCACCACCAATATCGGTAAAGGTTGCGCCCTGACGGTTGCCCTGGAATACAATATCGCCACCGTTAGCATTCAAGTTAATGGTGCCGCCTTCCAGATAGATAGCACCACCCTGAGTTTTAGCTACGTTGTTGGTAACGGTTGAACCAGGACCCAGATTTAATACTGCTTTATTACCGGCATCATAATAAATCGCACCGCCGTAAGCATCGCCGGTTAATGAGTAAACGTAGTTACCGTCAAAGGTGGTCGCTCCGTTAAAGTTCATCAGGTAGTTGTAGTTACCACCGTTACCATAAGCACTGACAGCACCGCCCAATGCATCACGATTATTTTTGGTTTCGACAACAAAGTTATTCTTGAAAGTTACGGTATTATTGAAGTTCAGAAGCACACCAGCAGAACCCGGATTCAGATAACCAATATTAATCGCACCGCCACGAGAATGCTGGTCATTAACATGGTTCGGGTATTCAAGGGAATCGACCGTCGATCCATAAACATAGTTGCCGGTGAAATTAGTTGGTCCGTTAAAGGTCAGGGTTGCTGCACCACCCCAGGAATCGATAGCGCCACCAAAAACAGAGGAATGGTTATTGATGAAATTGGCTTCGCCATTAAAATTCATCACGCTACCATTTGACTCATATACGGTTACTGCACCACCGTAGTTACCAGTCCAGTTACTATCAAAAGTCACTTTACCGTTAAAATTCATGGTATTGTCAGAATAAAGACCTACCGCACCCGGTTGATCCCACAATCCGTGGTTACCCTTGAATAATAAGCCCGCAATACCCCCTTCAATATTCATTACAGAACCGGACCCACCACGAATGGACAGGATAGGACCGTAGTCTGCTGAAGAGCCTGAAGTATAGTTAGTCGGACCGATATTCAGGAAAGTCGTCCCTTCCAGATTAAGATTTAGCGTAGTTTTTGATGAATCGATCTTAATCAGGGTTGAACGTGCCCCACTAAATGGATCGGCTGTAATAGTGGCATTCTTGATAGAGATTGTGTCCAACGCCTGATTGATATCAAACAAACGTTGTCCGCTGTTAGTACTGATAGTGATAATGTTGCCATTACCATCAATCGCAATAGTTGATTTTCCTGCGGAATTAATATTAAAAGCCGTATTCCAGCTAACATCACCATTTAACAGTAAATCATATGTTCCGGTATTCAAACCATTCACATAGATATCCTGACCATCAGTCAATGTTTGTGCCCCAATAGCACTCATTGAGAAGCCCAGATATACCGCCGGGAAAGAGAATACAATGGCTTTATGAAGAGAATTAAATTTGTATTTACCGTTAGTCAACTTGTCGAGTCTTTTTTTCATCCTAATAATCCTAATTAAATCATCCTTTTCGACACATGAATAAACTCAGATAACAACCTGATTCATTTGCCTGATATAAAAATACATATATTGTCTAAAAACAGTACTAACATTAAAAAAGAGAACTATTAAGACAATAATTACTAAAATAACAAATGATAAATAACGATATTTCTTATATAAAAAGAAATACGTTATTTTTATTTTTTAACGAACACAGTAATAACCCGCAGGATATTCAAAAAAATAAAATTTTAAATCTCAATGTTATTGTTATTATTCAAAATTAATATGCCCTTCCCTGAGCAACTAAAAAATAGCTTATGCCTATAGTAATGCTGGCTATAGCCATGTAGCGAAAGTGAAACATACTCGACATCATTTCTGAATCTATATACACGCCCTATAGCCCAAGTTTTATTTAGGCTATAGGGATTAATAAAAAACATGATTATTGATAATAAAAGATCAACTATCAGACTTTAAAATTAGGCGATGACGCATGGTATCATGAGATTTTTAATATACTCAAGTAGGAATTTACTTATAACTTTAAATAGTCTGTTTAATATCTATTTTTACAACACATCGTATTTATAACACGCAACAAATACACCATAAAATATGCAACACATCGTAATTAACTTATTGAATACGTTTCCGTAAAATAAGAGATCATGCTGCACGCACTGTTATAAAATAAGGAATCGAACTGTATCTATTCCTGTAAAATAAAAATAATCACTGTACCTATTAACAAACTATTTTTAGTACAAAATTCACACTGGCTCTATTTGCAAACCATAATGCAATAAAAAACCGGTGGTCGTTTACCAACACACCGGTTTTAATCAGGTTATTAAGATAATTAACTATCAGACATAGCGGACACCTATACCACCCCCTATGCTGTGATAATTATCGGCCCCACCCTGAACACCCAGATTGACCCAGGTACTCCACTTATTATCAAATTCACTCTGTACGCCCACTTTCAATTCTGCCCTGTTGTTTGGCATATCCTGATCGATGCGCATACCGTCGAAGGTCACTGAGGCATCCTGCTTGCTGTACCACCAGTTAACTTCGGCAAATGGATGATGGGTGTAGCCCTTACCCTGTATATTCCCCGTCAGGCGAGTACCCAAACGGGTACTCCATATTTCATTATTCTGACCAGCAATTTTGGTATTGCTGGAATCAACAAAACTGTCGGCAGAATATTTGTTATATACCACCTGAGCCTGAGGAATAAGACGCCATTGATTCAGGCTATTATCATTAAGAATAAAGCTGTACCCCGTCTCCAGCGATGCGGCAAACGGACGGGAATTATAGCTATCCGTTGCCATACCTTCACCGCTGACGTGATTATCATACCAACCATACTGATACCAGTTATCAATATAGGCTCCGGTTTGCTCTTTCGCATCAGCAAACCAGGTGGCATAAACTCCAAGGCTAAAGCCCTCAACGGTACCGGTCGCACTGTGATGGGTTCCGTTTAAATCTGCATTACCGGTTGAATCAGAATCCACATCTCCCCAGCTGCCCATCACCCCGGCAACCAAACCAGAATCACCAAAGTTATAACTCAGTAAATCGCTACCAACCTGAACCAGCGTATAGTCACTGTTCATATCGATATCACCACCTGCGGCCTTACTGTCTACCCGGCCACCGATGATGCGTCCCCAGCTACTGCTGTCGGCGCTTCTGAACTGACTGCCCTGGCGGTCAAACAGCGTTTGCATTTGCAACTGGCTAACCATCGACTGGTTCCCCAGATAAATACCCGCTTCCGGACGCCATTGAGGCGCTTCCCCTGGCCCTTGTGAACGCAGATACCAGTTTCCGTTAGCGGCATCCGGTAACCCTTGATACAGGCTATAGTCATAAGCTCCGGCAACCACACGATTCGCCAGAGTGAACTGACCGTTTGATTGGCCACCTACGCTGACTACTTCGATACCATTCACCGTTTGTGCTCCGGCTCCGCCGGAATTATTGACCATCAAACGTGTAGTTCCGGAGGTATCGCCAGCCACTATCAGTCGATCGGTTGCTGAGTTATCGCCACCCAGAATAGTACTTATGGTAAGTAGCCCATTGTTACCAATATAGTTGCCTTTAACGATTAACTGACTGCGAGGATCCGGACTGGCCATACGTACTTCACCGGAGTTAGTCAGACTACCGCCGATGGTGAAATTCCCCGCCGGGGCATCAACAAATCCAACAGCGGCATCCGCTACGGCCAACAGGCCATTATTGATAACGCTACCGTTAACACCACCGTAACCACCCAGTTCCGCACCTGTCGCAACAGTGACCGTATTAGCACTGGTCAGCACGGAATCTTTAACCAGAATGAGTGCCCCTGCATTAACGTCGGTGGTTCCCTGATAAGTCTGGCTATTATCGATAAACAACGTACCTGTGCCTTGTTGAACCACATTGCCACTACCGCTAATTACGCCGTTATATAAATGGTCATTACTGCGATCGAAAACTAATGTGCCGTTATCGGTGATATTGCCGATAACACTACCGCTGGTACCGCCATTACCCAGCTGTAAGATTCCGCTGGAAATGGTAGTTCCCCCTACATAGCTGTTATCTCCGGTTAATAACAGAGTACTATTGCCAGTTTTGGTCAGACTGCCCGCACCGCTAATCACACCGCTGAAAGTACTATCCACACTATGATTAGTCGTCAGGGAGGCCTCTCCCAATACCACATTACCGCCACCGTTGAGGTTATTAACCTGCTGATCGAAGTTATTCAGATCGAAGGTCGCTCCGCCCGCCACGGTGAGCTGTGCACTATTGGCGATAATATTGGTATTTCCGGCCAGTAACGTACCTGCGTTAATCAGGGTGGCACCAGTATAACTATTGGCTTTAGAGAGTTGTAGTGTACCTAACCCATCTTTGGTCAGGGTTTTGCCGTCCCAAGTGCTGGTAAATGGCCCGGTTTGATCCGCCAGTACCACATCGACATTAAACAGGTCACTGGCATCAGTCAGCGTAAACACACCGTTGCCCGATACAGGGCCAGCCAGCCAGGTGAGCCCCAGACCAACGTGATAATCCACACCATTAACCACCCTACCACCCAGCGTCAGATAATCTACCGGGCTGCTGGAACCGTTGAATACAATGCTGGAAAAATCGCCAGTGATACCATTATCAGTATGAATAATGACGAATTCAGAACCCGGTAATGCACTGGCACTGGCTGGCGCGTTGACCGTAAGGCCGGTGACATTAAGGGTTCCATCCAGCGAGGCGTTATCTGCGGTGATTGATGGCTCTACCGTTCCGGTATTGATATTGAGCGTTGAACCGCTGCTTTGGGTTAGCGCGCCACTGAGGTTAAGTGAAGAATTGGCCGACACAGAGGTTGCGGCTCCGCTGTCAGTGGTCAGACTGACGCCATTAAAAGCACCATTCTGAGTGAAGTTTAAACCGCCCTGATTAACATTAATTGTTCCCTGATTTGAGCCCGTTCCGCTTAATGTAGCAACACCCGCGCCGGTTTTGACCAGACTGCCGCTACCGCTCAGAATATTACTCAGGGTACTGTCGCTGGCAAAATTCAGCTCCAACGTACTGGCATTATTAACCGCGCCGCTTCCCAGTGCGCCTCCCTGAGTCGCCACCAGTGTACCGCTGCTGATAGTGCTGCCACCCTGATAGGTATTCACCCCTCCCAGAGTTAAATCACCCGAGCCGATTTTAATCAGGCTGCCCGCTCCACCCATCACTCCGCTAAAAGTAGTATCCGCACTGTTATTAGCGGTTAACGCCGCGTGGCCCAGCAGAATGCTGCCTGCGCCACTCAGGTTATTGGCCTGTTGCGCAAAGTTGTTCAGATCCAGCGTAGCGCCGCTACCCACCGCCACATTGCTACTGGTCGCAAAGGCATTGGCAATCCCCGTCTGTAAAGTGCCGCCATTAATCAGGGTACTGCCGGTATAGGTATTGACCGAAGAGAGTTGCAGAACGCCAGCCCCTTCTTTGGTCAGGGTTTTACCATCCCAGTTGCTGGTAAACGGCCCGGTCTGATCCGCCAGTACCACATCCACATTAAACAGGTCACTGGCATTTCCTACGGTAAAAATACCATTCCCCAATAAGGCACCGGCCTGCCAGGTCAGATGGAGACCAACGTTGTAATCCACACCGTTAACAACCCGACCCGCCAACGTCAGATAATCCACATCGCTTTGTGCTCCGCCTAAATCGACGGTTGTAAAATCATTGGTGATGCCGTTGGTAGTATGAATAACGGTAAATTCTGTGCCGATTAGTGCACTGGCGTTATTGGGCACATTGACACTGAAATCAGTGATGTTAAGTGTGCCGCCCAGTGAAGCGGTATCCGCATTAATCGCGGTCTGACCACTACCTACGCCCACATTTAATACGGAAGTGCTGTTTTGGATTAACGCACCGCTCAGGTTGAGAATAGATTCACCCGCCAGATCGGTCGTTGCTCCATTGGCGGTCGTTAAACTGCTGGCATTAAATATGCCGTCCTGTGCAAACGCTAAAGTGCCCTGATTAACGGCAATGTCACCCTGCGTGGAACCCAGGCTGTTGAGTATGGCAATACCACTACCGGTTTTTACCAGACTGCCGCTACCGCTCAATATATTGCTTAATGTGCTGTTACTGGCGAAATTCAGCTCCAGCGTTGCGCCATTATCAATGGTGCCGGTCCCTAATGCGCTACCCTGAGTGGCTACCAGCGTACCGCCGCTGAGAGTGCTGCCCCCTGATAGGTATTCGCCCCACTTAAGGTCAGGGTACCTGTACCGGTTTTACTCAGGCTGCCGGTACCGCCAATCACCCCGCTAAAGGTGGTATCCGCGCTGTTGTTCGCGGTTAATGCCGCATTGCCCAACAGAATGCTGCCTGCACCACTCAGGTTATTGGCCTGTTGTGCAAAGTTGTTCAAGTCAAGCGTAGCGCCGCTTCCCACCGCCACATTGCTACTGGTCGCAAAGGCATTGGCGATCCCCGCCTGTAAAGTGCCGCCATTAATCAGGGTGCTGCCGGTATAAGTATTCGCCGAAGAGAGTTGTAGAATACCAGCGCCTTCTTTGGTCAGGGTTTTACCATCCCAGTTGCTGGTAAACGGTCCGGTCTGGTCCGCCAGAACCACATCCACATTAAACAGGTCACTGGCATCACCCAACGTAAAGATACCGTTGCCCAATAAGGCACCGGCCTGCCAGGTCAGATGAAGACCGACGTTGTAATCCACACCGTTAACCACCCGACCTGCCAGCGTCAGGTAATCCACATCGCTTTGTGCACCACCCAAATCAACAGTAGTAAAATCGTTGGTAATGCCGTTGGTGGTATGAATAACGGTAAATTCTGTGTTGATTAACGCACTGGCGTTATTAGGTACATTAGCATTGAAATCGGTGATATTGAGCGTGCCGCCCAGTGAAGCGGTATCCGCATTAATCGCGGTCTGACCGGTACCTACCCCAACATTTAACACCGAGCTGCTGTTTTGGGTTAGCGCACCGCTCAGGTTGAGGATTGATTCCCCCGCCAGCGCGGTAGTAGCACCATCGGCGGTGGTTAAGCTGGTGGCATTGAATATACCATCCTGAGCAAACGCTAAGGTGCCCTGATTAACGGCAATATTGCCCTGAGTGGAGCCCTGGCTATCCAGAACAGCTATACCGGTACCCGTTTTTACCAGATAACCAACGCCATTTAAAACATTACTGAATGTACTATTATTAGCAAAGTTCAACTCCAACGTTGAGTTATTGTTAACCGTACCAGTTCCCAGCGCGTTACCCTGAGTCGCAACCAAAGTACCGAAACTGATTTCACTCCCACCCTGATAGGTATTAATACCGCTCAGAGTCAGCGTACCTGTACCAAATTTTGACAGATAGCCACTACCGCTAATGATACCTGTATAGGACGAAGCATTGCTGCGGTTAAAAACAACTTGCCCGTTGTTGGCAATATTTCCGGCATAATCACCGGTAGTACTACCGTTTCCGATTTGAAGTGTCACACCGTTATTAATATTAGTAGAACCGGTATAGCTATTATTACCGGTTAACAGCATATTTCCCCCTAGCAGGGTAATATTACCGGCACTACCGCTGATAATTCCGCTAAAGACTCCGCCGTCACTAATGGACAGGTCACCAGCATTAACATTCAAACTGCCCGCACCATTTAGCGAGCCTACCGTTTGAGTTTTACCGTTCAGGTTAGCAGTGGCACCACTATTGATAATCAAATCGCTGGTATTCCCCAGCGCATTATTGCTGCCTACTATCAGCGTTCCGGTACCTACGGTGGTCGCACCGCTATAGTCATTCGCCAGATTATTCAGCGTAATACTGTTGGTTGCATTGATTAACAGGCTACCGCTGCCGGTGATTTTGGCATGCAATTCATCCATGCCGGTTGGCGCTGTTGCATCGCCGGACAGCGTTAATGTCTGCCCATTTTGCAAATCCAACTGTGACAGTGAGTAACGGGTATAAAGCCCGGTGGCGTCATCGCCCAGAGCAAAATCATAAGAGCCAATAGCAACCAGATTGCTATTTTGAATAACATCGGCGGTCTCAACCACCGGATTACCAGAAAGGTCCGTCAGCGTCAGATTCGCGGCACTACCGGATACGCTACTGGCGGTAATTAAGCGGAAATCAACGCCGTCATCCTGCCCCAAAATATTACCGCTAATATTGGTAATGGCGCTGGGATCAATAGCGACATTTCCGGAGGTCAACGTTAGCGCACCGGTGTTAATTACCCCAGTCGCCAGATTATTAAAAATTAACGAGCCGCCGTTTAGCGTCAATCCACCAATATTTTGACTGCCGCTTCCAACTGAAGTCGTACTTCCGCTATCCAGCTGTAAGGTGGCACTGGTTAATGCGCTGGTATTGTTACCGGACAGCACAAAAGTACTGTTGCCCAACTGTACCGTACCAGCAAACGCATTACCGGCCCCGCTGCCAAACTGAAAAGTATTCGTGCCGCTGAGTAATCCTACCTGCAGTAAACCGCTTCCGGTCAGGGCGTTATTAAAGCTGTAATTTCCGGAAGAAGGCGTATCAACAAACATTGATGCGCCAGAAGCGATATTCACGCCACCAGAACTGACGGTACCGGCTCCAGTCAGGCGCAGAGTTCCACCAGATACCGTTGTGCCACCGGTATAAGTGTTAACGCCGGTTAAGGTGAATATGCCGTTACCGCTCTTGGTTAATCTACCGGCTCCGCTAAAAATATTGCTGGTCGCAATATTAAAACCGTTTGAATCAACGGTGCCTCCCGCCGCGCCTAACACCAGATCGCCAGCAGCAAATCCATTGATAAAATTAGTATTGTCGCTTTTAGCCTGTAAGATACCGCCGCTAAAGTTGACGGTTCCTGATGTACCGGTTCCTTTTTGCAGACTATTGGTTAACAGTACACCTGAGTTATTCAGGTTGAGTATCCCTCGCCCTGCGCCATTTCCCACCAACACGCTGTTGGCATCCAGCAATGTACCGGCTCCGTTAACCAGCACGTTACCCTGTGAGTTGGCCAGTGAACCTATATACAGAATATTATTGATATGCGCCTGAGCACCGCTGTTAATGAAAAAGGTACTGTTGCTGCTGGCTGAATTACCCACATACAGGTCATCCATTTGCACATTGGTACCACTGTCACTCAGGTTCAGTGCCGCGTTACTGTCTACAGTTCCTTTGGTTATTTGAGTCTGGCTACCGCCGCTAATGTTCAGGCTACCACCGGTTACCTGTAACTCAGAGCTGGGGGCATTAAGCGTCACATTACCGGTTAAGGTTAACGTGCCAGTACCCTGTTTCAGCAGATTACCGTCACCGCTGATAGTACCAGCGTAGCTGGTGCTATTGGTGCTGTTAACCGTTAAGACCCCGGTACCGGTAGTAATTGCACCACCGGTACCGCTCAGGCTTTTTAACGTTTGATTGAAGTTGTTCAGGTCAAATACGCCACCGGTCATATTGAGTCCGGAGCTGGCAGCAATAACGTTAGTGTTATTGGCTTGCAAGATGCCATCAGCAACACTGGTTGCACCGGTGTAAGTATTGGTTTTAGTGAGCACTAAGGTACCAGCACCGGTTTTACTGAACGAACCGGCATTGGTTAACAGACTATCTAAAATTAAGGTATTGCCTGCGGCGATATCCGCCGTTGAGACGTTAGCGGCGCTGGTACTTAAAGAGATGCTTGGGGCAACGATAGTACCAAAGCCGCCAAACCGTCCGGCGGTTGATACCACCCCACCCGTGCCAGCATTCAGGTTAAAGATCCCGCCGTTTGCTGCAACCGTACCACCGGAATTAATATTGATGGTTTTCGCCTGCAGGATACTGTTGTTGCTTCCCTGAACCGTACCGCCATTATTTACCGCAAAGATACCAAACCCGGAGTTACCGTAACTCACGCCATCGGTGAATGAGAAGGCCCCACCGTTAACGTTTGTATTGGTCTGAATATCAGAGTTATACAGCGGATCGCCAGGGTTGCTACTGTTACCATGGAATACCGCTTCACCCTCGCCGGTTTTATTAACGGTAATGGTGGCGGTAGAAACAGAAGCGATAGGATCGTAAAACTGAATGAAATTACCGGCGGAAGCATCCAGATTGAGACTTCCGGTACCGCCCAAATAGATAGCGTTGGGATTTCCTGAACCGACAACCGGCGCATACAGCGGCCCGCTGCCAATAAGGGCAAAGCTTGCCCCCTGACGGTTACCCTGAAAGAGGATATCCCCTCCATTCGCTTTCAGGTTAATCGTCCCGGTTTTCAGATAAATGCCACCGCCCTGGGTTTTAGCGTAGTTGTTAATCACGCTGGAGCCCGGCCCTAAATTTAAGGTCGCAGCGGCCCCCGCATCATAGTAAATCGCCCCACCGTATCCCGAGCCGGTTAATGAATAAACGTAGTTGCCGTCAAACGTCGTGGCACCGTTAAAATTCATAAAATAGTTATAGTTACCGCCATTACCATAGGCGCTAACCGCACCGCCCAGTGCGTTATAACCATTTTTAGGATCAATAACAAAGTTACCTTTAAAGGTTGTATCGTTATTAAAGTTCAGATTAAGACCAGTGGCTCCCGGGCTCAGATAGCCAATATTGATAGCTCCACCACGGGTATGCTGATCGTCAACGTGGTCAGGATAATCAAACGAGTTTGTGGTGGTGCCGTAGACATAGTTACCGGTAAACGTTGTCGGGCCATTAAAGGCCATAACAGCCGAAGCCCCCCAGAAGTCAATGGCACCGCCGAACACCGAGGAGTGGTTATTAACGAAATTGGTTTCACCCTCAAAATTCATCTTACTACCGGCAATATCAAAGACCGTTACCGCACCGCCATAGTTAGCGGTCCAGTTGCTGTCAAAGGTCACTTTGCCGGTGAAGTTGATGGTATTGTTTGAATAAAGTCCTACCACGCCAGGCTGATCCGCCAACCCATGGTTTCCTTTAAACAACACCCCGGCAGTGCCGCCATCCACATTCATCACACCGCCGGTACTGCCACGGATAGATAAGATTGGGCCATAATCAGCGGAAGCATAAGTGTTGTAATCCGTCAGGCCAATATCCAAAAACGTAGTGCCCTCAAAGTTGATATCAACTTTGTCGTTAAGCTGGTAGAGCCGAATTAATGAGTAACGTGGCCCGGTGAAAGGTTTAGAGGTGATGATGGCATTGGTGATAGAGACAGTGTTACTGACTTGAGTAATGTCCAGTAAGCGCTGAGTACTGCTGCCATTAGCGGTTATTGTGTAGTTATTGCCATCTATAGTTATCACCGTTTTAGCGGCATTATTCATGGCAAACATGGTGTTCCAGCTAACATTGCCGCCAAGTAACAAATCATACGCACCGGTATTTAACCCATTGGTATAGATATCTTGCCCTTCCGTCAGCGTTGTTGCCGCCTGAACCGGAATAGATATGCTTAAATAGAGTGCAGGAAATGCAAGGACTATCGCTTTATGTAAAGAGTTGAACCGGTGCCCGGAGTAACTTCTGAGGTTGTTTTTCTTGTTCATTTGATTTATCCCGATAAGAACCTGCCTGATGGCGACACATTCCCGAAAAAACAGATAAAATCCTTGTATCTCTATGTAAAGAAACAAAATTAACATCCGTTCAATTTTGTTTATAAGCTATAACTACACTGTAGTAAAAAACAAACAGTCAATAAAAATCAATGCGTTGCTTAGAATTAATACATATTTTGTAATTAAAAAAAGCCTTAATAATAAATATAGATTAGAAAAGAAATAATAAAAGCTCACAGTTCAATGTATTGCGAAATTTTTATAAAAAATAAAAATCAATGAAATTATAAAAAACAAAGCAATACATTGAATGAAAAATAGATTTATGCGAACAGGGTCGGCCAAAAAAATTTCTAAATAATGTAACTGATTGAAAATAATATGCGTATGGGGAAATCGTTGTTTCCACCGCAATTTTTTATTCTATAGTTAATTAAATCCCCATTCTGGTATCGAAAATGTACAATCCATCAGCTGAATTCAAAATGCATATTCAAATTTTGTTAGAAGCTTTAACAAAAAGCGATAAAATTGAAGAGATTACCATCAAGAAAGGTGAGAAATACCCTATCGCCGATCGTGTTTTCTGTATTCAGCAGGGCATATTCTCTATCTATATGAATCGTGAAGACCGTTTATTGAGCTATGCCGAAGGACCAACTATTTTTGGTCTGGCTTATCTTTATACCCCAACGATTGACCACTATATGAAAGCTAATCAAATTAGCACTATATTGACGTTACCAACGGAGGAAGCTCATCACATTATAAAATCAGAAAACCTATATGAATCATTTATTTGTGTACAGTCCCATAATGTAGCTTTAATTTTTGAAATGTATGAGAGAACCATCACTTCCAGTAACTATGCCTTTATTCGCGCCTTGCTTATCGATTTAGATCAGAGCAGTGATGCAGTAAAAGAATCCATAACGGTAGCCTCTTATATTATTAAACGCTCAGGTCTATCTCGTAGCTACGTGATGCTGGTGCTGTCAGAATTAAGAAAAGGCAGCTATATACATATGGAAAATGGCAAACTGACTGGAATCACTTCATTGCCGGAAAGATTCTAAACGCCTGCCTTGCCAACGGGTGCTTTGCCCCAAATATTAACGACCACCTCGTTTGTACACTCCATGTAAACCATCAGGGCTAAGTGAAGACCAGAGTTAAAAAGTGTTGTTCATGTCAGAATCAATCCGCTAACACCCAAAACACATTTTCCATAAGATCAACTCCGGCTACACCTTATGCTTTATTTTTATTCTATTTTTAATAAAAATTCTGGTTCGGCGACAAATAATGTTAAATACGATACCCACGCTAAAAATGCATATTCAGATATTACGGGACGCTTTTGCCGAAAGTGACAAGTTCCAAAAGGTTATTCTTCGAAAGGACAAAAAACACCTTATCACCGATGACATTTGCTGTTTTCAGGAAGGAGTATTCGCTATATATGAACAGAGGCGATCGTTTACTCACTTATTTTGAAAGTAATATTATTTTTGGCTTAGTCTATTTGTATGCTCCACCCCCGATTTTTATATTAAACCCAGTCAAACCAGTGCAATATATACTTTGCCAGCAACAGAGGCATCAAGAATTATCAAAGAAAAGAACTTAAATGAATCAGTTAATTACGTATTAGCTTATAATATGGCCCTTATTCGTACTCTGTTGATGGATTTAAATCAGACTGGCGATATGATAAAGACTTCTGTCACAGTAGCGTCCTATATTATTAAACGTTCAGACTCATCACGCAGCTACGTCATGCTGGTATTGTCAGAATTAAGAAAAGGCAGCTATATCTACAGGGAGGATGGTAAATTGACCAGGATAATTTCATTGCCGGAGAAATTCTAAACGCTTAGTTTACTGGCTGGCGCACTGCCAATAGCATTGGCTACCCATTAGCAGCCCTTGATTATCTTTTTACTCTATAGTTAGTAAAACCCCCTTCAGGGATAAAAATAATGACAGACAAGTTTCCCGACTATGAAATACATCGTCAGCGATTGATGGATGCATTTACCCAAAGCGATAAGATTAAAAAAATTACTGTGCCAAAAGGTAGTACATACAATCTGTCTGATGAAATTTGTTGTATTAAACAGGGCATTTTTTCTCTCTATATCAATCAGGGGGACCGCCTGCTCGGTTGTTACGAAGGGCAAGTCATTATAGGTCTGACTAATTTTTACGCCGAACTCATCTCTTTTAATATTAAACCTGGACAAACCTGTACTCTGTTTACTTTATCAGTCGAAGAAGCCCGGAAAATTATCAAAGCAGAAAATTTATCTCAGTCAGTGGGCTACATATTGGTAAATAATACCAACGCCTTTTTTCAGATATATGAAAAAGTTATTAGCCCGAATAACTATACATTTATTCGCCTTATGCTGATGGATTTAAATCAGTCTACTGATGCAATAAAGGCATCTGTAACCGTGGCGTCCTATATTATTAAACGTTCAGGATTGTCACGCAGCTATGTGATGCTGGTACTGTCAGAATTAAGAAAAGGTGGCTATATTCAGATGGATGATGGCAAACTGACTTCAATAACGTCATTGCCGGATAGGTTCTAAATGCTTAGTTTGCTGGTGGGTATTCAAATAAAAAATTAAACATACCTTAGCTATCTTCCTTTATTATCTTTATCTTATAGTTAATATAACCATCCGCTCAGGTGCAAAATAATGACCGATATCTCCTCCGACTGCGATACACATCGCCAATGGCTGATGGAAGCCTTTCTCCGCAGTGGTAAAAGCCAAAAACTTACCATTAAGAAGGGTAAGGCATATCCCATGACTGATGATATCTACTGCATACAGAAGGGCTTTTTTGGTATCTACATGAACGAAGAGCGCCTGTTGACCTTTTATGAAGGACCAGCGGTTCTCGGTCTGACTAACTTTTATGCCCCCCTCCCTATTTTTACATTAAGCCTGGTGAAACCATCAGCGTCGATGCTTTGACGGTAGACGATGCTAAAAGTGTTATTGCTGAGGAAAATTTGTACGAATCGGTAAACTATATATTGGCTAATAATGCGGCCGAATATTATCGTGTGTTTGCAAAAACCATTAACCCTAATAATTATGCGTTTATTCGCCTGTTACTAATAGAATTAGACCAGTCCAGCGACGAGATAAAAACCTCGGTAACCGTAGCTTCTTATATTATTAAACGATCCTGGTTGTCACGCAGCTACGTGATGCTGGTGCTGTCAGAATTAAGAAAAGGTGACTATATCCACATGGAAAATGGTAAATTGATTTCGATAACATCATTGCCGGAACGATTCTAAACTCACTTTCAATTAACCAATGTTTTACAACAGATATGCAATATAAGTTAGTGATCCTCAGTTCTATTTTTGACCTATAGTTAATAAAGGTCCTTGTTTAGGTACAAAATAATGCCAGATATATTCCCCGATTATATAAAGCATCTTCAGCTGGTGATGGACGCTTTTATTAAGAGCGATAAAATCAAAAAGATGACCATTCCAAAAGGAAATAAGTATCTGACAACTAATGATGTTCACTGTGTTCAGGAAGGTTTTTTTTCTATTTATATGAAACAGGGGGAGCGTCTGCTGGCTTATTACGAAGGGCAAGCCATCTTCGGCCTGACTAATCATTATACTAATCCTATCTATTTTTATATTAAGCCCAGCAAAACCAGCACCATATATACCCTGACCACAGAAGAAGCCCAAAGAATAATTACCGAGCAGAATTTATACCAGTCAGTAAACTATATACTCGCTAATAACATGACCAAATTTTTTCATATGTATGAAGAAACCATTGCCCCTAATAATTATGCGTTTATTCGTCTGCTGCTGCTGGATTTAAATCAAACTAGTGATGACGTAAAATCCACCGTCACGGTAGCCTCTTACATTATTAAGCGGTCCGGATTATCACGTAGCTATGTGATGCTGGTGTTGTCTGAATTAAGAAAAGGCGGCTATATCCAGATGGAAAACGGCAAATTAATCGGAATAACGTCATTACCCCAGAAGTTCTAAACTTCAGCTCAATCAGTGACATTTTTACAAAAAATTAGCCAACCTCGTGGTGCCAGGCACCCGCGAGGCTTAGGATTAGCGTACTGCTGTAGGTAACAACACCCGACGGGCTCCTATATAGTGATCCTGCCAGTAATCGTCATCTAATCGACTAATCTGAATATCTTTGCCGGTACGTGGTGCCTGTATAAATTCACCATCCCCCAGATAAACACCGACATGGTCCGCATAACCACTTCTGCGGCTATGGGTTCGGAAGAAGACTAAATCACCGCTGTGTAACTGTTGTTTTTCAACTTTAATTGCCTGCTCGTCAGACATATGAAACATATTATTGGCAGTTCTTGGCAACGCTGATTTCAGATGCTCCCGATACGCATAGTTAACCAAACCACTGCAATCAAATCCAGTTCGGGGCGACATGCCACCATAACGATAAGGCTTACCCAGCTGTTTCATTAAGTTAGCAATCACTTCGCGTTTGGCGGTCACCATGGTGTTTTTCTGCACCGTCGAGATTTGCGGGTGCATACCTTCAGTAATGCGTAACTCATCAACATTGCGCTGACGGAATGGATTGCTACCCGCCAGAATTTCTTGTTGTTCATCAGACTGTTGATAAGCCTTATTGGCACCATTTAATGTCACGCGTTTTCGTTTGGTGCTTTTTTTAATCATCACCTGGGCTGCCAGCGGTGCTTTTTTACTCACTTTATGATGATTAGCCGCATGGGCATTAAACGAGAGAAACAGCATAAAAATGCAGATAACCCCTCCAACGGAGGAACGGAACAGGCTGTAGAGTGCGGTAGGTATAATTTGCGTCATAATTGTATGATTTGAATTTATATTTCTGTCTCAAACTGAAAAGTGGAAAAAGTTAAACCAGTCTATTCAGTTAAGCAGATTTTAAAACGCCTTTTTTGTAACTCAGACACATATAAAAATGACAAGATATTTCAAGCAGAAACAAGTCTGGCAAAAATGTGACATCCCTTGGGTCACTTGTTAAGTAAATGACCTTAAGCACTACAACTGACATTTAAGTCTTATTATTTTTCTCTGTTTATTCACTTTTTATGCAAACACCCCATCAGTGCCTCGCTGATGGTGTTTTTAGCTTCAGACTGCGAGAAAGTCCCGCGCTTTAATGTATTACCTCCATTCTGGCAAATAATTCAACTTCATTTCTGGCCCCCAGTTTACGCATCAGATGATATTTATGGGTACTGACCGTTTTGGCACTGCGACATAACTGTTCGGCGATCTGCACAATGCTATACCCTTGATACATTAGCTTTAGTACCCGCTGTTCAGCATCGGTAAGCGAGTCTACATCCGGGTCAATGCTCGCTACTGTCGATGGCATATACAGTGTTGAGCTAATTATCAGCTCTCCGGATAGCGCACGACTTATTTGCTGGCGCATCTCTGCTTCCGGCGTTTGCAACGCTAACAGGGATATCAAAGGCTGTTGGCATAACTTAATCATCTGCTCATCAGATAATAAATCGGTAATAACTAACATTGGCTTATCGCTGCGTATCGACTGCAACCACAATAGCCAGTTCACACCATCAACAGCCTCCTTTTCATTATCCCGAATATCGCTCACCACCAGATCCGCCTCAACTAATCCGGGGATACGGGCCATAACGCTGAAAGATTCTACCGCCTGAAAGATTACCTCAGGCAGGTGAGTACTGAGAAAATGCAGTAGTCCATTGCGAACTAATGGGCAGGCGTGCATCACAATGCCCTTTTTTACAACTGGTGCAATGCTTTCCATTATATCAGTATCTCTCTGGCCATCATTCGTCCCCCCAGCACCTGTAATTCACCGGGATTAACCATATGCAATTTATTCATCACCGATTTCTTTTGGGTGCTGATAGTACGTACATCTCTGCCGGATAATTGAGCAACATCTCCCACACTGAGTCCGGCCAGCAATGCCTGTGCAATATAACGTTCCTGAGGGCTTAATAATGAAACCTTCTGTTTCTCTTTACGCAGCATAATGCTGTGGAGAAACTCTTCTGGATCGGCCGGCATACTGAATACAGCATTAACACCGAATCCCAATAGCAAGTCCTTCAGATAAGATACGGTGTTACATAAATAGGCCGTGATATGAATTTTTTTGTCATATCCCGCGATAGCGGTCATCTGTTGCAATAAAGCCAGAGTATCCGTACCGCGACCAATATTTGTCAGCAGTAGGGTATCGGCCTGATATTGACTCACGGCATCAGCAAGTGTGGCTGTATCACTAATACGAACCAAAGTTATATGTTTTTTTACTGACATCTGAGCCAGATGTTGGATACCAAACCAGGCGATATCGCAAGGTTCCAGCACCAGAATGGTTTGAGGGGAAGTCTCTAAGCTTTTCATATTTTTTTTATTCAACGACATGATTGTATTCCTGTTAAATGTTGATCTACCCGCTGGCGGAGAATCACTTATTTCCACCGGCGGGTAATAAACACTTACTGATAAGTGAAGTTAACCAACACGCTGCTGGAAACTTGTCCGGGTTCTGCCGCACCCAAAGGCGTGTATAACCGGGCGGCTAATGGAAAGGTCACCGTACCCGCGTCAACATTGACCGTCATGGTGCTGTTATTAGATAAAACCACACTCCGATCGGCATCTTTCGCCATGTGACTGGCGGCGCTGCCCGCAGGTTCGGTATTGGCAAACAGCGTGTTATCAGTACTATCCGGCGTACCATTAAAGGTGACCGTACTTTTAGTTGTGCCTGCCGGGCAGTTGGTCAGATCCAGGCTAAAACTTATCCAAGTGCCGGTATCATTGGCATTCTGAAACAAAGATCTTCCCATGTTGCCAAGGCTCACTTCCTGACCCGCAATAAGAATCGGACTAACGGTACACGCAGCCGCTATGACCTTACCGCTAATATTAACATCGGCGGCATGTACCTCCTGCCCCGACGAAAAAGCAAGGACAGAAAGCAGCATATTGAGAAGAAAAATGCGTTTTAACATAATGGCTCTCCCGCCAGTTAACTGAGGTATCAGTTATAGGTGAAATCCATCATTGCGACAGTTTTGATATTACCTACGGTGGCGTTACCCGGGGTGCTGTATGGACGCGCCTGCAGATCAAAAGTGGCTTTTTTACTGGCATCAACATTAACCGTCATGGTGCTGTTATTACCTTTATCATCAACGGTGCATGAACGGTTTTGTACCTGAACCGATACGTTGGTGGCATAACCTGTACCGGTGGTATTGGCATACTTGTTAGCATCGTTACCATCCGCCGTACCGCTAAATTTAGCAGTCACTGAAGTGGTACCGGCAGGACAATTACTCAGAGTCACTTCAAACTCTTTCCAACCACCATATGTGTTGGCTCCACTAAGGGTTGCCGCAGTCACATCAGGCATAATCACATCGTAAGAACCACTGTTATCAATAGTACAAGCGGCCGCAATAACTTTACCTGTAATATTAACGGTTACAGGAGCCGCATTTATGCCCAAAGAAAACAACAGAAACGTTGTTACAATAGTAGTTGTATTTAAAATTCTATTTTTATAGATATACATTAGTTATTTCCTTATATATTAATTTAGAGACGCTCAGGTTCTTAGTTGTAATACACAGTTATGGTTAATGCGGTGTTTACATTTCCAAGTGCTGGTGTATTATTCATCCAAAACATTTGTGCAGAGAAAGGAACAGATACATTATTTGTGTTTGTTAAGTCGGCGAAGTTTTCAACATCGGAATATTGGATATAATTTCCTGTCATCAGATTCTTTATTTTTATCCCAACCCCCTCCAGAACACTTAATGTATTATTATCAAGTTTATTTGATGGTGAACTATATGTTGCGGTTAACTTAAACGGATCGTTACAACTCTTGAGTACATTAACTGTGAACTCCTTTTCTGCAGCCATAGTTCCCGTTGAATTAGGCACTGCAACAACTGAGCCAAAATCTACCTGATTAGGTGTAACCGATAGATTTGCCTCGCATGAAGCAAAGCGAATACCTTGCATATTGGTTGTCGCATAACGAAAGTTGGAGTTTGGTGTCATATTTAAGCCACCAGCGCCATCCAATTGGAAAACATCTAATGTATTAGGCCCCGAATAGTTGCTACCACTCGGTACTCCTTTTTTATTGATATAAACATAATAACTAACTGTAAATCTCACTGAATAATTTGCTTTACAAACTGATTCGCTATTCGAACAAGCTGGAACAATAACTCCAGGTACTGTGATTCTGGAAGCTGACATAATGTCAGGAACATTAACGCCACCAAAATTCATCCCTACTTGAATACCCTGACCTAAAGAAGTACCTGCTGGATTAAAATAGACATAAACAGGTTCAGCCTTACTACCTTCCCCCCCACCGGTTCCATAGTCCTTCCAGCATTGAATAGCCATTGTTCTATTTTCTGAACGCCATATTAACGTCCCATCTGCAGCGGTAACAGGAACGACCACACTACCTATATTTTCAGTAAACTTAAATGATTGATCACCTGCATTCACACACTTCAATGCATATGCGTTCTCCATCATCACCATGGATAAACAAAATAATAATAAAGTGCGTATACACAACATCATCGGCCAATTGTGGCCTTTCTTAATCACAAATTGCGTACTCATTTTCATACCTTAAAATAATTCTATAATGTACAAACAACATGAATGTTTACTGGCATTTCTCATCCATATTCACAATACTTTTATCAACCTGTGGCAGGATATAAACAACTTTGCACTGCTCATTCGGGCTATTGCCCCACTGCACTTTGAGCTGTCCACTTTGACCGAGTCCCGTCAAATAAACCTGCCCCGCATCTCCTACGATAAAACTTTGAGTATCTTTAGCAGCCAAATCCGCCACGATTGCCCCAAATGGTACTGGTTGCCCATTAGCTTTTAGCAATGTCATTAACACTCGTTTACCCACGCTAGTCTGATAATTGGCTTTTACTACCGCCCCCCGGGTTGGCACCACGGTTTGCGTCGTTATGGCAACTTCCATATCATCACCAAAGGTTTCAGTGTTCAGTGTCACATTACTCTTTCTATAAGGACTAACGTATGGCACCACGGTATAACCACGGAAATCCGTTTTCACCCCGGTTTGACCCTGTACATTTATTCCTTGTGCATCGGGTGCAACAATCAATGCCACTGTTTCACCGAACGGCTGACTCAAAGTAACACCATCCCCATGCGCAATAATGCCGCCCTGTAAACCGTAGTTCAGACGCTGACTGTTATCGTCATAAGAATAGCCAGCGTTAATTTCGCCATAGGTGGCCCGCCAATCGGCATTGACGTTGCCACTGTTACCCTGCCCTTGTGAACCATATCCTTCCTGCACACTCCAGCTCAGGTTGTTATCTTCCAGCAACGTACCGCCCACGCTGACGCTATTAGTGGTATTACCGTTTTTGCTGGTGTTAAGCATATAGTTGACATAGGTCGGATGTTTGTTATCAAACAAATTCAGCGGGATGCTGACATTAAAAGAAAACAGCTGATCGTTATCGTAGATACGTTTTCCGTTACTATTATCCGGCCCATAATTGACATTAGAATTACGGTTATAGGTATAACTGAGGCCATAACTGATGCCGTTCCAAGAGTTGTTATAGCTGGCACCATAAGATTCCATCTTTTGTTCAGTATTCCAGTAGTCCTCACGTACTGCATTCAGTGCAACGTTTCCCGCCCCTTGCCATAAATCCTGAGTCATGGTCAATTCAGCACGGTTACGTCGACGTTCCTGCATCCGATAACTATTACCATTGGTATAAGTATCCAGTACTTCCTGCATACTCCAATACCCATCTGTGGCGTAGCGGTAACCGGCAATAGCGAAGTTAGTGCCAGTCTCGACAAAGTTTTTACTGTAGCGTACTCGCCATGACTGACCGCTTTCACGGGTCTTGTGATCCTGATTTAAACCCGACCACGGTTGATCATTTCTGTGTGACCACGCCTGGCTTTTCTGGGTCGACCAGGCTTGAGTGACATCCACCGATACAGCACCAAAATCTCCCAGGTTTTTACCTACACCCACCGCAACCGACTGATACTTACTACTGAACTGACCGCCACCGTAAAGGGTAAATCCCGCCGGCAAACCATACATGGCAGTGGCTTCAGTCAGCGGAGTTTTCTCGATGCTTGAATCATAGGAGCGATACACTCCGCTGGTAATGCTGTACTTCAGACGGCCTTCCCGTTGTAGCACTGGTAATGAAGCATAGGGAATTACCAGTTGCTGCTCGCTGCCATCAGACTCTTTAATCGTTACATACAGGTCGCCAGAACCGCCGGTTGGGTACATATCGGTAATTTCAAAGCTGCCCGGTGATACATAAGTCTGATAGATCTCATAGCCATTCTGACGAATGGTGACCTGAGCATTGGTGCGGGCAATACCGCGCACAATAGGGGCATATCCCTTCAGGCTATCGGGTAACATATCGTCGTCCGAGGCCAGTTGCAGACCACGGAATGGAATGCTGTCAAACACATCTGACGATGAAGCGCTGTCACCGGCGGTCAACTGGCTTTGAAGGGCCGTAATATCATGCTGGGCATAGGTATAAACTGTATCCCACTTATCTTGAGTTTCACTATTAGCATCATCGCTGGCCGAGCGACTCCAGGTGGTATAGTTACGCAGCCGCCATCCCGCAATGTTGATACCCGGACGCAGGTTAACGTACTGGCTATTGCTGTCTGAACCGTTGCCGTCTTTGGCATAATTATTGGCACCGCTTACGCTATAGTTAAGCAGAATTGCCGGGATACCCTGATCCCACTGTTTTGGATCAACCCAGCCCCGGGCAGAGTTGTTCACCGCTGACTGAGGTAAACTTAACAATAATTGTTGACGCTCAAAGCGAAAATCGCTGCTGGCCTGAGGGATAGCCGTCAGATCGCCACAGGTACTGCCAGCAACGCCAATCTCAGGATATTTTTTAATTAATACACCCCAGTTATCCAAATCATCAACCGGAATACAGGGTTGTAGACTCTCGTTGCCCTGCGCATTTTTAATCATGCGAAATTCAACGTTACGCGTCTCCATCTTTTCATTATTGAGGTAGACATCCACCAGATAGGTACCCGGTATCTGCCCCCCCTTATTTTCAAATGCTGACAGGTCAACGGCCTTTTGCCCCTGCGTACCCAGCTCCAACAGGGCAGGGTTGAAGTAATCCTGTGCCTGAGCATCTATCATTGTTCCTGCTGGCAATACCAGTTGGGCAGCGATAAAACAGGCTATTTTGCTTAAACGCAGCCTGGTACTGCCACTTTTAGTATTCTTCATCCTTAATTGCTCCGTTGCCTGTGGAAAGCTTTACTACTTCCCTTATCCCTGATGGGGTTATATTTATTAACGTCCTGGTGAGTGCTCATCACCCACGCCGCCGTAGTCGGAAATAATTTTCCAGGTCACGGAGCCAGATGCGCCTGCCGGTGCAGTAAAGGTGGCCTGGCTCATAGGCGCGACGTAGGTCACATCTTTCACTTCACGCCCCCCCACTTTCACCTGATTAAAGTTCATGTAGAACGGCGTCGGGTTGTTGACGGTCAGATGGTTACCCTGTTGGCTCCAGGTCAGCTTACTGGTGACATCTTCAGGAACGCCTTTTAAATCCTGCGGGCGATAAATCAGCTTAATACGGGTTTTAACTGCGATTTGCAGAGTATTAGCCGCCCCATTTTTACTACCGGCCGGAATAGACTTAACGTTAAGCCAGTAAAGAGACTCTCGATCTTCCGCCAAATCGCCACCGGTACGCACAATACGCAGCACGTTCTGCTGATTTCCCTCCAGGCGAAACAGCGGCGGGGTCACAATAAAGGGAGCTTTCTCAGCGCCACCACTTTGGGTCTCCGCCCAGGACTGGATGAGATAAGGGTTGGTATCCGTATTGCTGACGCTGAGTGAAGCCTCCTTTTTGCCACCGTTATAAATCAGACGGGTCCCACCAACGGTAACACCGCCAGTTTCAGCCGCCTAGGCCAGAGTGCCGCTCAACAACAGCGGAATAAAAAAGGCTTTAAACCAGATATTCATAAAAACTCAATACTCCAAAAAAGGCAGGCCAGCCAAAGCTGGCCTGTTAGAAAGAACTTTCCGTTCCTTTCAGGAACGGAAAGTCACAACTGATTAGTTGTAAACGATAGTGAAGTTACTGGTAGAGTTAGCTGGACCCGCTGTTACAGTCGCAGCAGTTGCATAGTAACGAGCAACGAAGTCAAGATTGTTGTCACCGGTAGCCAGTGAGTAAGCCGAAGAAGCGGTATGTAATGGAACTACAACATTCTTGCTATCAGTCAACTGAATGCCTACGTTAGTTGCCACACCGGTTTCCTGAGTCAGGGCCAGAATGGTATTCACGTTGCTGTCCGCAGTACCATCAAACTTCACTTTTGCAGAAGTGACGGTGGCCGGGCAGTTTTTCAGAGCAATCGTAAATTTGGTTGGTGCTGCAACATCACCTGCGTTTTTGAACGCTGTGTTGGCTACTGTACCCAGAGTAACAGTCAGCGGGTTGCTTATATCGTTAACCACTGTGCAAGGGTCTGCTGTAATGGCACCAACAAAGTTGATTTTACCATCAGCAGCAAATGCAGAAACAGCAGACAGAGAAGCAGTAGCGATCAGGGCAGCAACAATCAGATTTTTTTCATTTAACTCTTCCTTTATATTAAGATGCACACATCTATTTGATTTATATGCATTTATATGCATACATTCCTTGGGTTATCTGGTTAATAAGTGAACAACAAACTGTTCATTATGTTCCAATTTGACCAGTTAAGTGTTTAGCTCTGAATTTATCTGATGAGTTAGTATTTACTTTATTTTTTGACTGTTTTTTATCGAAAGGATGGTTTTTTATTTCAATTTTGTTTTTAACAAAAATGTGTTCTGATATTTTGTTTTTGTTAAAAAATGAAAGTATTTAGCAGGTAAACAGAAAGGATGATTCGCTGAAATATTCGTAGTAGGTTGATTTTAAATTGATAAATGATTTTTTGAATTCAGTGAAATAGCGGAGATTGACAAGAAAAATATTAGTAATTAGTATAGCCGACAGTTTGGAACAATTTGTCCATAGCGTTACAAACTCTTACACACCTTCTGAGTTAGCATTTCTCCTGTTAAATTACTTACCAGGCCCGCAAAAATCGCTGAGCATTGGTTGCGGTATAAAGCACCGTATGCTGAATATTACGATGGCCAAGATAGTCCTGGATCAAACGCGTATCCATTCCTTTATCCGCCAATGCATAGCCACAGGCGTGACGCAGCATATGGGGATGAGCATTCACATCTAAACCTGCACGGCGGCCACAGTCACGCAAAATATCATAAATCCGCTGGCGCGATAGACGATTGCCTTTTTGCGATAAAAAAAGCCACTCTTTAGCGGTATGCCGGTGCCGGGCACGAACATTTAACCAAGCCGTTAGTGCATCACGTTCAAGCTCATATAAGGGATGAATAGTAGAAAGTCCATTCTTTAATCGACGGATAAATATTCGATTATGTGTCAGATCGATATCTGACAGCAGCCAACTGTTAATTTCACTAACCCGACATCCATGGATAAAACACATTCGGATTAAACAATAATCCCTTTCCGGATTAGAACCCTGCCGGGATACGTCCAACAGACGTTCAATCTCACTGGCGGTAAGATATTTGCGGTTTGTCATAGAGACCTCTTCAAAAAATAACAATATGAGCGCGTAAATATCCTTATTCTTATCAAGTAAAAATCATGCCTTATTACAGGCATAATTGTATTCCGTACTTCTTGAGTATATCTGTTGATTGGTAAAGGCGAACGATATTTCTGTAGCGAAGAGATGTGCGCTTATATCAGTCTAAGTTAGATAAAAAATGAATTATCTTGTTCAACATCGCATTATTTTTCTCTGAATGATGAAGATAGGCATAAAGAGTAGTGGTATCGTTGATAAAGAAATCATATTCTACGGTTCGCAAATTGAACCGTTTACAAGCCCAAGACACTAATGTAGAAGGAATCACAGTAACCAGCTCTCTGGTTGAGACCTGAAGAAGTATAGTAATCATAGAGGAAGAGCGGAAGCGTTTAATAAAAAGGGGATCATCTATATGTTGAATATTGGATATTTCTTTACCAAATTTTTCATCCGGTGAAATTAAACCCAATTGTGATTCTTGTTTATATTGCTCTTCAGTTATTCGTTGTTTAATTCGAGGGTGATCATTTTACATACTATCGCCCAGCCAGTATGAAAAAGTTGGTAACTCAGCAGCGAGCCATCTTTTGGTAGAACCATTCCAATATCAATATCAACCTGTTTTCGGCGTAAATGTTCTATTCGCGTAGAGGGACCTCGGGGCATTGAAAATATATCCCAGCTACTCCTCTCACAAAATTCAGGATCATCAAAAAATTTGTCCGACAGAAGTAAATCTAACAATGGTAGGGTGACAATACGCAATTTTGATGGTGATGTAAGTTGTAATATGCTGTTCTGGAATTTATCAGCCTCATCAAAAAGGCTTAGCGCTGGACGATAATATTTGTACAACTCCAGGGCCAGTGCAGTTGGCTGCATCCCATTCCCCTGTCTGAATAACAATATATTATTATGATGCTTACGCAACTTATTTAGTCCGGTACTTATTGTCGATATGTTGGTCTTTAGACTTCCCGCCGCCGCAGACACTGAACCGGTATCAATAATCTCACAAAGGATGCGAGCAAGGTTGAGATCCAACGTTGATTGCATATTTCACCTCAACCAAATGCATATAGTTGAAGCATAGTTGATTGTTTCAAAAACGCTTTCTTATTTTCAGAAAGTGAGTTTTCACCATCGAGGATATCCTTAGCCCGGTTACCCCTGTAGATTGCAACACGTTCCCGGTTCACATTAAAAACCTTTATGAGAGTGAAAAATGTCACAGAGAAAATATCTTAGTGCTAATGAAGTAGAAGCTATGATTAATGCCGTTCCTAGGGGTACAAATTATCATCGCGATCGCTGTTTAATTATGATGTGTTATTTTCATGGACTACGTGCCAGCGAGTTATGTCATTTGAAAATTACCGATATTCAAGGCGAACACATTTTCATTTCTCGCCTGAAAAGAGGTTTATCAACCACCCATCCTTTACAGAAATGCGAACAGGAAGCCATCAGCCAATGGCTGAAAAGCCGAAAAACATGGCTGAATAGTGATACCCAGTGGCTGTTTTTATCCCAGCATGGTAACCCATTATCCCGCCAACAGTTTTATGAATTAATCAAGAAGTATGGCATTGCGGCAAAGCTGGATATTAAAGCGCATCCCCATATGTTACGTCATGCCTGTGGTTTCTCTTTAGCTGATGCAGGAAAGGATACACGTTTAATACAGGACTATCTCGGTCATCGTAATATTCAGCATACGGTGCTGTATACCGCCACCAATAGCGCCCGATTTAACAGTATTCAATTTAACGTAAATTAATAATATTTTAGAGCTGATGGTAAATATAAAGTAATAACAACATTGATAGTATTAACAAAAAAGTATTATCAACCCGCATAACCGTTAAACCATATTGTTAACTATGAGGTAAATATATCCGGCCGGATTTATATCATAGTAAAATCAACAAGTAACATTCATGGCATACACTAAATCCTGAAAAGTAATAAAATTCAGCATTTACTTAACCTCCCAAAATAATTACCATAAAACACATTGATTTAAATGGATAATGTCAAATAATTCATTACTGAATGGTTTTACATTGGTATTATATAAGGGAATATGATGAAAAAAGTAGGTAAAGCATTACTGCTCGGCACTTTAGTTATTAACGCGGCATTACTGGCAGGTTGTGATGACAAGCCAGAGGCACCTAAAGCGTCCCCCACCGCGCCAACCACTCAAAACTCAGCGTCTGCCAGAAAATCTGCTGCGCCTGAAGCCAATAATTCAGAAGCAAAAAAACCAGCCATCAGCGATGAAAAAGCGGCTTATAAGCTGTCTGAAAAAGTCTCTTATTACGTAAAAGCCACTAATGCTTATGGTGGTGGCGTTCTTGATGGCACCTCTTCCTGGCCTGACAAAGAGAAAAAAGTAAAAGCCGGTATTGATAAAAAAGATTATCGGGTTATCGAATCCTGGCTCTATTTCAGCTCTCGTCCTTACAGCAGCTTAAGCAATAACCTGAAAAAAGCGCTGAAAGTGACTGAAGTGAATATTGACAATATCGACTCTAAAGCTGAAGCCATTGTCGCCTCTATTGATAAGCTGCTTCCGGTATGGGAAGAGTTAGAAAAATACAACAAAATGAAAAAGTATGAAGATGACAACGGTGCTAAAGGTAAAGAGCTGATGGAAGTCTTCACGCCTGCATTTAATCAGGTGAATGCTCAATACAAAGCGCTGGAAGCGGAAATTCGCGTTGCCAGCGAAGAGATGAAACAAAAGCGTATCGAAAACTATAAACAAGAAGGTCGTTTGCTGGAGCTGTACACCGAAGAATCTCTGGAACTGGCCCGTTCTATCGTAGGGCAATTCTCCAGCCTTAAAGATTATAAAGATAAGGCTAAAATTGAGCAGGCAAACAAGTATCTGGCAGAGCTGGAAGAGAAATTAGAGCTGCAAACTGCTGAATACAACAAAGCAAAAGAAGAAGGTAAAAAAGTTGACTCCGGCTACTCCCGCGTTAACGACCGACTGGTTAAGTTTGTTGGTACCTATCGTGATGCCAGAAAGAAACCAGGCTCTTATGCTAATAATCTGGTGAAAGACTTTAACAGTGCTATCGATACTTATAACAGTATTCGTTGATGGTTGGCTGAACATAAGATTACAGAGGTTTTGCCGCTAAAAAAGCCTCTATTCAGATAACCCCGTTCACTTAATATTGCCTGAGTGGACGGGGTTTTATTTTTAAAGCTTGTCATTCAGATTGTATTATTGCCCGTGTCGACAGGCTAAAGAACTTCCCGAACTCAGTAAACAGCATCGAATCTCAAGTACATATCCCGCTCTACATCATCCATTGGGTACGAACAGGTATCGTGGAAAGACGACAAATTGATAGCCACCAAACTAAAGGCGGCTATAGCCAGTTTCGGCCAAAAGCACCGTACCCAATAAACCTCAATCGGTTTTTCAGCTATCCGTACGATTATCCATACCACCAATGTCATCGCATCAGCGGATTGCATGATTCAATAGATGGCGAGCTATTTTGTTACCGAATCCGGCGACCTTTTGAGTAACCACCGTTAACCGATGGCAGTTTCAATAAATTATTTATCACATCCATTATTGATTAACTTATTAATAATACCGGTAGTATATCTTATTTTCATCATACAAATAACCACTAAAGTGTTGCTATAGTATTTTATTTATTGATCAAAATCATTACAAATTAAGATTATCTAGTTTTGAAAACCATTATAAATTATTATGCCGGCGATTTTAATAATAAACTTAAATGAGTTGTTATTTATTTTATTAAAAATACCATTCATTTATTTAATAACGCTTCGTAATTAATAGTAAGGATACGTTATGAAAAGGACTCTGCTCGCCTTTAGTATTGGTCTTATCTTAAGTAATGCTGCTCACGCAGCGCCTGCCACAACAACTGTCACCGATCAAGCAACATTAACAGCCCATGATGGTGAAGTTAATATTGAGAATACCTGGGGAATAAACCTGTATCAGGACCAGTCATTTAACTATTCCGATGACATAAAAATCGATTACAAATTAACAACAAATGCGTTGGGAGAGGTTGGCGTAATTCAAGTATTTAATAGCAATGTTATTTTTGGAAAAACCAATATTGTTGCTAATATTGAAAATGGCGTAACCGCTTCTGATGTGAGTGCTGTTAAATTAAAGAGTGGCTCCCCTGCAGCAACGGCAGCTGTTGTATCTGCTGAGTTTGCTGCAAATTCATCATTTACCATTAATGGTAATGATCAGATGAGAATTATTGGCGTCGATATTCACGGTGGCTCCGGTAGTTTGACCGCGAGACTCAATGAAAATACAACTATTACATTAAATGATGCAGGTATTGGTTCCAGAGGATTACTTGCCTATTTAACGGGTTCCAAAGTTGAAGCTCAGGACGATTTCCTTGTTGAAATAAACTCGAATGGTGCAAACTATATTCGTGCTATTTCAGCTGAGGGATGGATTGGCGGTTCATCAAGCGTTAATGGCGGCGAGATTGCGTTAAATGGCACCACCACGGTGAATTTGTTAAATGGGGGCGACCGTACTACAGCAATTAATGCTTACAGAACGGGTTCTAAAATTACTGCCCAAAAAGCAGTTACCATTACCAATATTACCAATAGCCCATCTGCCATATTATATGGTTTGTATGCGTCTGACGGCGGTAGTATTGATTTTGCAGATACCGCATATATTACGTTAAGTGGTGGTGCTGATAATTCTGCTGCCGCTACGGTTTACTCCGGCAGTGACATTACGCTGACTGGCGCTGATATTAATGTTGATGCTGGCTATGCTTTTCTGGCAAACGGTGCCGATAGTGTGATTACCGGTAATAGCGCCAGGTATGTGATTAATGGCAACATGCTTTCAGAAAATGATGGTGCGATTAATATCACAATGGCGGATAACTCAGCTTTTAATGGCATTACCACGCTCGATACATCAGCAAGTACCCTTGACCTCACCCTCAATGGCGCACAAAGTGTCTGGAACATGGCGGGTGATTCTGTGCTATCTAATTTATCACTGAATGGCGCTACGCTGTCTTATAACACGCCAGTGACTGCTACCTTTACACCAAAAGAATTAGTGGTTACAGGAAACTATACCGGTAATGACGCGGTGTTGGTGCTGAATACGGTGTTGGGTAATGATGATTCAGCCACTGATAAATTAATTGTTCAGGGCGATATTGAAGCAGGCACAACCAAAGTTGCTATCAATAATATTGCTGGCGCAGGCGGACAAACCATTAATGGTATTAAGATCGTTGAGGTTGGTGGCCAGTCAATCGGTGAATTCGTTCAGCAAAACCGCATTGTTGCCGGTGCTTATGACTATCAAGTCGTAAAAGGCGCTGCGGATGAAAACTGGTATTTAAGCAGTTCAGTTTCCCCCATCGAGCCCCCTCCTGTTTCACCTCCCACGCCAGAGCCTGAAGATTCAAATAATGAGCAAATTCTGCGTCCTGAATTCGGCAGTTATTTAGCCAATAATTATGCAGCAAATACCATGTTCCTGACGCGTTTGCACGATCGTTTAGGTGAAACACAATACACCGATGTATTAACCGGCGAGCAAAAAGTCACCAGCATGTGGATGCGTCACGTTGGTGGCCACACGCGTTTTAAAAATAGTAATGAGCAGTTAAAAACGCAAAGTAACCGCTATGTGGCACAAATTGGCGGCGATTTAGCACAGTGGAGTTCAGACGGTTTGGATCGCTGGCACTTAGGTGCAATGGCAGGTTACGGTAACAATCAGAGCAATACGACCTCTCATGCCATTAATCGTGAATCACGCGGTAAAGTCGACGGGTACAGCGCTGGCCTTTATGGGACCTGGTATGCAAATCAGGCAGATAAAACCGGTTCTTATGTTGATACCTGGGTACTCTATAACTGGTTTGATAACGAAGTCACCGGTGATGAGCGTGCAACCGAAACCTACAAATCACGTGGTATTACGGCATCGATTGAAAGTGGCTATAGCTTCAAGTTAGGCGAAAACGACCGTGACAGCTACTGGTTACAACCAAAAGCTCAGGTGATTTGGATGGACGTGCAGGCGAAAGATCACTATGAGCAAGCGGATGTTACTGGCGCACGCACCAAAGTGTCTGATAAGACGAAAGGTAATTTACAGACCCGTCTTGGTTTAAGAGCTTACGTCAACGGCCACAGTCACTGGGATGATGGCAAAGACCGTAAATTCCAGCCGTTCGTAGAAGCAAACTGGATCCATAATACCAACAATTATGCCGTTCAAATCGCAGATACCCGGGATGAAATGCGCGGCACCAAAAACATTGGTGAGTTAAAACTGGGCATTGAAGGTCAGTTATCTAAACGCTTAAACGTTTGGGGTAACGCGGCTCAACAGATTGGTGATGACGGTTATAGCGATACCTCTGCGATGTTAGGTATTAAATACCAATTCTAATTTGAGTTATCAGCTCAAGCCGGCCATATTCTGGCACCGTTCATTTACGATGTTTTAAGTGGACGGGATACGGTTTTTTAAGGTTCAAACGGCCCTTCCTTTGGGCCGTTTTGTTTTTTCAGCAGACATAAAAAAGCCCCGTCAATCTATGAGGGGGCTCTTATAATACGCCTGTCTGATGGTTCAACCGGCCATTTCGCCTAACCGAACGACGTCAGCGAAATGGCGGTTTTTCCATTTTCATATCATCTTAATCAGCAATAACCGGCGCAGCGGGAATTGCATCAGGCTGCTTTTTTGCTGTCCAGCCTTTGTATGCCAGCGGCAGGAAAGCAACTGCAACAGCTAACAGAGATACGATACCTACATAGTAAGCAGGAGCCATCGCACTTTGCTGTAACCAGGCACCGGTAATCATTGGTGTTAAACCACCAAATACCGCGTAAGCCAGATTGTAGGCAAATGATAAACCGGAGAAGCGAATAGCCGGTGGGAATGCACGGGCACCAACAATTGGCGTAGTGGCAATCGCACCAACAAACAGCCCCATCAGACCATAATTAAACATCAGCTCCCCTGCGCCAATTTCCGGATGCAGTGAACTGTAAAAATGGTAGGCCGTAATTGCCAGACCGCCCCACGAAGCCGCCATACAGATACGTGTACCTAACTTATCGCTAATCCAGCCCCAGAAAATACATCCCAGCGTTAACATTAAGGTAGCGACACAGTTGGCTTCCAGCGAAATGGTTCTGTCCACCTGATACATCTTCTCGACTACCACAGAAGGCGTCATCAGAATGGTGACGACAATTGCAGTAGACAGCGACCAGGTCAAAATCGCAGTAATACCACAGGCTTGTTTATGACTTCTGATAACCGTTTTAACCGGAAGCTCTTTCGCCAGCGCATGCTTCTCTGCCATCTCTTTAAAGATTGGCGTTTCTTGCAGGAATTTACGCAGGTAAACCGAGATAAAACCAAATACACCGCCCAGAATGAATGGAATACGCCATGCATACTCATTAATTTCTGCCGTGCTGTAGCTGCGCTGAATAAAGATAGCCACAATGGAGCCCAACAGAATACCGCCGGTAATACCGGAGGTTAAGGTTCCGACCCCTAAACCATAACGCTGCTCGGGGGTGTGTTCGGCAATAAATACCCATGCTCCCGGCATTTCACCGCCAATGGCTGCTCCCTGTAGAATACGCATTAATAGCAGAAGAACCGGTGCCATAACGCCAATAGAGGCATAAGTCGGCAGCAAACCGATCACCAGCGTTGGCAACGCCATCAGGAAAATACTCAGGGTGAACATGCGCTTACGGCCAATTTTATCACCGTAGTGCGCCATAATAATCCCACCGAGCGGACGAGCCAGATAACCGGCAGCAAAAATACCCAGGGTTTTCATCTGAGCAATAAATTCATTATCACCAGGGAAAAACAGATGGGTTAATGTTCCGGTAAAGAAAACAAAGATAACGAAATCATAAAACTCAAGGGTGCCGCCAAGGGAGGATAACCCTAAGGTCTTATAATCATTCTTATTCAACGGTCGCGCTTTTGGCTGGCCAGTTATTGTGGGAGAAGACGCTGTCATTTACTTGTAACCTGTTATCGAATTATTGTATTTGCAAAAACTTGCCTAAAAATCTATTTATTAGGTTTCCAAAAGTGACCAACACGCACACATTCCGTAGCCGGAAAAGAAATCAGGAATGCATATATCGTTCAGAGATGTTCTGTCGCTGAAGGCACTCAATCCATTGATTCGCGGTCAGTATTGCGCAGCTTTATGAATGGTCACTAGATACTAGTTATAGCAGTAAATTCGACATACTGTAAACCACACAACTGAAAATATGTCATCGTGCTTTATTTATCAGCAAAAACCAGAATATTTCCCTAAATTATCTCTATTTAAGAATGATTCATAACAAACAGAGCCATTTTAACCGTTTAGCGGAGGTAAAAAACATGCGGATAAACCCACCACTGCAACACTTTGATTGAAAAATATTATCCACCAGCGAATAACCATATTTCCCCCCCAAAAAATAGAATTCGTACCGATACTTTTTCTTCATTAAAGTTTGATGGCTTTATATCCAAAGCGGATAAAAAATCACCACCATCAATAATCCATCCTATTTTTCTGATGCTGAAAAATTAAAATGTTACTTATCAATTCGTTGTTAATGTTTACTTCATAGATAACAATTAGTTAGTTAAATATAATTATTTAGTAAATATTTTTATAATAATTTTGAGATTAATGTTTCACTATTGAATACAAAACCGTTATGATGAAGGCGTGTTTTTAAATCTAATTTATTGATTTTAATAAGAATGAGATGGACTTCATGGCTAAAGATATAATGGTGTGTGGCGTCAGCGTTAAAGTAAAAAATAGCGTCAGTATCTATAATCAAATCGCCTCATTGAATTTAAACCAATCTTTATCTGCTGTAATTGACCGGCTTGATGAAGATTTGCTGCAAATAGAGTTCAGTAACGGCAACATTGTTGATGTGGGTTGGTATCCCTCTTTTGATGAGCAGGGAGAATTTATTATCTACACCATTTCTGATAATAACTGGGATGAGCCCTGCGCAAGATTTACCACCCGGGATGGTCGTGAACTGATTGCCCTGCTCAAACAGTCTATTGCGATGGCATCAAATTAGTCATCTTGCCTGTCTCCTGATAACTTCACTCGGTATAAACACTGATCCCTGTGTCTGATTACCTGTCATTAATATCCTGTACCTGAAACGATTTATGTAACAAATTTGATAATTAATTGTTATTAATTATTTGCTTTTAGGCTATGGTCGACACTTTACATCACCCTACTATTATCAGGGTTATGGATATCATTACTCAGGAGCGTTACGTGTCTGCCAGCCATCAGGAACAACAAGTCACTCCTTCCGCTACCCAGGCCTTTATCGTTTTTCTGGCGGGTGTCAGTGCCGCATTGCATATCTGGAAGTTACCTCCGGCGCTGCCAGTTTTACAGGAAACACTGGAGCTTAGCCTCTCACAGGCCGGGTGGCTGATTTCGGTGTTTCAACTGGCGGGAATGCTATTGGGGTTGGTGTTTGGTCTGTTTGTTCAACGTATCGGACAAAAGCAAAGTATCCTGATTGGGCTCTGTGTCTTATCCGCCGCCTCCTTTGCCGGAGCAACCGCCAGTGGCATAGCGACACTGTTAGTCTTTCGCATTATCGAAGGTTTTGCTTTGTTAATGGTCACCATGTCTGCCCCGGCATTAATCAAACATATAGCCCCTAAAGCCCGTTTAAGTTTCTTTGTGGCGCTCTGGAGTGCTTATATACCAACTGCTACAGTGTTTGCGCTCTTTGCCGGTGCTTCAATGCTTAACTATTTTGACTGGTCGGCACTATGGACGGGTTCAGGCATTATCACCCTGATGATGGCGCTGTTGGTGTGGCGCATGGTTAAAGAGAACGGTTCAGGCCATACTCCCGGGCATAATCAGCTGCATCAAGCCTGGTTATCGATTAAACAAACTCTGACGGTGAAAGAACCCTGGCTGGTGGCCGTAACCTTTTCTATGTATACCAGCCAGTGGGTTGCGATCATTAGTTTTTTACCGATTATCTACCGCGAAGCGGGAATTTCCGGTGCGTTAATGGGAACGTTCACCGCTATTGCCGCCGGGGTTAATATCGTTGGTAATTTACTGGCGGGCAAACTGTTGCAGCAAAAGGTATCCGCTAATCTGCTGTTAAATATCGCATTCATTACGATGATAGTGTCCGCTTTTGTCGCCTTCGGGCTGAACAGCTCTCCCTGGACGCAATTTATCGCCATCACTTTATTCTCTGCCGCCGGAGGGTTAGCTCCGGCAACCCTGTTTAATCTGGCAGTTAAAGTCACGCCATCGGCACAAAATATCCCCGTCACCATTGGCTGGTTGCAACAATGGATAAGCTTTGGTCAGTTTGCCGGGCCGATTATTGTCGCTTTGCTGGTGGATTACACCCAGGGCTGGCGTTCTGTCTGGTTGTTAACCGGGGCCTGGGGAGCATTAGGGATTATTTTGAGCTATTTGCTGTGTCGAACGGCGGCGGTTAAGTCATAAATTAGCGTAACAAAAGGCCCAATGGCTAAATGAGAAAAAAAGCATTTCATCATCGGGCTGGCCTGCGGTAAATCATCAGAAGCTATAGCGCAATCCTAAATTTCCCTGAATCGGCACTTCGACCTTACTGCCTTTGGCATAATCAACTTCAGCAAACAGCGTAACCTGTCGGGACAGTCTGGCATCTACCCCAAGCCCTGCTTTAGCCATATCACCAGATAAATCGGTAGTGAACTTATTACGCTGGTTAATGACGCTGCTGTTGTTATCAATATATTCATGCACCCAGGCCGCTTTAATATAGGGGGTTACCATGCTGCTCTCCCCTACTCTGAAACTTTTGCCCAGGCTAAAGCCCAATTCGCTGGTCAGAGAATCCTGATGGTTAATTTTGGCTTTCATGTCATTATTTAACGTAATGTTTTCTCCGCCAACCTGCACATAGGCTAAACGGACGTAGGGTTCAATCCAGATATCAGCCACAACCGACGTGTTATAGCCAACTTCCAGCGATCCGCCCAGCGCATTCTGGCTGTAATCGCCTTTGATACCCGCCCCATTGGTAGATATGGCCTGTAAATCATTGCTGAAATGGCTGTATTTCAATATGCCATCAAGATACCAACCGCTTTGATCGAAGTAAGTGCCGTAAAGCCCCGCACTATAACTGTCTATATTGCTGACGCCACCGCGAGCGTGCTTCACATCCGAATTACTGTAGCTGGTGAAAGCACCCCAGAATGCTTTACCGCTCTCGTAATCCATCATGCGATCGGCCCCCAGCTCAATACCCGCCTGTTCCAGCTTAAAGTGCGCATTATCAGCGGAAATGTTGCTTTTCCCGCCGGTAGTTCTAACCCAGACTCCGGCATTGCCTTCATTTTGCAACAGGGAGCCTTTTCTAAAGCGCAGATTCTGTAGCTCGTTATTAAATATCAGTTGAGGTGCTGCCGCCATAGCGAGTACCGCATCCGTAGCAGGACTAAGGCTCGGGGAATCAGGTCGCAGATCAATCGCGCCAAGATACCAAACTTCTCCGCTGGCTTCAGGGCGGTTATATAAGGAATAGATATAGGTACCACCATCTACCGCATTAATATTGACGCCATTAATATCGGTTAAATTAAAGCTGCTGCCACCGCTTTGATCGGTAATCAAATCCAGTGATTTTTCGCCGGGGTTGGCGATCTCTGCGCCAGAATCCGCCACTCTAATCAGATGCCGACCGCTACCCTGCCGAATCGTCAAATAATCACTACGCCCATGCTGAATGTCAGTATTAAAATCGAAGGTTATACAGCCTGACAGAGTATCGATATTTAAACGGGAGTATGTCGCACTCTCTGTTGTGCCATTCATTACGCTATTAAAAACAACATTACCTGTGCCCCGCAGCGTACCAATCTCTACCGTATCCGTATCTGCGCTATTTGCCGTTATCCTCATCAGTGCATCATCACCGTTTAGCTCAACATATTCGGCATAAGTTGGTGCGCTGACTCCATTAGCCATCAGGCGCAATTCTCCCCCACCGTTAACCAGAGTGATGTCAGATAAATAGCCACCGGCGTGAATGGAGGATGTTTCACCATCAGAGATAGTGGTACTCAATGCAGAGGCTGTCTGGCAGAACGCCAAAAGAATTAATATGCTTAAGGTAGATAATGTGGTTTTCATATTGACGTCGTTCCCTCTATTAATACAGCTCCATTGGTGGGTATGCTAACAAACAAAATTAACAATAACCACGCTTTAAGGACAAAAAACAGTCAATATTAAATTTGAATATTGATATTTAAAGATTTTTACAAAGCTAATCAAAATCCTTTTAAATAAAGGAGTCAATGAGATTCACTCATCTAAAAAAAGGTCATAAAAGAAAAAAATGACAACAATATCAACAGTTATAAATAACATTATTAATTAAACAAACACATATTAATTAAATTATTGAAGAAACTGTTATCAGATAGCTTTTTAATTAGTGGCCTGACAATCGTCAGGCCACTGTTTCACTCAATTATCGGTCAGTTAACCTTTCCGACTATTTGAACCAGATTGAAATACTGCCCGTTTTCAAAGGCCATCATATCCCTGTCTTTTACTGCATAAGGATTACTGTCACACAGTAACCATTCATCCCAGGCCTGTTTACAACAGTCCATTTCACGGCAAGTTTCAACCGATACCGCACCAGAGCCTTCCCACAGGGTCTTCCACCAATCACTGGTGAAAAAATACATTCCCTCTTGCCACCATGGAAGCATCTCTTCTGGCGGTTGCCCATTGACTAAAGGACGCTGTAACCCGGGAACAGCCACGGCAATTAAACCACCGGGTTTTACCAGCGGAGCAAGATGAGTTTCCAGATAGCCGGGCTTATGGCCAAAGTACTGGTAAGCATCAATACTGATCACGGCATCAAAATAGCCTTCAGCAAACGGTAATTCATGGGCATCAAGATTGAGCGGAATAATGCGATCTTCCATGCCGAACTGTTTGAATCGCTGCCAGTTATCGGTAGAGCTAATCCATAAATCCACCGCATAAATAGTGGCATCAAAATGGTGGGCCAGAAATAACGACGTGATTCCTGCACCACAGCCCAGGTCCAGAATACGCATCCCCTTTTTCAAAGGCAGATCCCGCGTCAGTTCTTGAGCGATGAGCAAAGCATTAGGTCCCATCATATTTTGGCGTAAAAATGAATCTTGAAATAACAGGTTAATTGATGACGTCATTGGTCATTTTCCTTTTTAACAATATTAATAAAACGGATAAATGATGAATGGACGGCACAAACCAACAGGCAGCAGAGAACCCATACCACAGATAAATCGTGATAGCAGAGTCGATAACTAAATGCAGGATGACGCAGGAACGGTACGTTCCGGATGAAAAGCATCATATTGAAAACCTCGTTAAAAACCACACTCAATCCTCTACGCGTCCGCTGTTTGCGGCGCAGAATATTCATCATTCAAGGGATGTGTGATATCGCCCGATTCAATTCGGGATCAATATCAGTGGTTTAACGCAATCTCCAACATGCAGGCCTCTGGGAAACAGTGATAATAAAAGTAATAACGCACCATGTGCACCATGTGCACCATGTGCGTGGGTACTATAAAAGAAAGATTCTGAAAAAGCCAATCGCCATGCGGCATTACTGAAAAAACCGCCAAAAACCAATAAATTGTAATTAAGTTACAGAAATATTCATCAACCATCAAAGCTGAGAGTTTCAAAAACAGCGTTATCGCTTGGTAAGTTAGGAAATGAAAAATACTTTGTGAGTAATGTCACATTTAATAAACAAACCCCACCAGCTAAATAGTGATTTAGTTCACATAAAAATGTCTGAGATAGGCGTTTTTTTAACATTGTCGCTTTCTTACAGTCAGTTTTCGTGATCAATGTCACGTATAAACATAAAGCAAGGGGGGTGGATGGTGATCATGATCACAAAGTCCGCCCGGGGTACGCGAGATAAAAATGTCGTGATAGAGTCGGCCTGCATTGAAAATGATTGACGGTTTTTGGCGAAGCCGTCCCGACTACTACTACGCGCACCACCATCTGCGCGTACCTCGAGGGGTGTTTTATGTTATCACCAAATATAAAGGTCAAGGTACAGAATTTTGGCCGCTTCCTCAGCAACATGGTGATGCCCAATATCGGCGCATTCATTGCCTGGGGGCTGATTACCGCACTGTTTATTCCTACCGGCTGGCTACCAAATGAAACCTTAGCCAAGCTGGTTGGCCCGATGATTACCTACTTACTGCCGTTGTTAATTGGCTACACCGGTGGGCGCCTGATTGGCGACGAACGGGGTGGTGTAGTGGGCGCAATCACCACCATGGGTGTGGTAATCGGTGCCGATATGCCGATGTTTATGGGTGCCATGATTGTGGGGCCGTTGGGTGGTTATGCCATCCGCCGTTTTGACCGCTGGGTTGATGGTAAAATCAAAAGTGGTTTTGAGATGTTAGTGAATAACTTCTCTGCCGGTATTATTGGTATGTTATTGGCTATTCTGGCCTTTATGGCTATCGGACCGCTGGTTGAGTCCCTGTCTAAGCTGCTGGCCGCCGGGGTTAACATTATGGTGCAAAACAACCTGCTGCCATTAACCTCTATTTTTGTTGAACCAGCAAAAATCCTGTTCCTGAATAATGCTATCAATCACGGGATCTTCTCTCCGCTTGGCATTCAGCAGGCAACCGAAACCGGTAAATCCATTTTCTTCCTGATTGAAGCCAACCCAGGCCCTGGCCTTGGTGTGCTGTTAACCTATATGTTCTTTGGTAAAGGCAGTGCAAAACAGTCCGCTCCGGGGGCAGTAATCATCCACTTTTTTGGTGGTATTCATGAGATTTACTTCCCTTACGTATTAATGAATCCGCGTTTGATCATTGCGGTGATTTTAGGCGGAATGACAGGCGTGTTTACCCTAACGCTATTTAACGCAGGACTGGTTTCTCCGGCCTCTCCCGGCTCTATTTTTGCCGTCTTGCTGATGACACCAAAGTCATCGTTAATCGGGGTAGTTCTGTCTATTCTGGCTTCCGGCATTGTTTCATTCCTGATTTCAGCAGTGATGCTTAAACGCGTACCTGCCGGTGAAGAAGAGAACAACGGTCTGGCAGACGCCACTCGCCGCATGCAAGGCATGAAGCAACAGTCCAAAGGCAATAAAGCACAAGGCGGAGCCGCACAACCGGCAATGCATAAAGGCGATATGGCAAAAGACTTAAGCTATGTGCGCACTATTATGGTTGCCTGCGATGCCGGTATGGGCTCCAGCGCAATGGGGGCTGGGGTATTACGTAAAAAAGTAAAAGATGCCGGACTCAACCACATTGCCGTTGCCAACTGTGCGATTAACAGTCTGCCGGAAGGTGTGGATATGGTAATCACCCATCAGGATCTCACTCGTCGGGCAATGGATCATGCGCCGCATGCCATACATATCTCACTGAAAAACTTTCTCGACAGTCAGCTCTACAACGACTTAACGGCGCGCCTGCTGGCGGCCAAACATCCTCAGGCAGCTAACGACAGCAAACTCATTACTCAAACTATTGTCGCCGCCAACGATGAACATTTCGACCCCGCCAATCAGGAAGAAAATCTGTTTGAGCTGGGTGCTAATAACATCTTCCTCAATCTGCAGGCTGACAATAAAGAGCAGGCGATTCGCTTTGCCGGTCAGATGCTGGTTGATGGTGGCTATGTAGAGCCCGACTATGTCGATGCGATGCTGGCCCGTGAAGCGTTAACCTCAACCTATCTTGGAGAATCCATCGCCGTTCCGCACGGCACCGTAGAAGCCAAAGATCGCGTACTGCGTACTGGCGTAGTGATTTGCCAATATCCACAGGGCGTCTGTTTTGGTGACACACCGGAAGAGATCGCTCATCTGGTCATTGGCATTGCTGCGCGCAATAACCAGCACATTCAGGTTATTACCCGTTTAACCAATGCACTGGATGAAGACGGCATTATTGAACGTTTGGCACAAACCACCAGCGTGCAGGAAGTTTTAGACCTGCTGGCCGGTGAGCAAGCCGCGTAATGGTACATATTGCAAAGTATCTACTGCCGCAGCCATCAATTTAGCTGCAGATACTTTGTTATTAGGGGCTGGTCCCCCGGCCCCTGTTCTTTTTACGGTTTAGATTTGAACACAGATTATTAAGGTTAAGCTTATGAAAGCAGTCCACTTTGGTGCAGGTAATATCGGGCGCGGGTTTATCGGTAAACTATTAGCCGATGCTCAGGCCGAACTCACATTTGCCGACGTAAATCAGCCGCTGGTTGACCAACTGGCGCACCAGCAAAGTTATCAGGTTAATGTGGTTGGTAAAGATGCCAGAATAGAAAAAGTCAGCCGTATCAGCGCGATTCATAGCGCCAGTCCGGATGCGATTCGTCAAATAGCTCAGGCAGATATCACCACCACCGCCGTTGGCCCACAGGTACTGGAAAAAATTGCCGGTACTCTGGCCCAAGGGCTCATCGTTCGTTATCAACAGGGCAATCACCAGCCGCTAAACATCATTGCCTGCGAGAATATGGTGCGCGGCACCAGTCAGCTTAAGCAGCATGTCATGTTGCAGATTCCGCAAGAGATGCGGGAATGGATGGAACAATATATTGGTTTTGTTGATTCCGCCGTAGACCGTATTGTTCCTCCCGGCGAAGCGGCAAACGATCCGTTGGATGTTACAGTGGAAACTTTCAGTGAATGGATTGTAGACAGCACTCAGTTTAAGGGAGACCTGCCACATATTGAAGGTATGGAACCTACGGCGAATTTGATGGCCTATATAGAGCGTAAGCTGTTTACGCTCAATACCGGGCATGCCATTACCGCCTATTTAGGCCAGCAGGCCGGATGCAAAACTATTCGTGATGCTATTCTCAATCCGGACATTCGTCAGGTCGTAAAAGCAGCCATGGAAGAGAGCGGTGCCGTGTTGATCCGCCGTTACGCATTCGATCCCGAGCAACATGCGGCCTATATTGATAAGATCCTTAGCCGTTTTGAGAACCCTTATTTGCATGATGACGTTGAACGAGTCGGCCGCCAACCATTGCGTAAGCTAAGTGAGGGGGATCGGTTAATTAAACCGCTTCGTGGTACGCTGGAATACGGCTTACCTAACCAAAATTTACTGATTGGTATTGCTGCTGCGCTGAGCTATCGCAGTGAGCAAGATCCGCAGGCGCAGGAACTGGCAGCCATGTTGGCATCGAAGGGAATTGAACAAACCCTGCGAGATGTTTGTAACCTTCAGGATCAACCGAAGGTTGTGGCACAAATAACAAATGTGTATAACACCATGCAACATCAGGCTTAGCAGATGCCTGTATCATGAGATTATGCACCTTTATGTAACCACATCAGGCAGCAATGTCTGTTATTCAGGTAAAAAGCTTTAGCTGGCAAAGTAAACTATGGCAACAATGGAAGAAACTCAGGTATTTGAAAATCGCATTCTGGAACGTCTGAATGCCAGATTAACGGTAAAAGGCTTTATTGAGGCTGCGGTCAGCCTGCTAGCCGATGCCGTCGATCTGCTGATCCTGCAGGTATTCCGCAAAGATGACTATGCCGTGAAGTATGCTGTTGAACCGCTGCTGGAGGGCTCAGGCCCTTTAGCCGCGCTTCCGGTGCGTCTGAAGCTGATTTATGCGCTTGGAGTTATCACCCGGGATGAGTATGAAGATGTCGAGCTACTGCTGGCGTTGAATAATGAGTTGATCAATATTCAGGATAATCTCAGCTTTACCGATGATGAAGTGCTGGGGCCACTGCATATGCTACACGGTATCACCCTCCCCCCACCTCCGGTGCTAAACCTGCCGGAAGAAGTGATTGATGACAAACTGGTGGATATGCAGCTTCAGCGATACCAGCAAGCTATCCGCTCGACGTTGGTGTTATGTATTACGGATTTGTTGTCGAGATTGGGGCATAAGAAGGCGTTCTAGGATGTTGTTTTAGGTTTTTTTTGGCTGCAGTGGATATTCCGGCCGTAAAAGCGATATTGCTCATATCACAAATGTGCTCGGCCGGAAGACAGTTTGTACTTAAGTCTAGAGTGTGTCGGGCCTAGTCCCCCTAGGGGCACTTCGTTGGCTTACGCCAAGTCGACCCCAACGGCGGCCTCTCCCGACAATTAGCAATGTTAACTGCCAGTCAGATGATTCATTCCGGCATTTATTCTTATATTTAGCCCTTTGCCCTTTGCCCTTTGCCCTTTGCCCTTTGCCCTTTGCCCTTTGCCCTTTGCCCTTTGCCCTTTGCCCTTTGCCCTTTGCCCTTTGCCCTTCAGGTTAAAGCATCCGAATGTTGCCGAAGGAAGACCAGAGGCAGCACGAGCCGCATGGATGCGGCGAGAGGCATAGCGACGCCGGGAGCGGCTCTATGCCGGTGCGTTAAGCCTCTGGGCTGACTGAGGTTGCCGCCGCAACGCGGCGGTCAACAGTCGGCTGCGCAGGCGCGGGGAGTGCAGAGGGGCGTTCGCCCCAACGCCCCTCTGCTCGACGCAAGCTCCACTGCCGAGATAAACACAGTACATAAAGCGGCGAAACCTACACCGAACCAAACAGCATCAGCATCAGCATCAGCGCCATTTATCCTTTTACCCCATAAAAAAAACCGAACAGCTACCTGTTCGGTTTTTTACATCTCTAACCACCAACTAACCCGCAGTATCAAGACTCGACGCAGTTCTCACCTGCTGAATCAACTCTTCATTATGATCCAGCATCTTACGTAAAAACTGGTTATACGACGTACCTCGTTCAGAGTAGCGCCCCAGTTTATTCACTAAGTGCTCCGCCGTCACGGTATCGCCCTGGCTTCTCAGCGCGGCCCGTGAATCACGCAGTTTATTATAAGCCGCGTGGGTATTCATATTCAGTAAATAAGCGGTAACTGAATCATCTACAGAGTTGTAGGATGAATACCCTTTTATTCCGCCTTTACTATTACAATTTTTACTACCGCAGCGCATACCAAACAGATTCTTATTGGTTTGCGCCAGCTTAGAGGTTCCCCAACCTGACTCTGTTGCTGCCTGAGCAACCACTAAATGAGTCGGCAGAACATCAACGCGTTTTAACAGCTCATCCCACTTCACCTTCTTTGGATTTGAAGTGCATTCCATACGATAACGACTACAGATTTGCTGTAACCGCACGATGTCCTGTGAGCTCCAGCTCTGGGATGAACGCTTTTTTAATAGCCACTCGCGTTCCTGGCGAATTTGACTGTTTTGTTGATCAATAATAGGTACAACGGCATTAAGAAATGCTTTTTTTCGTTGAGTGCCGGAAGGGTATTTTCGCAAGTCAGGTAGGCTGTCAAGCTTATCATTGAGAGAATACTCTTGATGTTTCATTGTCCCTGTTGATGCCCAACCGACCGATGAACTCACACTCAAAAAGAAAAACGCCGAACCTATTATTTTTAAAGCAAGTGAAGGCATAAAAACTCCAAAACTAGTTCACAAAATAATCAGATTTCGATTTAAGATGGTCGATGATGCAGGAATAAATTGAAAGTAGCAAGTTGTAACAAAAAACGATTATCTCACCAAAATATCAATTCGACGCGTAATATTTGGATATAAAAGCACTTTTTCAGCATGAGATGTTACCGATGCATTTTAAATAATCGATTCAGTACTGGCAGCGGTTGCACAATTCTGTGATTAACCTATGGGCGATCCTGTGTCTTCGTCTCTATTCATACCTTTTAATCTAAAAAAATCTTTAAAATACATATTGTTATTTAACAAAAATTAAAACAGCTCTTTCGTGATAATAGCCCGTCGTACTGTTGCTATTGATATCAAAAGAATTTATTACGAATAAAGGAGTAGTGGCCGCGATGCGGCCGCCAACAATGTTAACTGCTTCAAGGTTTTCGCACAAAGGTATTGTAAAGGCATTATCAAGTGGTATTGTCATGGTAAGCATTACCTACCCTACGCAGTATCATGAAAGGACTGAAACATGAATAAAACAATAGCAAAACTCTCATTCATGATGTTCATTGAATGGTTTATATGGGGAGCCTGGTTTGTACCTTTGTGGCTTTTCCTGAATTCAAGCGGCTTTACCCCAACAGAAATTGGCTGGTCTTACGCCTGTACGGCAATTGCCGCCATTCTCTCCCCTATTTTGGTGGGCTCCATTACGGACCGCTTCTTTGCCGCTCAAAAAGTACTGGCAGTACTAATGTTTGCTGGCGCCATCCTGATGTGGCTGGCAGCACAGCAAACTCAGTTCAATACCTTCTTCCCGCTGCTGTTGGCCTATTCATTAACCTATATGCCAACCATTGCACTGACCAACAGTATTGCATTCTCTAACGTAGATGATGTGGAACGTCAGTTCCCGCGCATTCGGGTCATGGGAACTATCGGCTGGATCGCCTCTGGTCTGGTGTGTGGTTTCTTACCGGGAATGCTGGGCTATGGTGATATCTCCGCCAGTAATATTCCTTTATTGATTACCGCCGCCAGCTCCGCACTGCTGGGGGTGTTTGCCCTGATGTTGCCAAACACGCCGCCGAAGAGTACCGGTAAGATGAGTGTGAAAGTGATGCTGGGGCTGGATGCCATCGTTCTGTTAAAAGATCGCAACTTCCTGGTGTTCTTCTTCTGTTCATTCCTGTTCGCTATGCCGCTGGCCTTCTACTATATCTTTGCCAATGGCTACCTGACAGAAGTGGGCATGAAAAATGCGACCGGTTGGATGACGCTGGGTCAGTTTTCTGAAATCTTCTTTATGCTGGCGCTGCCATTCTTTACCAAGCGTTTCGGCATCAAAAAGGTGTTGTTGCTTGGCTTAGTGACAGCGGCTATTCGTTATGGCTTCTTCGTTTATGGTGGTGCCGACCATATCTTTACTTATGGCCTGCTCTTCCTCGGCATTCTGCTGCACGGCGTTAGCTACGACTTCTATTATGTTACCGCTTATATCTATGTTGATAAAAAAGCACCGGTACATATGCGCACCGCAGCACAAGGGCTGATTACTCTCTGCTGTCAGGGCTTTGGTAGCCTGTTAGGTTACCGTTTAGGCGGTCAAATGATGGAAAAAATGTTTGCCTATTCCGAGCCGGTTAACGGTCAAACATTCAACTGGGCAGGCATGTGGGGCTTTGGCGCCATCATGATCGTGGTGATTACCATCCTGTTTATGCTGTTCTTCAGAGAGTCTGACGGCGAAATCAAAACCATTGACGTCACGCCACAAGACGCTAAATCAGCCGAAGCATAATAATTACATGTAATCCGCCGCGGTGTTCAACCAGTGAATTCCGCGGTACAGCAATAAAGTCAATATTAAGGGTTTATGATGAATAAAGAGAACCGCATTTTAGGAGCCTTCTATGGCCAGGCTTTGGGCGACGCGATGGGGATGCCCTCGGAGTTGTGGCCTCGTTCTCGGGTCAAATCCTATTTTGGCTGGATAGATCGCTTTTTACCGGGACCGGCTGAAAATAACGCCGCCTGCTATTTCAATACCGCCGAATTCACCGATGATACGTCTATGGCACTGGCGCTGGCAGATGCCATTATTGAGTGCAAAGGGGAAATTGAACCTGCGATTATTGGCCGTAATATTATGAGCTGGGCAGAAGCGTTCGATGCCTTTAATAAGAACGTATTAGGACCAACCTCCAAAATTGCCCTTAATGCTATTAAGCAAGGCACCCCCATTGAGCAGTTAGAAAATAATGGCGTCACTAACGGTGCTGCCATGCGAGTTTCTCCACTTGGCTGCCTGCTGCCAACCCACTCGCTGGATGATTTTATTGCCGATGTGGCAAAAGCCTCCAGCCCAACCCATAAATCTGACGTCGCAATTGCCGGTGCAGTAGCGGTTGCCTGGGCAATTTCTAAAGCTATCGATGGTGTCTGTTGGTCACAAATTTGCGATCAGCTTCCTGCGGTCGCCAAAGCGGCACAGGAAAAGCATATCACCACCTTTAGCGCTTCGATGGCAGCCAGAATCGAGCTGGCGCTGCACACCGCCAGACGGGCCGAAGGCGTTGAACAAGGCATGGAGCAGATTTACCATTTGGTGGGTGCCGGCACCAGCACCATTGAATCCGTACCTGCGGCCATCGCTATGGTCGAACTGGCACAAACCGACCCTAACCGCTGTGCTATTCTGTGCGCCAACCTCGGTGGTGATACCGATACTATTGGCGCGATGGCAACCGCCATTTGCGGTGCTTTACACGGAATTGAACGCATTGACCCGCAGTTAAAACAGCAGTTGGATCGGGTCAATCAGCTGGATTTCACCCGCTACAGCCAGACTTTTGTCCAGCTTCGTCATCAAAGAGAGGCCGCTTATGAACGCCGCTGAGCTAAAAAAACAACTTCCATCGTTAATTAATCAACGCCCCATTTGCGTGATTGGTGCCGCGGTGATTGATGTGATTGCCGATGCTTATTCACTGCCCCATCGAGGCAGTGATATTGAGCTGCACCAGCAGGGAGTTAATGTAGGTGGTTGTGCGCTGAATATTGCCATCACATTGCATCGATTAGGGCTATCTTCCCTTAATGCATTGCCGATGGGGCAAGGCATCTGGGCCGATATTATCCGTAAAACCCTGAAGGAAAAAGGTATCGTTTCCGCACTGGAAACCGACAAAGGCGATAACGGCTGGTGCCTGGCATTAGTCGAACCCGACGGTGAACGTACCTTCCTTTCTGTCAGCGGTGTGGAAAACCAATGGGACAGCGAGACCCTGAGAAGTCTTAAACTGCAACCGGATACCCTGATCTATCTCTCTGGCTACCAGTTAGCCTCTGCCACCGGTGAAGTCCTGATTGACTGGCTGGAGTCATTAGAAAGCAGCACTCAGCTGTTTATCGATTTTGGCCCACGTATTGAAGATATATCAGAACAGCAATTAGCTCGTTTGATGGCCCTCAAGCCAATGGTCTCTCTCAACCGTCAGGAAGCCGAGCTAATGGACGCCAGAATATCCGGTCATACCTCTGCTCTGAGTGCCGAAACGCTGGCAGATGATTGGTACAGCCGCTACGGCTGCCCACTGATTATTCGGGTAGATAAAGAAGGCGCCTGTTATCACGACGGTAAACAAAAAGGCTGGGTCAAACCGTTCCCTGCTCAGGTGGTCGACACCATCGGCGCCGGTGACAGCCACGCCGGCGGCGTCCTCGCCGCCCTCTCCTCCGGCTGGCCACTGGCTGATGCGGTAACCCTGGGAAACGCCGTCGCCTCCTACGTCGTCAGCCACCGCGGCGGCGACTGCGCGCCATCGGTAGCTGAGTTATCGGAATATCTTAGACAATACACTTAAATCTTTGACCTTCAGCCCTCGTTCTTTGGTTATTGGACCTTGCCCTTCCCAAAGAGCACTGGAATTCAGCCGACAACTGAGAGAGGGAGAACGCCCAACAGGGATGTTGGGCGAGGCATGGCTTCGTCTGGAACGAATCCATGCCGGTGCGTAAGCCCGAACGAAGGCGGAGGGAAGTCGCCTAAGCGACCTGAATTCGTGTGCGAAAGCGCGGGATTGTTAAGGAGGCTCGCCAGCCCCCTTGACTCGGCCACATGCACCGCCGCCAATTCAAACACAACACTATTGGTGGACGAAACCTTCTCAGTACTAAGAATTACTCTTCCGAAACAAAAACATACATATCACTACGACACAAATTAACACTATACTCAATCAGTCGATTCAAATGATCAAACACCACCTGCTTAATCACCAACACCGGTACCGCACCATCCAGCTTAATATGTGACTGAAACTCAACGTCCGGCATACGGGCACTGACTTTGCTTTTGGTTCGCTGAGGAATAATGTTCTGACTGCGGAAGTAGTCATACAGCGACATACCGATATCATCGGCATTTTTTATCAACTCGACCGGAACATAGGACTCTTCAATAGAAACCGGGTCATCATCCACATAACGAATTCGCTTAAGCATAAATACCTGACTGTTAACCGGAATTTTCAGCTGTTCGGCTACTTCATCAGAACAATTCACAATGCTCTTGTTAACCCACAGAGTATTTGGTTTTTTTCCCCGCAGTTCTACCTGCTGAGAGAAACCTTTGGCTTCTTTTAATGAGTATTCAAACTTATCGTTGATTTGGGTACCGAATCCGCGGGAACGGATAACCACCCCCTGCTCATCCAGCATCTCCATGGCTTTGCGTACGGTAATTCGCGACACCCCGGTTAACTGGCTTAAGTCACGTTCTCCCGGTAAAATATTGCCCGGCGGTAATACGCCAGTACGCACAGCCATTTTGACCGTTTCTGCAAACTTCAGGTATAGCGGTGTATTATCTGGCTCTGCAATACGCTCACAGAGTTGTTTAATCAGCGTCGAGTGTGTGTCATTCATCTCAGTCAGCCCACAGTAAGCAATTGAAAAATCATAAATTACTATTTTTTCAGTTGAAGTAACCCCATTATACCCACTCTGGCTTTATCGGCATGCTTTTATTCATCGCCTCACCCGGATTGAGAAAATCGTTTCATCGTGTTATTTCTGTCAGCCTATTGGATGATTGTCAGGGAACGCTATGGAACTGGATGCATGAATACGCTTACCGCAACACTTACCAAATACCTGCTCTTCCCTTACCGTCAACCGGATAAAGCCGCGTTAAATCGCTATCTGCAAAACAAAACTATTTTGATTACCGGTGCCAGCTATGGCATCGGTGAAGCAGTGGCAGAGATGCTGGCGGACTGTCAGATTCGGTTAATTCTGGTTGCCCGCACCGCAGAAAAGCTACAGCAAATTCAGCAACGGTTGGCATCCAAATCCGTTGACTGTCATATTTTTGCCTGCGATCTGACCAATGAAGAACAATGCTCCGAACTGCTCAATCAATTACAACAGTTGGGCGATATCGATATTTTTATTAACAATGCGGGGAAATCTATCTGCCGTCCACTGATGGATTCACTGGACAGGCTACATGATTTTCAACGCACTATCCGCCTGAATTATCTTGCTCCGGTTCAGCTTTGCCTCGGTTTGATCCCTCTGCTGAAGAAAACTCGGGGGCAAATTGTCAATGTATCAGCCCTGAATGTGCTACTGGCACCAACCCCTTACTGGGCCGCTTATCAGGCCTCAAAAACCGCATTTGATCAGTGGCTACGCTGTGCGGAACCGGAATTGAAACTGGCAAAGATAGCGGTCTCTTCCATTTATTTTCCGCTGGTTAACACCCGCATGATCGCACCGGTTTATGCTGATAAACCGGTGCCTGCACTGTCAGTTGAGCAAGCGGTAGAAATTATCTGCCGGACTCTGCTCACTCGCAAATCCTGTATTCGCCCCTGGTGGAGTCTGTTGGCTCAACTGGCCTCAGTGACCTTCCATCAGCTATGGGCTGGCTGCTGTCGTTACTATTTAAAGCGTAAATCTGATGAATAAGTTTAAATTACTGCGTAATACCGGTTTATTATCGTTTAAAGGTATATCCGCGCTGATAGCCTCAATCAGAACTAACGGTATTAGTTTGATGGCGCTATCAGGCTATAGCGCCCAACGTTACCCCGAACGCAGAGCGGTTCAGGATGAAAATCAATCGTTAAGCTATCAACAGCTGTACCAACAGTCCCGGGCGGTAGCCGGTTTACTGATGACACAACATCAGGTTGCGTCGGGTCGGCAGGTGGCGATTATTTGTCGTAATCATGCTTCTCTGCTTAAAACACTGTTTGCCAGCTCCGCTACCGGTGCAGATATTTGTTTAATTAACAGCGAAATCAGCTCTCAGCAGTTAGCCGCATTGATTCATCGGCGTCAGTTTCATTTAATTATTCACGACCCTGAACTGTTTCCTGTCATTCAACAGGCGGGCTATCATGGGCAATGCTTACCCGTCAGCCATCATTCAGCGCCATCCATTGAGTCCTATAGCCAAATGTCCGTCAGACCGATGGGCAAAATCACTTATGGTCCGGGAAAAATTGTGGTACTGACCGGCGGCACCAGCGGTGAATTTAAATCAGCGGTGCGCAAGCCCTCACTGTTTGCCTTTATTAATCCATTGATGGCGCTATTGGATAAGTTAAAACTACATCAGTACCGCTCTTTATATATCGCTACGCCGATTTACCATGGCTTTGGTCTGGCAACACTCTGTATTGCCACCCTACTCGGTTCCACTATCTATCTGACTCGCCGTTTTGAAGCACAACAAGCGGCAGAGCTGATAAATCAGCAACAGATAGAAGTGGTCACGCTGGTTCCGTTGATGCTAAGCCGTATGCTACATCGCTATCCAACACGCTTAACATCGTTGCACTGTATTATTTCTGGCGGAGCGGCTCTGCCGCCAACGCTGGTGAGCGAAACGCAAACGCTACTGGGTAAACGGCTCTTTAACCTGTACGGCACGTCAGAAGCGGGGGTCTGTACCATCGCTACGCCAGACGATCTGGCCAGTGCAACGGACACCATTGGATTACCTATTGATGGCTTAACGCTCTGTCTGCGCGATGTCTCCACGGGTCAGTTGATCACCGGTGATAACACCGTTGGCTTATTGCAGGTTCAATGTAGCTGGGCAGCTCAACAAACGGATGATTTGGTCACAACCGGTGATTTAGCCTTTCGCGACACCAATGGCTACTACTTCCTCAGCGGCCGGAGCGATGACATGATTGTTTCTGGAGGTGAGAATATCTATCCCATTGAGCTGGAAAAAGTTCTGGCTGAAAACCCGTTGGTCAGGGAGTGCGTAGTAATGGGTATTGAAGATAAGGAGTTTGGTCAGCGGTTAAAAGCATTTGTCGTTAGCCAATCTGACGGAGAGATTGATACTCAGGCGTTAATTCAGTGGCTAAAACCACGCGTTGCCCGCTACCAAATGCCGGTCAGTATTGAGTTGATTGAGGAAATCCCACTAACAGCAGTAGGCAAACCTGATACCAGGAAACTAAATAACTTATCATGCTAACAATTTACGATAAAAACCGGCGATAACCATCAATAAAGCAGCAAAAGTATCAAACAGGCGTGATTGTCTGGTTTATGTCATAATGCCCTTCGATTTGCCTATTACAGAAGAGAAACTGGATTGAAAACTGATTTATCCGCGATGGGTTTACGTACCCTGCTAATGCTGGCCTCAGTGGTAATTATTCTATCCGGTATCAAGGCAGCCTCCCAGATCGTGGTTCCCTTTTTGCTGGCACTTTTCCTGTCCATTGTTCTCTACCCTCTGGTACGAATAATGGCTCGCTGGCGTATACCGTCCGTACTTTCGGTATTAATCATTATTGTTGCCATTGTGATAGGCATGTTTATGACCGCCAGCCTGTTGGGCTCTTCGCTGAATGAATTTACCCGTACCTTGCCTCAATATCGTGCGCCAATTAGCGAACACTTACGTACTTTTCAGGCCTACACCGCGCAGGTAAACATTCATATATCTAATGAAGAGCTGATGCAGTATTTCGATCCCAGTGCGCTGGTAGGTTTTATTACCCGTATGCTGTCCGGTTTTTCCGGCATGATGACCAATATCTTTTTACTGTTAATGACCGTGGTCTTTATGCTGCTGGAAGTTCAAACCCTTCCCGGCAAACTGGGGAAAGCGCTGAATAATCCACAGCAGGGAATGTTGGGAATTCAGGCCGCTCTGGATAGCATCAGCCGTTATATGACCATCAAGACCGCCATCAGCCTTGCAACCGGGCTGGTCATTTGGTTATTCCTCTCCGTGCTTAATGTTAAATACGCCATGCTTTGGGGCGTGCTGGGCTTTTTGCTGAACTATATTCCTAATATTGGTTCCGTGATTGCAGCCGTTCCACCGGTGTTACAAACCCTGCTGTTTAGTGGGCTATCCGATGCGCTGGTAGTGACCGCCTGTTTTATCGTAGTGAATATTCTGATTGGTAATGTCATTGAGCCACGCGTTATGGGGCGAGGACTGGGCTTATCTACCTTAGTGGTTTTCCTCTCGTTAATATTTTGGGGCTGGCTATTAGGGCCTGTGGGAATGCTACTTTCCGTTCCCCTAACCATAGTGGCAAAAATCATGCTGGAAGCCACCCCGTCAGGACAACGGCTGGCGATTATGCTGGGAGATGGTAAGTAAACACTCACCTGTCATTGCCCCATTAAACATGCGTCGGGCCCAACCCGGCGCCTCACCTTTCATTACCACCGGCACTCAATATTGTTCCTGATTACCGTGGCTCACTCTCTTCGCCTATCCCATTAATAGCCCCACCGATCTTTACAAATGTTAACCAAATGTTGTGAAATATTTGTGTTATCTTTAATACAACCAAGCAGCACTTCAAAAATAACGACTGGCAGATGCCAGCAATATCGGTCATTAATGGAGGAGCTATGTCATCTGATCTACGTCAACAGAGCCTTGACACCCTAACGGTCGGCCAACAGAAATATCACTATTACAGCCTGTCAAAAGCCGCCACTCAGCTAGGCAATATCGAACGCCTGCCTAAATCTCTTAAAGTTTTATTAGAAAATCTGCTGCGCTTTATCGACGGCGACACGGTACAGGAAGCCGATCTGGCTGAACTGGTTAAGTGGCTGGAAAGCGGTCATGCGGATCGTGAAATCGCCTATCGTCCGGCGCGAGTATTAATGCAGGATTTTACCGGCGTTCCGGCCATTGTCGATCTGGCCGCCATGCGGGAAGCCGTTCACCGGCTTGGAGGAGATGCCAGTAAAGTCAATCCTCTCTCGCCCGCCGACCTGGTCATTGACCACTCGGTCACCGTGGATGATTACGCTAATGCACAAGCTTTTACCACCAACGTGATGCTGGAAATGCAGCGCAACCACGAGCGATATGCCTTCCTGCGTTGGGGACAAAAAGCCTTCAGTCGATTCCGTGTGGTACCACCGGGAACCGGAATTTGTCATCAGGTCAACCTCGAGTATTTAGGGCAAACCGTCTGGCAGGAACAGCAGGATGACAAACTGATGGTCTATCCGGATACGTTGGTAGGTACTGACTCCCATACCACCATGATTAACGGACTGGGCATTCTGGGCTGGGGCGTTGGCGGTATTGAAGCTGAAGCCGCCATGCTGGGCCAGCCAGTTTCAATGCTAATCCCCGATGTGGTTGGTTTCAAAATGACCGGACAACTACGGGAGGGCATTACCGCTACCGACCTGGTATTGACCGTAACCCAAATGCTGCGCCAGCATGGTGTAGTGGGCAAATTTGTTGAGTTCTACGGCGATGGTCTGGCTCGTCTGACGCTGGCGGATCGTGCCACCATCGGGAATATGTCACCGGAATTTGGTGCGACCTGCGGTTTCTTCCCGGTTGATGAAGAGACGCTGCGTTATATGCGCTTGTCTGGCCGCGCGGAACAGCAAATTGCACTGGTTGAAGCCTACTGTAAAGCGCAGGGACTATGGCGTTATCCCGGTGATGAACCCATATTTACCAGCACCCTGTCGCTGGATTTATCCACGGTAGAAGCCAGTCTGGCGGGTCCTAAACGCCCTCAGGACCGTGTCACATTGGGCAATGTTAAACAGGCTTTTGAAGCCTACACTCAACTGGACACTACCGCGCGGACACCCCGTGTCGAGCAGGTGCCTGTCACTCTGGAAGAGAATAAGCACTTTGCTCTGAAACAGGGAGCGGTAGCTATCGCCGCTATCACATCCTGTACTAACACATCCAACCCCGGTGTGATGCTGGCAGCCGGGCTTCTGGCTAAAAAAGCCGTGGAGAAAGGCTTACAGCGTCAGCCATGTGTTAAATCTTCACTGGCACCTGGTTCTAAAGTGGTTACTGACTATTTGAATGCCGCCGGGTTAACCCCCTACCTGGAAACTCTGGGATTCAACCTGGTTGGCTATGGTTGTACCACCTGCATTGGTAACTCCGGTCCGTTGCTGGCACCAATTGAAGAGGCTATCAAACAAGGGGACTTAACCGTTGGAGCCGTACTCTCCGGTAACCGTAACTTTGAAGGCCGGATTCATCCACTGGTAAAAACGAACTGGCTGGCCTCACCTCCGCTGGTCGTCGCTTATGCGCTGGCGGGGAATATGAACATTGATTTATCTCAGGATCCGCTGGGGCATGATAAGCAGGGAAATCCCGTTTATCTGAAAGATATTTGGCCTTCTTCTCATGAAATCGCTCAGGCGGTTGAAGGCGTTACCGCAGCCATGTACCGCAAAGAGTATGCGGAAGTATTTGATGGTGACGAAGAGTGGCAATCCATCAAAATTGAAGCATCACAAACCTATCACTGGCAGGAAGATTCCACCTATATCCGCCATCCTCCTTTCTTTACTACCATGCAGGCTCAACCAGAAGCGGTACAGGATATTCATGATGCCCGTATTCTGGCACTGCTGGGGGATTCCGTCACCACAGACCATATTTCTCCGGCCGGCAATATTAAGGCCAATAGTCCGGCGGGAATCTATCTCAACAATCATGGTATCGAAGCTAAAGATTTTAACTCTTATGGCTCGCGCAGGGGTAATCACGAAGTGATGATGCGCGGTACCTTTGCCAATATCCGTATTCGTAACGAAATGGTGCCTGGTGTTGAAGGTGGCTTTACCCGTTATGTTCCAACTAAAGAGACCCTGCCCATTTATGATGCCGCAATGCGTTACCAGCAAGACAAGGTACCGCTGGCGGTTATCGTCGGTAAAGAGTATGGCTCTGGCTCCAGTCGCGACTGGGCAGCAAAAGGACCGATGCTGCTGGGCGTCCGCGTAGTGATTGCCGAATCGTTTGAACGTATCCACCGTTCTAATCTGATTGGTATGGGTATTTTACCGCTGGAGTTCGCACCGGGAGTCACTCGCAAATCGCTTGGTTTAACCGGTGATGAAACCATTACCGTTACCGGTTTAGCTACCCTGCAACCGGGGCAAACCGTCACTGTGGTTATCACACATGCCGATGGTCACCATGACATCATCAATACCCGCTGCCGTATTGATACCGGTAATGAACTGACCTATTACCAAAACGGCGGGATTTTGCATTATGTCATTAGGAAAATGCTGTAACCACAAAATCTGAAAGTACTACGAGCAACATCCATGCTGCTCGTAGTACTGACAAACCGAATAAATTAGTGACAATGTATATTCCGACCGTAATAACACGGTGCTTATATCTGCACCGGGAACGGTCGGTAAACAATCTGTACTCAGCTACAGAGCTCGCCGGACCAATATCAGCGCTGGCCCGAAGGGTGAAACACCGCAAGGTGTTTCATAACTGCCCCTAACCCGGCCAGGCCTAGCGCACTCCACAGCCAGGTGTAACGGTCTTCCGGCCGAGTACATAGGTGATATGTGCAATACCGTATTTACGGTCGGAATATACGCGGACGCTGATTGATTAAATTCACCAAATCTCCAATAACCACCACGCTTTAAAGTCAATTAAATTCAAAAAAATCCTACTTATAAATTTCCATTTTTTATCAATCACTAAATAAAACAACAAAACAGCCACATTACAGACAGCACCGGCACAGCAGGCTGATTTTACTGAAATAGCGTAATCATAATTTTGAAACGATGTTTCATATTTACAAACAAAATATAATTTGTATGACTCAGATCACAGCTAACCACCATCATAATTAGCTAGGATTGCACCAACTAAAACAGAGCTGCGAAACGGAACCAGAACAAATAAAAAAACAATAAATCATTAATTATCAATAATATGATTTATTTTGAAAATTAAATATCGCAGAAACCGTTAAAGAATTTCATTAACTTTTAATTATTGGAACCAACAACGCCATAAGGAGCCAACTACTCTTAACCAGAATCTATTAACTAATAGCAAAGATAAATCAGGCAGATATAAACCCTGACTAAAACAGGGATATTTTTCTGAACTTGTCTTAAAAGAGCAGTCGCAACTACTTAAATTAATAACATCAAGCTACACAATAATTGATACTGTCGTTATTGCGTGGTCACAGGATACTTTTTGGTTTATTCAGCAACGATATCAATCACACGCTTATCGTTATTGAAAATAACTTACTGACTAGGTGGAAATAATATGAAAATCAAACAGGCAATTGACAAAATCCCTGGCGGATTGATGCTGGTTCCTCTGTTCTTAGGCGCTATTTGCCATACTCTGTCTCCTGGCGCGGGTAAATATTTTGGTTCATTCACTAACGGTTTAATCACCGGTACCGTACCAATTCTGGCGGTTTGGTTCTTCTGTATGGGTGCATCCATTCAGTTGAGCGCAACGGGTACGGTATTACGTAAATCGGGTACGCTGGTTATTACTAAAATTGCTACCGCCTGGGTGGTTGCCGCCATCGCATCACAAATCATTCCTGAACACGGCGTTGAAGTTGGGTTCTTCGCGGGTATGTCGACTCTGGCATTAGTTGCAGCGATGGACATGACTAACGGTGGCCTGTATGCCTCTATCATGCAGCAATACGGTTCAAAAGAAGAAGCCGGTGCATTCGTACTGATGTCTGTTGAATCCGGTCCGTTAATGACCATGATCATTCTGGGTACTGCCGGTATTGCCTCATTCGAACCTCAGGCTTTCGTTGGTGCCGTTCTGCCATTCCTGATCGGTTTTGCACTGGGTAACCTGGACCCTGAACTGCGTGAGTTCTTCAGCAAAGCGGTACATACCCTGATTCCATTCTTCGCCTTCGCACTGGGTAACACCATCAACCTGGGCGTTATTCTGGAAACCGGTCTGTTAGGTATTCTGTTAGGTGTAGGCGTTATTATTGTCACCGGTATCCCATTAATCATTGCCGATAAATTTATTGGTGGAGGTAACGGAACTGCGGGGGTTGCGGCCTCAAGTACCGCAGGGGCTGCGGTTGCCACACCGGTACTGATTGCAGAAATGCTGCCTCAATTCAAGCCAGTTGCTCCTGCTGCAACAGCACTGGTTGCGACTTCGGTTATCGTCACTTCAGTTCTGGTGCCAATTATTACCGCCATGTGGGCAAAACGTATGGGCCATAAAACGGCAGTGAAAGAACCTGAAACTGCTGGCGTCACCGACAAAGCTTAAGGTTTACACACTATCTACGTTGTTTTGAACTCTGGGTTATTTAATCAAGGATACGGGATAAGAAACATGAAAAAAATATTAGGTGCAGCACTGTTCTCATTGTTAATCAGCAGTACATGCTTTGCTCAAAATGCGGATGTCACAGCGGTAAATAATGCAGTCGAAACTATGCGTCAGGCGATGTTAAGTGCCAAAAAGGCCGAGCTGGAAAAAGTGGGAGCACCAAACCTCAGTTACGGTCACTCCAGCGGTCGGGTTGAGAACAACGCCGAGTTTGTTGATGCGATTGTTACCGGCAAATCCAGCTTCGTGACGCTAAACCTGAATGACCAAACGGTCGACGTAGAGGGTGATGTGGCTATTGTCCGACACATTTTTGAAGCCAAAACCAACGACAGCGGTAAGCCCGGTGAAGTGAAAATTGGCGTCATGCAGGTATGGAAAAAAGATAAAGCCGGTGACTGGAAACTGCTGGCTCGCCAGGCTTATAAGCTTCCACAACCACAATAAGCATGACAGGTGCCGCCATTGGTTTTAAATGGCGGCTACACTAACAGGATTGATTCCTGATAAAGACAGTGGATTAGCCTACCGCATGGCGGAGATAAGATAAATAATCCTTGTTATTCATTTTGTTAAAGAGGTTCTGATATGCAAGTTCGTCAAAGTATTCACAGCGATCACGCTAAAAAACTGGATACCACTGAACTACGCCGCGAATTCCTGATTGAAAAAATCTTTGAAGCGGACCAATACACCATGACTTACAGCCACATCGATCGCATCATCGTCGGTGGCATCATGCCGGTCAGCAAGAGCGTCACTATCGGTACTGAAGTGGGTAAACAATTAGGGGTTAGTTACTTCCTTGAGCGTCGTGAGTTTGGTGCGATTAATATCGGTGGTGCAGGCGTTATTACCGTTGACGGTACCCGTTATGAAGTCGGTAATGAAGAAGCTATCTATATTGGTAAAGGCGCAAAAGAAGTCATTTTCAACAGCGTTGATGCCGCTAAACCAGCTAAGTTCTACTATAACTGCGCACCGGCCCATATGGCTTATCCAACCAAGCTAATTACCCGTGCCGATGTGACTCCAATGACTGTAGGCAGCCCGGAAACCAGCAACCTGCGCACCATTAACAAATACCTGATCCCTGAAGTGGTAGAAACCTGTCAGTTAAGCATGGGCTTAACCAAACTGGCTGAAGGTAGCTTATGGAACACCATGCCAACTCACACTCATGAGCGCCGTATGGAAGCCTATTTCTACTTCAATATTGACGAAGAAAATGCCGTCTTCCACATGATGGGTCAACCACAAGAAACCCGTCATATTCTGGTACACAACGAACAGGCCGTCCTTTCACCAAGCTGGTCAATTCACTCCGGCGTGGGTACTAAAAACTATACCTTCATCTGGGGCATGATTGGTGAAAACCAAACCTACGATGATATGGACCATGTGAAGATCAAAGATATCCGTTAATTCATTCATCTGTTATCGGCCGGTGATACCGGCCGCTTTTATATCAAAATGGGCAACCCAAGGGCGGCCCACTAGGGAGATTTTGTCATGATTTTAGATTCTTTCAATTTGAAAGGTAAAGTAGCGATGGTGACCGGTTGTGATACCGGTTTGGGTCAGGGTATGGCATTAGGTCTGGCGCAAGCCGGCTGTGACATTGTTGGTGTAAACATCACTGAACCGACCGAAACTATCGAGAAAGTGAAAGCGCTGGGCCGTCGTTTCTTAAGCCTGACCGCAGACCTGAGCAGCATTGAATGTATCCCTAGCCTGCTGGAAAAAGCGCTGGCTGAGTACGGTAAAATCGATATTCTGGTCAACAACGCCGGTATTATCCGCCGTGAAGATGCTATCGATTTCACCGAAAAGAACTGGGACGATGTAATGAACCTCAACATCAAAACCGTATTCTTTATGTCTCAGGCGGTTGCTCGTCAATTTATCAAGCAAGGCCACGGCGGTAAAATCATCAATATCGCATCGATGCTCTCTTATCAGGGAGGGATTCGCGTTCCTTCTTACACTGCATCGAAAAGCGCAGTGATGGGAGTGACCCGTCTGTTAGCTAACGAGTGGGCAAAACACGGTATTAACGTTAATGCTATCGCTCCAGGCTATATGGCAACCAACAATACTCAGCAGTTACGTGCCGATGAAAGCCGTAGTGCAGAAATTCTGGACCGTATTCCGGCTGGCCGTTGGGGCTTACCTGACGACCTGATGGGCCCGGCGGTATTCCTGTCATCTCCTGCTTCTGACTATATTAATGGCTACACCATCGCCGTTGATGGCGGCTGGTTAGCGCGCTAAGTTCCACCTCCTCTCTGTAGGATTTTGGGGTGCTCCAGCACCCCTTTTTTATTGGCGGCTTTTATATTGTTTATTGCCCCTTTTCTCCTACCGTTTCGTCCCTTAAAATTCCCCACTATCTCTATTCAATCAGGTACAACGCTGAAATGATTATGCTAAGAAAAATTTTGTTATTGGCCTTGCTGCTGACAACCCCTGTCTTATGGCAAAACACACTGGCAACGGAGCAAGATGTTGGATCAGCGATGGAAAAACAGGCTACACCACAACAGCAAGTTATTGCGTTTTATCACTGGTACATGACCAATATTGAACGCCTGCCATCAGCAGAACCTGAAGATAAAAAGACCTTCGAGCAATATATCAGTCAGGAAACCCTTAACCTGTTGAATAAAATTAATAACAGTGAAGACCCATTAGATGCTGATTATTATCTCAGTGCTCAGGATTATGGTGATAATTGGGCCTCTGAGATCGAGGTATTACGTGAATCCATTGATGGCAATAGCGCAGAAGTGGACATCCATTTAGGGAAGACCAATGACATGGAGCAGACGTTATATATTTCTCTGCGGTTAGAGCATGGCGCATGGAAGATTTATCGTGTGCAGGACAGAGTGACTGACATTGATCTTTCGGCCTGGGATACGCCAAAGTAATTATTGTTGGTTATAAATTGATTTAGTAACAACACCTGTGCTGCCACAATACAACACTTCCACGCCTCAAAAGCACGATAATCAGGAAAATAACGATTATTGACCATTGGTTTATTTGGTTATTTTCCTAACGTTAACAGACTGAAATAATTATATAAATTCGATTGATTTACTAAAAATTGACCTGTTAGTGAACTTACAACACATTGTTATTAATAATAATAAAAATTAATTGCACTATTTTTTATATACACTGTCTGACCATCACAAAGCTAAACCGGATGAGCCAACCCGATACATCAACTTTATGAACAGACTCAAAGCGTTATCACAACAAAAAATATCTTTAATATTAGCTATTTATATTGGTATCTTTCTTAACCTTTCCGTATTTTACCGCCGCTTTAGCCACAGCTTAAGTTTTGATAAAGTCATCGAAGCCGCTACCGAAATTCTGGTTATTGTTCTTTTTACTTTTTTCCTTATGCGTCTGCTATCCCTTGGGGGGAAACTGTTTTATCGCATAACTGCCACCCTGTTTGTCTTAATATCCGTCGCGGCCAGCTACTACATGATCTTTTTCAACGTGGTTATTGGCTACGGTGTTGTCATATCCGTGCTCACTACCGATATGGATATGAATAAAGAGTCTATCGGCTGGCATTTGATTTTATGGATGGTATTGGTTAGCGCTCTGCCGTTGTTGCTCATCTGGAAAAATAATTTACGTCATACTCTGATGGAGCAGCTTAAAACCCCAGGCCAGCGCAGAAAACCATTAGCCATACTGCTGATAGCTGCGGTATTAGTATGGTTACCGCTTCACCTTCAAGGTTATGAGCAGAAAAGTGAAGAAATACAGTCTAATACGGACCTGCCAAGCTATGGTGGCGTAGTCGCTCACTCCTATCTTCCTTCTAACTGGCTGGCGGCACTTGGTTTGTTTGCCTATACCAAAGTAGAAGGCAGTCAGAATACTCAGGACCTGTTTGATCCTGCTAAACAATTTACCTATGTAGCTCCCGCGGATATCGATAACACCTATGTGGTGTTCATCATTGGGGAAACCACCCGCTGGGATCATATGGGTATGCTGGGCTATTATCGACAAACTACGCCAAAAATGGAGAAAGAAGAGAATCTCCTGATGTTCAAAGGCAAGTCTTGCGATACTGCGACTAAACTCTCCCTGCTTTGTATGTTTGTACGTGAAGGGGGTACTAAAGATAATGCCCAGCGTACATTACAAGAGAAAAATGTCTTTTCAGTAATGAAGTCTTTAGGATTTACCTCTGAGCTTTTCGCCATGCAAAGCGAACTGTGGTTCTATAACGATACCAACGTTAACGACTACCAGTTTCGTGAAACGATTGCCTCAGAGAAGCGTAACGATGGCAAACCTGTCGATGATATGCTGTTGGTCAATGAGTTACAGAAATCACTACAGCGCTACCCTGACGGTAAACACTTAGTGATACTGCATACTAAAGGTTCTCACTATCTCTACTCTCAACGTTATCCAGCCAGTTTTGCGCGCTATACACCTGAATGTATGGGCATTGACCGCTCATGTACCAAGGCGCAGTTGATTAACTCCTTTGATAACAGCGTGCTGTATGTTGATACCTTTATTGATAATGTGATTGATCAAATGCGGGATAAAAATGCGCTGGTGTTCTATGCCGCCGATCACGGTGAATCCATCAGTAATAATGCGCACTTCCACGCCACGCCAAGGGAAATGGCTCCGCCAGAACAGTTCCGCGTGCCCATTATGGTTTGGGCCTCAGACAGTTTTTTAAAACAGCCGGAACGTCATGATGCGTTCGAGAGGCTAAAAGCCAAACATCGGACAGGCGTGACGCTAAACCACAAAGAGATCTTTGACTCTATGCTTGGTTGTTTGGGCTATAGCTCGCCGAATGGCGGGATTAAGCAGGCAAATAACTGGTGTAGCAAGCCAGGGGCTTCTTAAGCGTTTTTGGGGTTTGTGGCATAAATACATCGGGTAGATATCGGTGTATGAAATTATCAGCTTTCGTGGATATTCCGGCCGGAATATCCACGGGAATAAAAACAAACAAAACGCTACTTAACCTCAACCATATCCTCGGTATTTCCACTCGTACTTTGCCCAGCGCCACTCAATACATCTTCTAATGCTTCCAGGGTTACACCTTTAGTTTCCGGCACGCGGGCGCGGATAAACACAAATCCAGCCATACAGATGACGCCGTACAGCAGGAAGCTGCCTGAAGCACCCAGACCGGCGTTGAGTAGCGGGAAAGTATAGGTAAGTAAGAAGCAGGCAATCCACAGTGAAAAGGTTCCTACCGCCATAGCCATACCGCGGATGCTGTTAGGGAAAATCTCTGACAGTAATACCCAGGTCACAGGGGCCAACGTCAGGGCATAAATTGCAATGGCTGCCAGCACCAGCAGCAGAACTGGTAATCCCAGAACGCCAAAGGCATAAGCACCGGCAATCAGTACATAAATAATGGTTAACCCGAGCGAACCAATCAGCATCAGTTTACGACGTCCTAATTTATCCACCAGCGGCAGCGCCAGAATAGTAAAGATCAGATTAATCAATCCGGTTGCTACGATAGATTTCAGGGTATCGTTAATATCAAATCCGGCGGAGGCAAAAATCTCCTGCGCATAGTTAAAGATAACGTTGATGCCGCACCATTGCTGGAACATTGCCAGCACAATACCAATAACAATGATGGGACGAACTTTAGGATTGAGTAGTTCACTTACCGGTACTTTCTGCGAATCACTTCCCAGAGTACGAAGAATATCATCCAGTGTGGTTTGCGCGTAATGTTGATTGCCAATGCGCTGTAACACGCCTCTGGCCTTCTCAACTTTACCTGCTTTTGCCAGCCAGCGCGGTGATTCAGGAACAAAAAACATCAGCACCAGAAAAGCCAACACTGGTACCAATTCCGCGCCAAACATCCAGCGCCAGCCGGTTTGACCATTCCAGCTTTGTAATAAATCAGCAGCCGTGGCGGAAGACTCTACCGGCTCAGCGATCATCAGATTAACCAATTGAGCCGCCAGTACGCCAATCACAATAGTAAGCTGGTTAACCGCCACGAACTTCCCGCGTTTATCTGCCGGGCTCACTTCTGCGATATACATCGGGCTCAAAGCAGAAGCCAGACCAATTCCCACGCCCCCCATAATGCGATAAAGAACAAACTCATCAAAGCTGCCTGCAATGGCGGTTCCCCATGATGAAACAGCAAACAGTATTGCCGCCAGAATCAAAGGACGCTTGCGCCCTAAGCGATCGGCACACCAGCCGGAAATCAGTGCGCCAAACACACAGCCTACCAGAGCGGAACTCATCACCCAGCCAGATTGAGCCGGATCGGTAATAGAAAAGTAAGCTTCATAGAACGGTTTCGCACCGCCAATAACTACCCAGTCATAGCCAAACAGCAAACCGCCACAGGCTGCCACCAGGCACATCATCCATATATATCCCATATTCAACTGATTTGTTGCGCTTGCCATATTCTTCCTCTCATTATTGGAAATCGGACAGCAGACTGGGGAAACTAATAAAGCTTCAAAACGCTATCAGTACCGCAATAAATATCACCTACGATTGCTGTCGATAAAATATTTAAAATCAGTGCACTACCAGCTAATTGATAAAACTGTTTTCATAAGTTCAACGCCTGTTGGGTTACACCTCCGGCTGGCTGATTAAGCGCATGGTTTGATGTAATGTCTCTCCCGGAGCCAGACGTTTAAGCCCTCCGCCCTGTGTCAGATTATGGGCATTCGCGGCATGACTCATGGGTTCAACACAGAAGTAATCAAACTGATATCCCTCATCAAAACAGGGGGCGGATACAAAAACGAAATAACAGGGTGTCGCAGGATCGGTCGTCATGGTGAGTGACCAGCGATGTTCCGGCCAATGAATCTGTGCCCGCCCATCCCATTGGGAAAATCCGTTATTTATCCAGCGACGTGGAAGTAATGCTGGCTGATTAAAATCAAGTTCTGCTGGCAATAGGGTCTGATGTTTACCCGCAAGCCATTGCGGGTCTTCCAGCCAGTATCCCCCGGCCTTAGCCTGTAGCGTGGTTTGCCCGGTTAATGGAAAATAGGGATGCCAACCCAATCCAAAAGGCAATGCCACTTCCCCCTGATTGGTAACACTCAGGCTAACCACCAGTGACGATCCCTGTAGTTCAAAACACTGACAGACCGTATAGCTGTAGATTTCTGAACGGTGTTGATACGCCAGCACCAGTCGTTCTTCACTTTGTTCCCGACATATCCACGGGTTTAACCAACCGTCGCCGTGCAGATAATGCGGATCCCACTCGGTATTCGGTGTCAGAGTGTAAGTTTCACCTTCAAAAGAAAAACTATTGCCTGTGACCCGATTGCCGAACGGTACCAGAGGAAAACAGCTGGATTGCCCGGCGTTACCTGTTGCCGCTCCCGGCCGCAGTAAAGGGATCTGACGCCCGTAGTGACAGCCATACAGCGCCTCAATCGCTCCTCCCATCGAAGAAACCTTCACTATCAGCGCCTCATTTGCCAGTGTAAAAAGCGTCATATCCATTCTCTGCCTCGCCGTGATTAATTGCCTGCTATCGCTATTTCCGGTTGGGTAATCGGGTTGTCATAACCGATTGCCCAACCGTTTTATTGCCGGAGTTACGTTCTGATTAGCTGGCTTTCCTCAGGATGCGTCGCCTGTGGTACACAACCGGCAAACTCCGCCAGCATCCCGGACAGCACGCTGAATTGGTGGGCGCGGCTATGAGCAGGATTTAACGACAGCAGACGTTCTATTTGTTGTTCAAAGGCCGGTAGGTCTGACTGTCCCAGATAGGCCAGCGCCCGAATAAACAAACAGTTTTCCTGATGCTGTTGCTGTAGGTCACTATCCAGAGCCAGCAGGTCCGGTTGTGAAACCGCAAAGAAGTCACGACCAACGGTTTGCTTCGCCATCTCATCAGCCCAGTCCGCCATACTGCTGAACATGGTTGAAGCACCCTGATTATCGCCAAGGCAGTGCAGTGCAACACCCTGATAGAACAGATAATCAACCGGCTGATCGTTGTAGTAACGATGAACATTAATCACCCTGTCGCCAGCGCTGGCCTTGATAAAGCAGTTCCGGGCTAATGCGCTTTGTCCCTGTTGTTGAGCACCAACCCCCATCCAGAACCAGATATCGTTATCCGTTTGTCCTGAGAGTCGCCCTTCACTGAGATTTTCTGGATAGTGCAGCGCCTGTTGCAGCAGCTCAACGGCCTGAGCGGGTTGTTGCTGTACCAGATGTTGGAAAGCGTTCAGTAGCAGATTAGAAATATACTGTCCGGTGACTTTACCTTCTCCGCCTTCCCATGGATGGAACTTACGCTGTTGGAGGATCTTCGCCGCCTGTGAATATTTTCCAAGCTGGTTATACAAGCCCAACATTTCTGCTGTCAGATCGTCCCGTTGTAACGCAACGGTAAAATGCTGTTCTAACCGATTGAGTCGCATTTGCGGATCCATCGCCCGTAGCTTGTCCAACAGATCCCGTTCAAACAGCAGTCGGGCATCTTGTGGTGCAAGGCTAAATGCCCGCTCCAGATACTCTTCCGCCCGCTTTCCATCCCGCTGTTTATTCCACGCATAGATACCTAAACCACGCCATGCATCAGCAAAATCAGGCTGCATAGCCGTACATTCACGCCACAGCTCAACGGCTCGCTGATAGTTGCGTTTGCTGTAGTGGAAACAGGCCAGAAGATGGCGGGCAAAGTAGCATTCGGTCAGGCTTTCCAGCATGTCCACTTCGTCTAATGTATTCGGGAAGCGCACATAAGCAGGGAAAGCTGCACGGGCATCCGCCAACAGCGATACGCGTTCAGCAACCGGCAGCATGCTGGCACGGAAATAAAGTGGTAGTGTTTCCTGACTGTTAAGCAGTGATAGTACTTCCTGAGCCAGCTCAGGCTGACCGCAAGACAGCATTAGCCCTGCCGTCAACAATGAGTTAATGCCGCGACCACCGGATACCTGACGCCATTGTTCCAGATGCGCGTCATCGCCATATTGCCGCCAGAGCAGATAATGTAAGGTTGGATTTAACGGATATTCCGCACACCAGCGAGTCAGCCATTGTTGGCTCTCCTGTCGCTGCCCGGCCAGTTGCAACACCAGACCTTTCAGACAAATGACCGTTTGGTTAGCAGCATTGCTTAATAGACTCTGATGGCAGAAAGAGAGCGCCTGCTGATAGTCCACATCACGGGTTGCCAGACGAGCAAGTCCCAGATAACCACCAGATTTACCGTTGCCACTCCATGTGGCGCGATAGTAATCCTCTCTGGCTGACTCAAGTTTTCCCTGACGCTCATAAGCATTGGCTCTGACCAGACTGGCCAGCCCGCATGCCGGATTCTTATTCAGTTTATGGGCACGTTTTAACGCCTGAGATGCATACTCAATCGCCTGTGAGTCGTTAGCCCGATTATATTCCAGCGTAGCCAGCGCCAGATTGTTGCGGTAATCCAATGGATCCAGTTCAACACCACGCAGGTAATAGTCAAAAGGTGAACGGCTGGCGTGGTTATATTGCTCCAGATGTTGGCCGATAAACCAGGTTTCATCCGTGCTGGTTATTTCCACTGCAGGTAATGGCGCTTTAGCGACTTCAGGTAGCGGTGTTTCCTGCGGCTGATGCTCGGTATAGCTCAATATGGCTTTAGACTGCGCATCAAACAGCGTAATGGTTAAGCGACCATCAGAGTTTGTTGGTAATACATCCCGCTGTACTTCTCCCGGTTGCAGGGTAATTGCAGTATCTAATAGCGGTGACGAATGCTTATCACTGGTTATGACCAAACGATAATTGACCAGAGGCGCTACGGCATATACCCCCCAGACGATTTGCTCTTTCTCGCGCTCCAGCTTTAACAGGGCATCACAAGATGCATTCTGGATAGTCCCCAGCGAGTTGTAAGGCAGGAAATTCTGTACAAACTGCTTCTCTTCCCAGGCATCCAGCCAGGTAAAATCGGGCTGATTATCAGTAAATACGCCGGTCATCAGCTCGATATAGGGGCCGTTCTCATCCGTCAGGTTACGATCCCAAGCCTGACCAAACTCGCTATACCCCCAGGACCACTGCTTTTTGCCCGGCGAATAGTGATGATCTGCCACATGCAGCAAGCCGCCACCTTCATCATGACAATAAGCACCGACAAAATCATAATCTGACTTTTCAGCCATATAAGAGGTTGGTACCGGGACATTCTTATAGCGAGAGATATCAACGCCAGCAGAGTAATCCACTTTATAGTAGGTACCAGTAGCAATAGGGAAAGAGGAAACGGCACGTTTACCATGGTCAAATACGGCAGTCACATCCGGAGGGAATACACTCTGATGACCATCGCCGCCTTTCACCGCCGGATTGGCCCACCATAAGAAATGACGCGGTGTCGGGTTACCGTTATAAACTTTTGATACGATTTCCAGTAGAGCACGATTAGGATGAAGGGTGAAGCCGGTCATGACCTGCAGGCCGCGCATGGGTTCCATCTCTCCCATCCAGACAGTTTTTGAGCCGTCCTCCTGCTCCTGTATAAAGTAATCTACCGGCATAAAGGTGGTTGGACGATGGTGCTGGGGCCAGTTGAACTCAATCCCGCCAGAGATCCATGGTCCTAACAGCCCAACCAGTGCCGGTTTAATCACATCATTGTGGTAGACAAAATCCCGCTGTTTAACTTTATCCCAGGCTTTATGTACTCTCCCGCCTAACTCAGGGAGTAACATCACTTTCAGGTAGTCATTTTCCAGCCACAAAGCCCGATAGGACTTCATCACCTTTTCATCACTAAGCACATCCGTTACGCCGTAGGGATAAACCGCACCGGACGATCCCTGATAGACTCGATGCTCCAGAAACATAGGATGAATATCCTGAGCTCCCGCTTCATAAGTCGGAATATCTACCATCTCCTGCCAAACTTTTACCTGACTCATAACGCCCCTCAAATTTAACCAGTAACACTGAAAAATAAGTTGGGGCCAGTCTAATAGACAAAAATGCACAAGTTATGCACAATGATCACGCATTATAGTTAACGGAGTTAAGTGATATGCCCGCTTACGGACTCAACAATCAGCGCATACGACATCACAACAAAAGCGTTCTGTTGGAAATTCTCTATCGGGAAAAGATTGCCAGTAAATCTACGCTGGCAAAGCGATCGCAGCTCTCGATACCTGCCGTTAGTAAAATCCTGTCAGAGTTGGAACAGGAAAATAAAGTATCTCACCAGCAAGAGAGTCTTCATGCCCGCGGAAATAGCGGTGGCAGTTATCGTATTACCCCCGAGCCGGGTTTTATCCTGTGCCTCAACGTCACTCCCTATATGATTGAGAGCGTTTTAGTCGACGGTTGGATTACGCCTCAATCCGCCCTGAAATCCACCAGCATCAAGGCCACAACACCAGAAGCACTGTTAACAGAAATTGAACGTCTGTATCAGGAGTATTATCAGCGTAATCGTCCCCAACCGTTGCGGCTGGCGCTGTCTATTCATGGTCAGGTTAATCCGGTTACCGGTGTCTCGCAGAATATGCCTCAGGCACCATGGAACGATCCTATCGAGATCAAATATTTGCTGGAAGAACGCCTGAACACCGAGTTACTGATCGATAATGACTGCATTATGCTGGCACTGGCGGAGAAGTGGCAAAACCATCATAATTTTCAGGATTTCTGCGTCATTAATGTGGATTATGGCATTGGTTCATCATTCGTAATTAACCATCAAATATATCGGGGAAGTCTCTATGGTAGTGGACAGATAGGGCATACTATTATCGATCCTGACGGCAGCCAGTGCGATTGCGGTCGGTATGGCTGTCTGGAGACGATCGCCTCTCTTTCTGCACTAAAGAAAATGGCGCGTAAAATGCGTAAAGTTCATGCCCGACCAACTCAGGAGCAAAGCCTGTCAGCAACCCCGACTACCGAATGGCTAATTACTCATTACCATCAGGGAGATGAGGAACTGCGGAGTATGGTAAATAAAGCCGCTCGATCTATTGGCCTTAGCCTGTATAATTTTTTAAATATATTAAATATCAATCAAATATATCTTTACGGGCGAAGCTGTGGATTCGGTAAAGAGTGGTTACAGCTGATTCAGGAACAAACGGGTTTCAATCCATTTGATCAAACGGATACGGTGCTTATCAATGCCACAAATATCAGTTTTGGTCATCTTTCCCGTCAACAACAGGTAATGGGAATTGCTTACTTATATGTTGAGCAGGCGCTCAAAGAGATGAATAATTAGAACCTGAAGAAATATTTGTCTGTTTAGTAGAAAGATGTAGTTTTTCGAGCTCAACGTTCTGGCCTTAAAACCAATAAATTCGCAGAACAATATCTTTCTGAGTTTTTATTCACTACTTTCAGGATGATAAAACGGTAATGAAAAACAAAAAATGTTAGATGGAAATATAAGAATAATTATATAAATCAATGAGGTGTAATTACTTTACCTACTCTTTCTTCAGACTGAAAATCCGGGCCTTGTACACACACGTTGAATATATGATTTAAAATCATGGTGATAAGAGTTAGCTTTCTCGCAACTTATTTCCTATACCAAAATTACTTGTTAAGATGCTCATCTTTTGAACAGTTTTTTTAATTTTAAAAACAACCATCTGCTCAACTACAGACAATCTAATTAAGTAAATTCAACTCAATCGCTTTCTTTATTGCATGCCTGGCATTTGAGACATTTAACTTATTTACGATATTCTTCATATGAAATTTAATCGTTCTTTCACGAATACCTAAAATTATAGCTGACTCAATATAGGTTTTTCCCATACTAACCCATTGCAGTATCTCTAATTCCCTTGATGATAATATTGAACCTTCACTCTCAATAAGTTGGTTTTCATTAATTATTTTATTAACTTTATCATGAGTTTTAATTAGTAAAAGTTGTATATCTGCCAGATTCTTCTGAATATTATCTTGGAAATTATCCTCCCTGTTTATATTGCAAAAGCTTAGTAAAGCCAGACGATTATTAGCATCACGAAGCGTAAAGGTAAAACCATCAAAAATATTATAGCGTGAGACAAAAGTATCCATACTGCTACTCGCCGTACTTTTACCCGGGGCCAGAATGTCGCTCCATGCAAAAGGAAGTATTGTCTGTTTTGCATACACTACAACCGGATCAAAAAGATAAAGTTCCGCGGCGATATAACATGATAACCACTCTTCCGGATAGTTCGAAAGGATGATGGGTGAAGTTTGAGCATACTTAGGAAGAAGAAAATAGCAATAGTGACTAATACCATATGACTGTAACTGTTTTTCTAAAAGTAGCTTAATACTTTTATCATTTTTAAAAGGCCCCATAATCTATTTCTACCTCTAATTCTGACGCCGAATATATTTATCGATAACACCGTATCTACATAGCATAGCCCCATCTTGTAATAAGATATACTGTCATAATTACCAATATTTCACTCTGCTAAATAAATATAAACCCCCTCTACCATGTATATTCAATAACCACATATAGAGCTCCCCCTGGAATAAACTTCCGGATATTTTGGTAAATTATTTTGGGTTTATCCTCTCTTGCAGGATGAAAAATGGAATAATCACTAAAATAATCATAGAAACTCGATCTGAAAAACCAACTGTTATGCAAGAAATAAATTTTTATGTTGCAATGCATTCAGGGTATTACAACGCTTATTTTTCCAAACAAAATAAATCTATCTACATCTGGATAACCACAACAATTCAACTATACTTCATCCCAGCGGGGGGGCTTTCATCCATTCTCGGGCAATATATCGAGATATAAGTCTATAAATTAGCCAATAGCCCAATATATACATTATTAATGATAGTAAAACAGGACGAAAACCATGCTTGCAAAACTGAATCAGTCATTCACTCGCCTGACAGACCATCAGGACGGTGGAAAGCTTCTTTTAAGGGTCGTATTTTCAGTACTTATGATATTTCACGGCGTCGCTAAAATAGAACATGGGGTTGGCTGGATTGGTGACATGTTAGTCGGTCAGGGATTACCTTATTTTATTGCTTACGGCGTTTTTATTGGTGAAATTGTTGCCCCTATCCTGATTATTCTTGGCATCTTCACTCGTCCCGCTGCATTAATTGTGGCTTTCACGCTGTTAGTCGCGACTTTAATGGTAGGTATTGCCAAAATGTATACCCTGACAAAAGTCGGTGCATGGGGTTTGGAAACCGAAGCGCTCTATTTCTTTGGTGCTATTGTCACCATGATGCTGGGCAGCGGCCGCTATTCTGTTGTGGGTCCTGACTACCGTTAATTTCTGCAATATTTATGGCCCGGATATCTCACGCTTTATTCGGGCTACATCCCCCTATTGTTTATCTCCTTTTCAGTGCTATTTAGCTTATTCGCTCATTTAGATAAAGTTTTCGCTCAAATATACATTCATAACCATTCCTTGTTTATGCTAACGTTAATGACATTACGCTATGGTTAATCGAACCAAAATCGAGACGGAACCAGCATCTTATGTCCAAGAAAAAACTCCTTCTGATTATTGTTGTCATCCTCTGCGCCATTGCCGCCTTTTATTCGTGGAATAGCTATAACAACAGTCGAAATTCTACGTTATCCCTCTATGGCAATGTTGATATCAGAACGGTAAATCTAAATTTCCGCGTTGGTGGACGTCTGGCCTCATTAACCGTTGATGAAGGCGATCGCGTAAAATCAGGGCAGATCCTTGGTCGACTGGACGATGCACCCTATATCAATGCGCTACAGCAAGCCAGAGCAAATGTCGAATCACTGAGAGCCCGTCTGGCACTGGTACAGGAAGGCTATCGCACAGAAGAGATTGCCCAGGTCAAAGCTGCAGTGGAGCAAAGCCAGGCCGCTTACCAATATGCTGAAAACTTCTATCAACGCCAGTTAGGCCTGTGGAAAAGCCGATCGGTTTCTGCAAATACCCTTGATGATGCCCGCAATGCAAGGGATCAGGCCAAAGCCACTTTACAATCAGCTAAAGATAAGCTGGCGCAGTTTGAAACCGGCAGTCGCCCGCAAGAGATTGCTGAAGCTAAAGCTAACCTGTCTCAGGCCGAAGCAGCTTTAGCTCAGGCTGAACTGAATTTGTCAGATACCACCTTATTATCTCCTTCTGAAGGAACCATTCTTACCCGCGCCCTCGAACCCGGTAGTATGCTGAGCGCCAGTAATACGGTATTTAGCCTGTCATTAACCAATCCGGTATGGATAAGGGCTTATGTGAGTGAAGTCAATCTGGCCAAAGCGGTTCCCGGTACTGAACTTGAAATCTATACCGATGCACGGCCTGATAAGCCTTATCACGGCACCATTGGTTTTGTTTCTCCCAATGCAGAATTTACACCGAAAAGTGTCGAAACCCCTGAACTTCGAACCGATCTGGTATATCGCCTGCGTATTATTGTTTCCGATCCGGATGATAATTTACGTCAGGGTATGCCGGTCACTATCACTTTTCCTGCTCGTTAAGGCTGCAACATGAGTGATACTGACTCAGCAAATATCCACCATATCGTTCTGGATAACGTTGAGAAAAGCTTTAACGGGTTAGCTAAACCTGCGGTCGCCAGCCTGACAACACAAATTGCCAGCGGTGCAGTGATGGGATTAGTTGGACCTGATGGTGCCGGTAAAACCACCTTAATCCGCATGCTGGCCGGTTTGCTTAAGCCGGATTCCGGTACCATTCGGGTTGTGGGTCTCGACCCCATTAAAGATGATGGTGAACTGCATGCGGTTTTAGGTTATATGCCGCAAAAATTTGGTCTGTATGAAGATCTGTCAGTTATAGAAAACCTGAATCTATATGCAGAACTGCGCGGCGTTATTGGCGAAGAGCGTAAAGCCGTATTTGAAAAGCTGCTGACGTTCACCGACCTCTCCCGTTTTACCGACCGGCTGGCGGGTAAACTCTCCGGCGGTATGAAACAAAAACTGGGTTTGGCCTGTACGCTGATCGGTCAGCCCAAAGTGCTGCTGCTGGATGAACCCGGTGTGGGTGTTGACCCTATATCTCGTCGTGAATTGTGGAAAATGGTGCACGAACTGGCGAATGAAGGCATGTTGATCCTGTGGAGTACTTCCTATCTGGATGAAGCCGAACAATGCCGTCAGGTACTGTTAATGAATGAGGGAGAGCTGATTTTTAACGGCCCACCTCAGGAGCTAACCCAACGAATGGCTGGTCGAAGCGTCTTGATTGCTGCCACTCAGGGAACTAACCGTAAAATGTTGCAAAAAGCGCTGGCCCTACCGCAGGTTAGCGATGGGGTAATTCAGGGAAAATCTGTTCGCCTGATTCTGCGTGAAGGGGAGGATCACAGCAAACTACCAGAATGGCTTGGTCAACCAGAAGCCCGGGTAGAAGAAGCTGAACCCCGATTTGAAGATGCCTTTATTGACTTATTAGGGGGAAACCCTGCCAGTGAATCAGCACTGGGGCAAATTATGCCAAGCGTTGCGGGTAATCCTCAGGAGGTAGTGATCGAAGCTATCTCTCTGACTAAAAAATTTGGCAGTTTTGCCGCAACGGATAACGTTAGTTTTCAAGTAAAACGGGGAGAAATCTTTGGCCTGCTAGGTCCTAATGGTGCAGGTAAGTCCACCACCTTTAAGATGATGTGTGGCCTGTTAGTACCCAGCAGTGGACAAGCGCTGGTATTGAATATGGACCTGAAAACCAGCTCAGGTAAAGCACGCCAACGCCTGGGATATATGGCACAGAAATTCTCGCTGTATGGCAACCTGACCGTAGAGCAAAATCTGAAATTCTTTTCCGGCGCCTATGGCCTGTATGGAGATAAGCAGAAAAATAAAATCGCCGATATGACCAAGGCCTTTAGCTTCGCCCCAATCCTTAAACAAGAGCCGAATGCTTTACCTCTGGGGTTTAAACAGCGGCTGGCCCTTTCCTGCGCCCTGATGCATGAGCCGGATATTCTGTTTCTCGACGAACCCACTTCCGGAGTCGATCCTGTTACCCGCAGGGAGTTTTGGCTGCACATTAATGGCATGGTGGAAAAAGGGGTTACGGTAATGGTGACCACCCACTTTATGGACGAAGCTGAATATTGCGATCGTATCGGTCTGGTCTATCGTGGAAAAATCATTGCCGCCGGCTCACCTGACGATCTTAAACAGCAGGTTGCTACTGCAGACAACCCTAACCCCACCATGGAGCAGGCGTTTATTGATTTAGTATTAGGTTATGACAAGGAGGTTGAAAGTGAGTAATTCTCCCGTCAAAAAACCGAATACCATCTTCTCTCTGCGTCGCCTGTTCGCTCTGTGTCGTAAAGAGACCTACCAAATCCTGCGGGACCCCAGTAGTGGACTGATCGCCTTTGTGATCCCGCTGATGCTGCTGTTTATTTTTGGGTATGGTATCAACCTGGACTCCAGCAAATTAAAGATCGGTATTTTAATGGAGCAACAAACTCCGGAAGCGCGCCATCTGGTGGATGCCTTTATTGGTTCCGCCTATATCGCTCCCACCATCAGTACCGATCGCCGCGAATTAATCCATAAACTGCAAGCCGGTGAAATTCGTGGCTTAGTGGTGATTCCTTCTGACTTTTCGCAGCATCTGTTACGACCAGAAGACACCACTCCCATTCAGGTGATCACCGATGGCAGTGAACCCAATACCGCCAACTTCGCTCAGGGATATGCTGAGGGTATCTGGCAAATCTGGCAGCGAAATCAGGCCATCGATCAGGGAGAAACACCTCAGGGGTTAATCGATGTTCAGTTACGCTACTGGTTTAACCCTTCGGCCATCAGCCGCAATTTCATTATTCCCGGTGCTATCACTATTATCATGACGGTCATCGGCGCCATTCTTACTTCATTAGTGATCGCTCGCGAATGGGAACGCGGTACCATGGAGGCACTGCTTTCAACTCAAGTGACCCGAGGGGAGTTGCTGCTATCCAAGCTAATTCCTTATTACTTTCTCGGTATGATCGCCATGGCGCTCTGTGTAGTGGTAGCGGTACTGGTTATGGATGTTCCCTATCGGGGCTCGCTACCGATTCTGTTTGGCATGAGCAGTCTGTTCCTTGCCAGCACGCTGGGTATGGGACTCTTGATATCCACCTTAACCCGCAACCAGTTTAACGCCGCTATGGTGGCGCTGAACGCGGCATTCCTGCCAGCGGTGATGCTATCCGGCTTTATATTTGAAATCGACAGCATGCCTGAGGTAGTACGCGCGGTAACTTACATTATTCCCGCCCGCTATTTTGTCAGTACCTTACAAACTCTGTTTCTGGCCGGAAATATTGGTCCTATCCTGTTTATTAATCTGCTGTTTCTGATTGCATCAGCGGTTTTCTTTATTGGGCTAACGGCGCTGAAAACCAGAAGGCGGCTGGATTAATTTATGACCAGAGATACCCTAACCATACTTCACCGCATGCTGTCACTGATAGCCAAAGAGCTACAGTCACTGCTACGCGATCCGCAAACCAGAGCTATTCTGGTATTGCCGGTATTAATGCAGGTTATTCTGTTTCCATTTGCCGCGACGTTAGAAGTGACCAATGCCAGTATTGCTATCTACAGTGAGGATAGCGGCAAGGCTTCTATTGAATTAACCCAGCGGATTGCCAAAGCCAAGGCCTTCAGTAATGTCATTTTGCTGCACAGCTCGCAAGAAATAGAACCGACTATTAATCAGCAAAAAGCACTGTTACTGGTGCGCTTTCCGGCAGATTTTTCCCGCCGAATTGAAGCAGGTCAAAGTACACCGCTGCAAATTATCCTTGATGGCCGTCGCTCTAACAGCGCACAAATTGCCGCCAACTATATTCAGCAAATTGTTAAGCAATACCAGTTAGAACTGAGCGCGGCACAGCCTAAACTGAACAATAGCCAGCTGGTTGTTCGCAACTGGTATAACCCAAATCTGGATTATAAATGGTTTGTAGTGCCATCACTCATCGCCATGATTGTTACCATTGGTGTGTTGATTGTGACCTCACTTTCCGTAGCCCGCGAACGGGAACAGGGAACGCTGGAACAGCTGTTAGTGTCCCCACTGACCACCTGGCAAATATTTATCGGTAAGGCCGTTCCGGCAATGATTGTGGCGATGTTTCAGGCTTCTATCGTGCTGGTTATCGGGATCTTTTTCTATCAGATCCCTTTTGCCGGATCGCTGATGCTGTTTTACAGCACTATGCTGATTTACACGCTGTCACTGGTAGGGTTTGGCCTGCTGATCTCTTCGCTGTGCGCGACACAACAGCAGGCATTTATTGGCGTGTTTGTCTTTATGATGCCAGCAATTCTGCTGTCCGGTTATGTTTCGCCGGTAGAGAATATGCCGGTATGGCTACAAAATCTCACCTGGATTAATCCAATCCGCCACTTCACCGATATCACCAAACAGATTTATCTGAAAGACGCCGATTTCTCAATTATCTGGGGAAGTTTATGGCCGCTCTTGGTGATTACTGTTACCACCGGGAGTATTGCTTATTGGATGTTCAGGAGGAAGATTAGTTAAGTTTATCTCAGTTTCAATGAGTATTCCGACCGTAATAGCAATGTGGTCTAATCAATATCGAGAGCGGTCGGAAAACAATCTTACTTAACTAAGGAGCACGTCGGGCCTAGCCGGGCTACGGGCACTTCGTTGGCTTACGCCAAGTCGACCCCCACGCCCGTCTCTCCCTCCGATTAGCTCTATCAGAAGTCTAAAAAGAAAAATCCTGGTTCAAACCTATTCTTCAACCAACAACTGCCCGATATTGCCGCGGTCAGCAAGCTCCAGATTCTGGCTATAGTACATAAACGGGAAATGCGGCGACGATGGTTGGTTAAACTTCACCAGCAATTCGACTTTTCCTTCAACCCAAACGGTATCTTTCCAACCGCTGTCTTCCAGCGATGGGTTTGCACCGTTAACCGAGCTGACAAAAAACGAAGCCCCCTGAATATGGAATGCCTGAGGCTTAGCTGCGCTGACAATCCAACGTTCCCAGGTACCTAACTTCACGTTGGTATCAATGCGTAATGGATCCCAGATAGCACCATTGATGCCCGGAATATCACTACCCAACACAAATTCACGGGAGCGGGCAATACTGCCGTCTAATACATCCACCGGTTTCAGACTGGTTGGAAGTTTATCTGTTACTAACGCCATCAATCCTGTCGGTTTAATGGTTAACACCAGAGATGAATTCAGAATACTTGATGGTTCAAAGAAGCTACGTAATCTGTCAACGACACCAGCGGAAAGCCCGGCAGAAATAGAGACCTCTTCGCCTTTTGACATATCAATCAATACTTCCCGGCGCTCGCCCGGAGCTAAATTCAATTGAAGAACCTCAACCGGAGCCGTCAACAGGCCAGTATCATTTGCAATCAGATTGAACGGCCGGTTATCGCTTAACGTCAGGGTATAACGTCGGGAATTAGAGGCGTTCAATAAACGTAATCTAACCCAACCGCGACCCACCTCAACATAAGGGCCACTAACGCCATTGGTTAATAAGGTATCCCCCAAAAAGCCAGACTCATTGGTACCGCTGATGGAATATTCCGGCTGACCAAAAGAGCTAAAGTGCTTATCCTGCAGGATAACGGGAAAATCATTTACCCCGTATTGATTAGGAATGGTTAAGCCACGCGTAATATCATCTTCAATGATCCACATGCCAGCCAGACCATTATAGATATCAGAAGCAATCTTGTTTGGCGTAATGGCATGATACCAGCAGGTTGCTGCCTGTTGGCGAACAGGAATGATCGGCGACCAGTCCACGCCCGGTGACATCATCCGTGCCGCATTTCCCATTAACGTACCGGGAACCTGAAGCCCGCTCACCGTTACGGCGACCGGATCGCTTAAGCGATTGCTGTACACCATTTTAACGTCATCACCATTGCGAACCCTTACTGTCGGTCCCAAATAGCGGCCATTAAAACCCAAGATGCTAACCCGTGATCCGGAGATGAATTCCCAGTGAGTACGTTGAAGTGAGAGATAAAGCGGCTGGCCTTTACGGGTCTCCAGCAATGGCGGAACTGGCAACGCTGCCTGAGGTGCTGCGGCAAACGCCGGAGAAACCATACTCGCACCCAGTGCAGCACCCGTCGCCTGCAACAAGCGGCGGCGGCTAATCGGTATCATTTTGTTGTTAATCTTAGCAACCATTCAAACAACCTTCGTGTATATCAGCTAAAGGGATCAATCCCGATCCGCTTTATATTGTCAGCGCAAAAATTATTACGCCAATGTGTTGGTATCACGTTATACAAAACAAAAATGGCAGGATCACAAACATGCACCGGAGATAATCCCCCAGTACACACATTGCAATCACTACCTTAGAAATCACCAATAAAAGTGATAAAGGCTGTTAACGTTGGCGATCCGCTGCCTCACGCTCAGCAACTTCCTGATCCAGCTGCGCCAGCTTTTCTGTCATAACGTCATGACAGTATTGCGCCAGTTCGCGCACCTGATCTTTATCATAACCGCTGGTATCAATAGGAGACATCATCTCCACAATCACATGACCATTGTTCCAACGATTCAACTTTATTTTACCGCTGGTACTGGAAACACATATTGGTACTACCGGCACACCAGCAGCAATAGCTGCATGAAAGGCACCAGTTTTGAACGGCAGTAAACCACGTCCTCTGCTGCGCGTACCTTCCGGGAACATCCACACCGAGATATCCCGTTTTTTCATCTGATCGATAATTTGGTAAATGGTACCGCGAGATTTGGTTTTATTATTGCGATCAATCAAGATATTGCCAGTCAGCCAATAGAAAGGGCCAAAGAAGGGAACCCACAGCAGACTCTTTTTGCCCACCGTCACCGTTCTTGGTTGTACCGCTGCGGCAGCCGTTACCATATCGTAATTATTCTGGTGGTTAGCGATATAGATACAGTTTCCGTCGGCTTTAACCTCCGGGTTAACCCGTGTTTCTACGGTTAAGCCAAAAACTGGTGCCAGACGACCAAACAGTCGACCGAAAGTATAGGAATGACGAGGGTTACGTGGACTAAAAAGACAATATATCGAGCCACCCAGACAGACCAAAATACAAAATGGAATAACAATCAAAGCACGCAGAATAACTAACATATAAACCTCATTCATTTATAGCCGATAAGTATACCGACTTATAAAGAAAACGCACTGATTCCAATAATAAGTTAAGTGGAGGGAATCAATTTTATTTCAATCGCTCGTCATGCAAAAGATCCCCTTTGGCTGGACCAATCTCTCATTATTCAGAGCTAAAACAGTTTAATCCCATCATTAGCCGGAACACAGCGCTTGCAGAAAAAAACAGGCTGTTCTGTAAACAGAGCAGCCTGAGTTTTCATCAACATTCCCGCAGCCAAATCACTCCGTAACCGGAGCCTCTTCCGCTGGTGAAGGAGGGGTTTCAACATCAATATTATCGATGCGTTGTAGCCCTCGCGGTAGCAGCGTTCCTTTACGGCCTCTCTCTGCGCGGAATTTCTGTAGATCTTCCGGACGCAGTTGTAACTTACGTTTACCCACGTGTAGCGTCACTGATGATTTCGCCGTCAGGATAAACAGATAAGCAATACGATCTTCACCCGATGCTGCCTGCGCCGAAGGAATAGAGATAATCTTGTTACCCTTACCTTTAGACAACTGTGGTAAATCACCTACCGGGAACAACAACATTCTGCCGGCGGCGGTAATGGTTAACAGTAGATCGTCTTCACTGTTTACTTCCAGCGGAGTCAGCACTTTGGCATTATCCGGCAGGCTGATCATCGCTTTACCGTTACGGTTACGAGCGACCAGATCTTCAAAGGTACAGATAAAGCCATAACCGGCATCTGAGGCCATCAGTAGCTTCTGATCGTCAGCATGCATTAATACCTGTTCAACCGTTGCTCCCGGCGGCGGCGTAAGTTTGCCGGTCAACGGCTCGCCTTGCCCACGAGCGGACGGTAACGTCAATGGATCCAGCGCATAGCTACGCCCGGTGGAGTCAATAAACACCACAGGCTGGTTGCTCTTACCACGGGCAGCAGCTTTAAAGCTGTCACCGGCGCGATAACTCAGCCCCGATGGTTCAATATCATGACCCTTGGCGCTACGAACCCATCCCATATCGGAAAGAACAATAGTCACTGGCTCAGAAGGAACAAAGTCGTGTTCGCTCATTGCCTTAGCTTCAGTGCGAACCACAATCGGTGAACGACGATCGTCACCGTAGGTTTCTGCATCAGCCAGAATTTCTTTCTTAATCAGAGAACTCAGTTTGCGATCGGAGCTTAACAGGCCTTGCAGACGGTCGCGCTCTTTTTCCAGTTCGGCTTGTTCACCGCGGATTTTCATCTCTTCCAGTTTGGCAAGATGACGCAATTTCAGTTCCAGAATCGCTTCAGCCTGGGTATCACTGATGCTAAAGCGCTGCATCAGTACCGGCTTTGGCTCATCTTCAGCACGAATGATTTCGATCACTTCATCGATATTCAGGAAGGCAACCAGCAAACCATCCAAAATATGCAGGCGTTTCAGTACCCGTTCCAGACGGTGATTCAGACGACGAACCACGGTATCACGGCGGAACACTAACCATTCAGATAGGATCTCAACCAGATTTTTTACCGCCGGACGACCATCCAGACCCAGCATATTCAGGTTAACCCGGTAGCTTTTTTCCAGATCGGTGGTGGCAAACAGATGATTCATCACCTGTTCTAAATCAATACGGTTAGAACGCGGTACCAATACCAGACGGGTTGGGTTTTCATGGTCTGACTCATCGCGCAGATCGTCCACCATCGGCAGCTTTTTAGCTCGCATCTGGCTGGCAATCTGTTCCATCACCTTAGCGCCCGAGGTTTGGTGCGGAAGTGCAGTAATGACAATATCGCCATCCTCTTTCTTCCATACGGCACGCATACGAATCGAACCTTTACCGGTCTGGTAAATTTTCTTAATTTCATCCTGCGCAGTGATGATTTCAGCTTCAGTCGGATAATCCGGGCCCTGAATTTCGGTCATCAGATTATCCAGCGTGGCGTTGGGATTATCCAACAGCATCACCGCTGCATTAGCCACTTCGCGTACGTTGTGCGGAGGGATATCCGTCGCCATACCAACAGCGATACCTGTTGTCCCATTAAGCAGGATATTCGGCAAACGCGCAGGCAGCATTTTCGGCTCCTGCATGGTGCCGTCAAAGTTTGGTACGTAGTCTACGGTTCCCTGTCCCAGCTCACCCAACAGCAGTTCGGCATATTTAGACAGGCGAGATTCGGTATAACGCATGGCGGCAAACGATTTCGGATCGTCCGGTGCCCCCCAGTTCCCCTGACCGTCTACCAACGGGTAGCGATAGGAGAATGGTTGCGCCATCAATACCATCGCTTCATAACAGGCACTATCACCGTGAGGATGGTATTTACCCAGCACGTCACCCACGGTACGCGCCGATTTCTTAAACTTAGCCGCGGCGTTTAGCCCCAGCTCAGACATTGCATAAACAATACGACGTTGTACCGGCTTCAGCCCATCGCCAATAAATGGCAATGCCCGATCCATAATGACGTACATTGAGTAGTTAAGGTACGCATTCTCAGTAAACTGGTGGAGCGGCTGCTGTTCCACACCGTCGTGAGTTATATCACTCATAGAATTACTCTTTCCTTTCCCGTTTTCATTTAAAGCACTGGCTAAACAAAAACGGGGTTCAGATACCGATATTAAACATCAAGTTCCACACGATCGCCTTTTTCCTGTAACCAGTTGCGGCGGTCTTCTGAACGTTTCTTGGCTAACAGCATATCCATCAAGGCCATGGTAGTTTCGCTGTCTTCGAGCGTTAGCTGAACCAAACGACGGGTATTTGGGTCCATCGTGGTTTCACGTAGCTGTAGCGGGTTCATCTCACCCAACCCTTTAAAACGCTGTACGTTTGGTTTGCCTTTCTTGCGTTTTAGCTGCTCCAGCACGCCCTCTTTTTCCTGTTCATCCAGCGCGTAGTAGACCTCTTTCCCCAAGTCGATGCGGTACAGCGGCGGCATCGCGACATAGACATGCCCCTCTTCTACCATCTTACGGAAATGACGAACAAACAGCGCACAAATCAGGGTGGCAATATGCAAACCATCGGAGTCCGCATCCGCCAGAATACAGACTTTGCCATAGCGCAATTGGCTAAGGTCGTCACTGTCCGGGTCGATACCGATCGCGACTGAAATGTCATGAATTTCCTGAGAGGCCAGAACCTCATCGGAAGAGACTTCCCAGGTATTCAGGATCTTACCCTTGAGCGGCATAATCGCCTGGAACTCACGGCTGCGCGCTTGCTTGGCAGAGCCGCCCGCAGAATCCCCTTCCACCAGAAACAGCTCGGTAACGCTTAAATCTTGTGATGAACAGTCGGCCAGTTTGCCCGGCAACGCAGGTCCACTGACCAGTTTTTTGCGCACCACCTTTTTCGCGGCCCGCATACGCTGCTGAGCGCTGGAGATAGCCAGCTCGGCTAACTGTTCAGCCGCTTGTACGTTCTGGTTCAGCCACAGGCTAAAGGCATCTTTAATAATACCGGATACAAAAGCAGAACTTTGACGAGACGATAAACGCTCTTTGGTTTGACCGGCAAACTGCGGATCCTGCATTTTCAGGGAGAGCACGTAAGCACAGCGATCCCAGATATCCTCTGCACTAAGCTTCACCCCGCGAGGCAGCAAATTACGGAATTCACAGAATTCACGCATCGCATCCAGTAAACCCTGGCGCAGGCCATTAACGTGGGTGCCGCCCTGCATGGTTGGGATCAGGTTAACGTAGCTTTCGCTGAGTACTTCCCCCCCTTCCGGCAGCCATAGCAGCGCCCAATCCACGGCTTCAGTATCACCGGCAAAGGCACCCACAAATGGTTTTTCCGGCAGGGTTATCAGGCCATTAACCGCTTCCATCAGGTAATCGGTTAAACCATCCTGATAGCACCAGCACTGCTCGGTACCATTCACTTTATCGGTAAAGATAATCTCAACGCCCGGGCAGAGAACGGCTTTCGCCTTTAATACGTGCACCATGCGGGAGACAGAAAATCTTGGGCTGTCAAAGAAACTGGGATCCGGCCAAAAGTGAACGCTGGTACCGGTATTACGGCGACCACAGGTTCCTATAACCGTCAGGTCCTGCACCTTGTCACCGTTTTCAAATACAATGCTGTAAACCTGTGCATCGCGGCGCACCGTCACTTCCACTCGGGTAGACAGGGCGTTCACCACTGAAATACCTACCCCATGCAGACCGCCGGAAAACTGGTAGTTTTTGTTAGAGAACTTACCGCCAGCGTGTAAACGACACATGATCAGCTCAATCGCCGTCACCCCTTCTTCAGGGTGAATATCAACAGGCATACCTCGGCCGTTGTCGATCACTTCCAGCGACTGGTCTTCATACAAAATAACTTCAATTTTACTCGCGTGACCGGCTAACGCTTCATCAACGCTGTTATCAATAACTTCCTGCCCGAGATGATTCGGACGAGAGGTATCGGTGTACATGCCGGGACGGCGTCGTACTGGTTCAAGGCCGCTGAGCACCTCAATGGAATCAGCGTTATAACTGGATTGGCTCATTGTTTGGTTTCTGGATAAGTTTCAGGGCATAAAAACGATCATTGTTTATTATCGGTGTAAACCGGCTAACCTTCCATAGTATGGCAGGCCGAAGCTACTTATTAAGCCGCAGCAAGCCCTAAAAAATCAACAATCGGGGAAAAATAGTGATCAAAGCTGACAAAACTGTGGTTTCCACCGGACTCCACCGTTTGTCGACAAGAGGTGTAGTAAGTAACCGCCTGACGGTAATCAAGCACTTCATCTCCTGTCTGTTGCAGTAGCCACAACAAGTCCGGAGACTCCAGCGGTTCTATCTGCATGACTTTGAGGTCGTAAACGTGACGAGACTCTATCACATATTGCTGTCCGGTGTAGGGATTCTGATGCTCTCCAATATATTCCTGCAGCCACTCAAAGGGTTTGACTGCCGGGTTAACCACTACCGCAGGCAACATAAAACACTGAGATAACCAGGTAGCATAGTACCCTCCCAACGAGGAACCGACGATCCCCAACGGTTCTCCCACACGATCCAGTACTATTTGCTCCAGTAGTTCTGCCGCTTCCGCCGGAGAAGGCGGTATCTGCGGAATCAGCATCTCAATATTTGGATGATGCTCCGCCAGCCAACGTTTAAAATTAACGGCTTTAGCTGACTGAGGCGAACTATTAAATCCATGTATATAGAGCAAAGTCGTCATCAATAACCATCCGAGTTCATGTCAGGACGGAATACATCACCTTCAAGGCGGCATACCGTAGTTTCAATGGAACCATCAGAATAGAGATCGAGATAACGCCAGCCTGGCGCTAAGTCATCAATAGTAAAGTTAGTATAGTGGGGTTTAAATTGCACGCATGTAGAAGGCGAAGCCAACACTCGCCGTCCATTCCAGTCAAGATCGAGATCCTGATGGATATGTCCGCATAACAGTGTTTTAGCCTGAGGATGTCTGTCGAGCACTTCCGCTAGCATATGGGCATTACGCAGGCTGTGTTGATCCAGCCAGGTACAACCCGAAGAGTGAGGGTGGTGATGGAGCAAAATCAGGGCGTGACGATCGCTGTACTGTGTCAGTGAACGATCGAGCCAATTGAGTTGATATTCACTCAGTTCGCCGTGAGGTACGCCTAATACCTGACTATCCAGCAAAATAACATACCAGTCTTCGCCAAGCAGTACCTGTTTTGAAGGGAGAATCTGTGCAGCTGCCATGGCGTCAACCATAGCCGGCTGGAAATCATGGTTTCCCGGCAGCCATACGCAAGGTGCTGGTAACGTTGCAATACCTGCGGTAAAACGTTCATATGCGGCAAAAGAGCGATCCTGAGCTAAATCACCCGTCGCTACGATTAAATCGTAATCGTGCCCCCTTTCGGCGACTGCACGCAATACTGCCTGATAACTTTTCAGGGTATTTACACCCAAAAGTGTTTCATCAGCGCCAGCAAATAAGTGAGTATCAGTAATCTGTAAAACTCTCACTTTAGACCCACGCGCTAAAGGGAGTTGAAAAAGGCTTTCCAAGAGATTTCCTTCAAAAGGCTTAAGTTAGTAAGCTCCTGCTTTCTAAGTGTTTAACAAATGGGAACAGACATTGTTCCTTTCATCAGACAAAAGCGCAACCAGTCCGCCAAAAATTGGTTAATTTGGTGTTTTTCGTCACGCTGGTGTAATTTTTTATTAGGATAATCATAACTTGCTTTAAATCTAAAGATCTGTTGACTGGAACACACTTCTGCAACTAACGCGTCATGGTAAAGCCTTACATTCAGGCAGGGCATACTCCAGTAGCTAACCTTAGGAAAAACTTGCTTAATGGAGACATAAGAGGTGTAACGGGTAGATTCCAGAGTTTCAATACGATATACCGCTCCGGCAACCTGCAGCTCCACCTGACTTCCTGGCGTATCATCACGAGGGATCAGACGACGCAACTGAGCATAATTGACTTCTGTTAAGCGCATCATGGCAGGAAAATCAGGTACATATTTCTTTTTCATTTCACCCTGCCCATTGTGTTTTCATCATACAAAATTAATCTATAGCTCGCTTTGGCTCAACTTTATCAGCACTAATATTCTATACGGTAGTCTCATATTAAGCGGCCTATTATTATTCAGGAACCACTCAGAAATAAAGAATCAATTAGTCAGGAAAAGTAAAGGAGGAGGGTAAAATCTTATATGTGTTGTTAAGTAGGCTGTTGCTAAATATGCTTGGGGTTTATCAGGCATAATATAATAATGACATTTACGGAAAATACTGCGGTGTTACATCCCTATAGCCACAATAATATTATGTGTTAAATATGTTCGTAATTAACCTCACAATAAAAGCCTTTCATATCGCTACCGCCAGAAATTAGCCTGTAACTGATAATTTGGTCATTTGCTTTTCTGGAGTAAAACGTAAAATTGGAGTGCTGCATCAGCGAAACAAACGACATGAAATGCATCTTAATCGTATGAATATCAGGCTGTTTTAACATCACCTCAATATAGTACTTGTTATCAATGACTTCATAGCTAAATTCAACAACATTCTCATCCAGATGGAAGAAATCGTGAATTTCAGAATCAATCCACGGATCGGTAATTAGCTCAATGCTGTTAATAATATTATCAACAATTTTATTGGCCACAGCACACCCCCTCTCATAATTATCCCTTTTATATTAGCAGCATCCGGATAATTTAACAGGAAACCGCAGAATAAAATCTCTGCGGTATAAAATCATTGATTGTCCGATTTTAATTCTGCCATTCAGTACGTAAAGTTTGATAATTCAGTTGTAACCACTGTAATGCAATGATGGCTGCCGCATTATCAATAATTCCCTCTTCCACCCAACGGTAAGCCTGCTCACGACTAACCACGTGAACACGAATATCTTCATGCTCTTCGGCTAAACCATGAATGCCGCTGGCCGTAGAGGAATCAACTTCACCCACCATAATGGACGAGCGCTCGCTGGTTCCCCCCGGACTGGCTAAATAGCTGAGCACCGGCTTACAGCGACCAATAACAATACCTGCCTCTTCTTGCGCTTCGCGACGTACCACTTCTTCAATATTTTCATCAGGTTCAATCATGCCGGCTACCAACTCAAGCAGCCAGGGACTATCGCTGGTTTCCAGCGCGGCAATACGGATTTGTTCAATCAATACTACCGTGTCGCGCACCGCATCATATGCCAACAAGACCCCGGCATGACCGCGTTCAAAAATCTCCCTGACCACTTCACCACTCATGCTGCCATCGAACAGACGGTGGCGAAAACGATATTCCGTCAATGAAAAGAAACCGCGGAAAAGTGGCTTTCGTGAAATAATTTCCACATCATCCTTACTTAGCGTCACGGGTACAGATTGAGATAACTTCATTATTTCTTTCTCTTTTAGTCGATAAGTGGTCTTATAGCATCTATCAAGTTTGCCGTACCAGAGCGCTTCCTAAGATAAATGCCTAAAATAGGTAAATTTTCTGTAAATAATGCCGATATGGCACATAAAGCTACCTTTATTATAAGGAATACTCTGGTAGAATTTGCGACTATATTTAATATCTGACCGTAGCAATCAGTCAAAACAACATTACTGCTGTACAACAAGGATCGCCCATGAAAAAACTGCTTCCTTTGATTATTGGTCTTAGCCTGGTTGGCCTGAGCACTTCAAGCTATGCCGAAAATTTACTGCAAGTTTACCAGCAGGCTAAAAGCAATAACCCTGACTTACGTAAGTCAGAATCCGATCGTGATGCAGCCTACGAAAAAATTAGTGAGTCCCGCGGTGCCCTGCTGCCTCAATTAGGTTTGAATGCAGGTTATAACATTAACCGTGGCTATCGTGACAACAGCGGCAGTAAAAGTGATGTGACCAGTGGCACTTTGCAATTAAGCCAAACTATTTTTGATATGTCTTTATGGCGTCAGCTTAATATCACTGAAAAACAGGCAGGCGTTCAGGACGTTTCTTATCAAGCTCAGCAACAAACGCTGATTCTCGATACTGCCACCGCTTATTTTAATGTATTACGCAGTCTGGATATTCTTTCTACTACTGAAGCACAGAAAGATGCTCTTTATCGCCAGTTAGACCAAGCTCGCCAACGTTTTAACGTAGGTCTGGTTGCTGTTACTGACGTGCAAAACGCCCAAGCGCAATATGACCAGACGCTGGCGGACGAAGTGACCGCCCGCAACAATCTGGAAAACTCGCTGGAAGTTCTGCGCCAGATTACCGGAATGTTCTATCCGGAACTGAGTTCGCTGGATACCGCACGTTTCAGTACTCGTCGCCCGAATGACGTTAACACGTTACTACAGGAAGCGGAAAGCCGTAACCTGAACCTGTTAACCGCTCGTCTGGCTCAGGATTTATCCCGTGAACAGGTTAAATTACAGCAGACTGGTCATATGCCAACATTGGCATTTACCGCGTCAAGTGGGCTGTCTAACAATGACTATCGTGGTACCAGTACGCTGGGTCAAAACGATAGCATTAACGGTAACACCACTGCTGGTTTTACTCTGAGCTTCCCACTGTTCAGCGGCGGACAAACAAGTTCCCGCGTTAAGCAAGCACAATATAATTATGTTGGTGCCAGCGAAGCGCTGGAAAGTGCTCACCGTTCTGTAGTGCAGATCGTACGTTCTTCTTACAATAACGTCTCTGCTTCTATCAGTTCAGTGAATGCTTATAAACAAACCGTTGTTTCTGCACAAAGCTCATTAGAAGCCACTCAGGCAGGTTATGATGTGGGTACCCGTACCATCGTGGATGTGTTAAACGCGACTACTACCCTGTATAACGCCAAGCAGCAGCTTTCTAACGCACGTTATGATTATCTGATTAATCAGTTAAACATTAAGTATGCATTGGGCACATTAAATGAAACCGATCTGGATTTGCTCAACAAAACGCTGGGCAAACCAAGCTCAACGATTCCAGTGATTAAAGTTAAAGAATAAATCTTTAATTAGCCATAGTTGTAGCATCTCTGTTCCCCCGAGCTTTCTGAGTCCGGGGGAATTTTTTTATCTCCGTTTAGCCAAAATCGCGATTCAGCGCACACTTTTCCCGCCAGAACCCACAATTGTGGCTAAAGCGTCGTTCTTTGCTTTAATTTATCGCTTATTTCGCCTATTCTACAGGGTACATGCATAAAGGGAATTTCCCTGTCTGGCTCTACGTTTTCAGCTAAACCACCAACACATTTATGTTCTTTTTATCCTTCCTGAAGTAATGAACATAGATGAGTCATTTTTCTGAAAATTAACAGCACTGGCAGCAATACGATTTTTTGAATTTAACTCTGGGACTGATAACTCATGAAACGCACTAAACACATCAACCGTGACTCTTTTCGTAAATCCTTCCGTACTTATCGTTTAGCGCCTGTTGCGCTGGCAATCAGTGCCGTATTTATGCTGTCGGGCTGTGAACAGGCTGACGAAAGCGTATCCCTGTTCCAGAATGCGGATGAATGTAAACAAAGTAACCCATCAATGGGCGATCAGTGCACCATTGCTTATAATCAGGCACTGGAAGAAGCAGTAAAAACTGCACCAAAATATGCAACTAAGGAAGATTGCGTAGCCGAATTTGGTGAAGCCCAATGTACAGAAGCACCTGCTCAGGCAGGCATGGCCGCACAACCACAGCAAAGCAGCATGTGGATGCCTCTGATGGCTGGTTATATGATGGGTCGTATGATGGGTGGTGGTTATGGCCAATCTCCGCTGTTTACTTCTAAAGCAGCAGGTAGCCCGGCTAACGGCAAATTTGTTGACTCTACTGGCCGTAGCTATGGCAATGCGACCACTGGCAGAACCATGAAGGTGGATAAGAGCGCTCTGGCACCTAAGCCGGCTACCACTACAACCGTTACTCGCGGTGGTTTTGGTGATTCAGTGGCTAAGCAAAATAGCATGTCACGCAGCAGTTCGTCTTCCAACAGCTCATCAACAAAAAGTCGTTCATTCGGTGGCTAAGGTTAATTTTTAATGATTCGTCAATCTATTACCGAGCGTCCAAACTGGCGTGAAGTAGCGACTGAATATGGTTTTAATTTTCACACTATGTATGGCGAGCCATACTGGTGTGAAGATGCCTACTATCAGTTTTCACTGGCACAAATCGAAGAGCTGGAAAATACCACCGCAGAGCTACACCAGATGTGCTTACAGGTGGTGGAAAAAGTAGTTAACAGTGAAGAGCTGTTAACCAAATTCCATATTCCTAAACACTGCTGGGATTTTGTTCGTACGTCATGGAAAACCCAGCAACCGTCACTCTATTCTCGCCTCGATCTGGCCTACGATGGTAAAAGCCCGGCCAAGCTATTGGAGAATAATGCCGATACGCCAACCTCGCTGTATGAAACGGCTTTTTTCCAATGGATGTGGCTGGAAGATCAGATTAACGCCGGTAATCTGCGTCACGATGCCGATCAATTTAATAGTTTGCAGGATAAGTTGATTGAGCGCTTCGCCGAACTGAAAGCACAACATGGTTTTAATCTGCTGCATTTTGCCTGCTGTCAGGATACCGAAGAGGATCGCGGTACCGTACAGTATTTGCAGGACTGCGCTAACGAAGCAGGTTTAGCCAATGAATTTATGTTTATTGAAGAGATTGGCTTAGGAGAGAAAGGTCAGTTTACTGATACTGAAGATCAGGTCATCAGCAATCTGTTCAAACTCTATCCCTGGGAATTTATGTTCCGGGAGATCTTCTCCACCAAGCTGGCTGACGCCGGTGTGCGTTGGTTAGAACCTGCATGGAAAAGCATTATCTCCAATAAGGCCCTGTTACCTTTGCTGTGGGAGATGTTCCCAAATCATCCAAACCTGCTGCCGGCCTACTTCGCCGGAGAAGCGCATAATCTGAACCATTACGTTTCTAAACCGCTATTCTCGCGGGAAGGGGCCAACATTCAGATTATCGAAAATGGTCAGGAAGTGTGTAAAGTCGATGGACCTTATGGCGAAGAGGGAATGATCATTCAACAATTCCACCCGCTGCCGCGTTTTAACGACAGTTATACCCTGATTGGTAGCTGGCTGGTCGATGATGAGCCTTGCGGTATTGGCCTGCGGGAAGATCATAGTTTAATAACGCAGGATCTTTCGCGGTACTATCCGCATATTATATTAGACTAATGTGTTTGATAAAAACCCATTGATTCCGAGTAAATTTCGTCCACTAATAGTGTCGAGTTCAAATAGGCCATCATGTAAGTGGCCGAGTCAAGGGGGCTAGCGAGCCCCCTTAACAATCCCGCGCTTTCGCACCCGAATCCAGGTCGCTACGCGACTCCCCTCCGCCTTCATTCGGGCTTACGCACCGGCGCAGAGCCGCTCCCTACGTCGCTGCGCCTCGGCTGGCATCCATGCCAGCCGTGCTACCCTCATTCAGTTGTCGGCTGAATTCCAGTGCTCATAAAGGTCAAAAAAACAAAACCTATCCAACCTTGATTGACAACATACTCAATGATCCCATGACGATACCATCCACCGGTATGCTCACTGGCTCGTTGTATTCCCGAGCCCCCAGCACATACAGCAACGGTAAATAGTGTTCTGGTGTCGGGCAGGCCAGATGTGCATCCGGGTTGTCCAGAAAGTTAACCAACGGATGATTATCTCCCTGCCAGGTCAGGTTATCACGGACAAAGTTATCGAAACGTTCAGCCCAGTCAAAAGGCTGCTGGTTACCCTGCCATCTTGCCATGCGCAGGTTATGCACCACGTTACCGCTGGCAACAATCATTACGCCTTCACGACGTAAAGCTGATAATTTTTGTCCCAACTGGTAGTGATAGGCTGCCGGTTGCGTGGCATCAATGCTTAACTGAACCACCGGAATGTCCGCATCGGGGTACATTTTTATCAATACACCCCATGAACCATGATCCAATCCCCATTCAGTCATATCAGCAATAACAGGAACCGGAGCCAGTAACGCCTGAATTCGTGCCGCCAGTTGAGGAGAACCTTTAGCTGGGTACTGAGTATCAAATAGCTCCTGTGGAAAACCACCAAAATCATGAATCGTTTTAGGATGTTCCATCGCCGTCACCGCCGTTCCACGGGTATACCAGTGGGCTGAAACCGCAAGAATCGCTTTAGGACGAGGCAAACTGTTCCCCAGATGTTGCCAGGCCTGAGTATAAATATTTTCTTCCAGTACGTTCATTGGGCTACCGTGCCCCAAAAACAGGGCGGGCATTAAGCTGCTGTTCATTATTTTTCCTCTGTTTTTAGATCAGGTTGATTATCCTGATAGCTGATGCTATTTACTAAGGCAGATTAACCGCATCAGAAGGTCAATTTAAGATTAAAATTAATTGTTCGTTCTGATGGACATATGTTGTAACGATAGGTGATATCTTAATCTTTATCCTGTTGTTTAAAAGAGGATAAGCCTGACAGACATCATCAAAAAAATTGAATAACGGCTGATTTATTCGCCCTATTAAATAAATTGCTATTGTGTATTCGATATTTCTGTCAGGTTTGCTATCATCGGAGATGATAATCATTCTCATATGAGAGGTTCTATGTCAGTTCCACTAATTCTTACTGTACTTGCCGGAGGCTCTACCTTTATAGGTGCTTTTCTGGGGATTATCGGCCAAAAACCATCGAATCGCGTACTGGCATTCGCTTTGGGCTTTGCCGCAGGTATTATGCTGTTAATCTCACTGATGGAAATGCTGCCAGCCTCACTCAATACGCCGGGAATGTCACCGGTATTGGGGTACAGCATGTTTATTATTGGGCTGCTTGGTTACTTCCTGTTGGATCGCATACTGCCTCACCAACATGCTCACGATCTGACGCCGGGGAAAATGCCCACACGCAATCTGAGACGTACTGCAATTTTGCTCACCCTAGGCATTAGCCTGCACAACTTTCCTGAAGGCATCGCTACCTTTGTAACCGCCAGCACTAACTGGGTCTGGGGATTGCTCTGGCGGTGGCTATTCACAATATTCCTGAAGGTTTAGCCGTAGCCGGTCCGGTATATGCAGCAACGGGCTCAAAACGCACGGCGTTGTTGTGGGCAGGCCTTTCCGGGGTTGCCGAGATTGTTGGCGGCCTGTTTGCCTTTTTGCTACTTGGCCCGAACGTGTCTCCGGTCATTATGGCTTCGATAATGTCGGCCGTTGCCGGAATTATGGTGGCACTATCAGTAGATGAGCTAATGCCGCTGGCCAAAGAGATCGACCCTAACAACAATCCAAGCTACGGTATTCTTTGTGGTATGTCGGTAATGGGGTTGAGTTTGATGATGTTGCAGTTATGGACTGTTGGGTAATTTATTCTTTTTGTTTTTTTATTAGAACCTGAGAATATTCCGGCCGTAAAAACGATATTGCCCAAATCACCTTAGTGCTCGGCCGGAAGATCGTCTGCACTTAGCTATAGAGTACTCCGGGCCTGACCGGGTTAGGGGCAGTTATGAAACACCTTGCGGTGTTTCACCCTGACGGGCCAGCGCTGGCGCTGTTCAAACATAAAACTGAATCATCTGACTTTGTCATCAGTCATAATAAAAGCCGCATTAGCGGCTTTTATTATCAATATAGCAATCAGCTGGCTTTTCTGGCGTGCTGCTCGATGTACATCACCAGATCTTCAATCGTTACTACCGGCATATTATGTTGTTTACCAAACTCAATAACCTGCGGTGCATTTGCCATGCTGCCGTCGTCGTTGGTAAGTTCACAAAGCACGCCTGCGGGTTTGAAGCCAGCCAGAGTAACTAAATCAATTGTCGCTTCAGTATGACCACGGCGGGTTAATACACCACCGGTGCGGGCACATAATGGGAAAACGTGACCAGGGCTGTGCAGGCTGTTAGCCGTTGCACCATCCGCGATGGCCGCACGAATCGTCGTGATACGGTCAGAAGCAGAAACGCCAGTAGTCACCCCTTCAGCCGCTTCGATAGTGACGGTAAACGCGGTCTGATAACGGCTCGAGTTAGCCGGAACCATCATCGGCAGGTTCAACTGCTCACGGGTTTGTTCGTTGATGCACAGACAAACGATACCACTACCATGGCGAATGGTCAGCGCCATTTGCTCAACGGTCATGGTTTCGGCGGCAAAGATCATGTCGCCTTCGTTTTCACGGTTTTCATCGTCAAGTACCATAACGCCACGGCCATTGCGTAATGCGTCCAGCGCAAGTTCAACGCGAGCAATTGGGGTACCGAATTCGGATAGTAATGTCTGATTCATGGTAAAATAACCTCTTAATTAATATGGATTACCAGAATCAGGGCAGCTTAGGAAGCAGGCAAAAAGCCTAAAATAACGTAAGGCGAGCGAATGCCCGACCATTGTCATTACTCTCTCCCATCCGGACTATAACCGTCGGCCCCGGAATTACACCGGATCTGCTGACCTTGACGCTGACTTTCATCAGACTCAAGCGCTCGCGGGCTTTCATGTTGCCATCAGGCTTGATGATTTACCGCCGGTGGGGATTTCCACCCCGCCCTGAGAATAAGCGTTTCTACTATAACGCTTATTAATAGCAGGGGCAATACAGACAAGGGAAATCTTAGCCACAGAAAGTTGACAGATCCAAGACACTCCGCTATCAAATGTTTATACTCTGCAAAACAAACAGTAAACTAGCGGTTATCTCTTAATCAGTGGGATTAAATAAGATGCCATCAACCATCAAAGGTAGACCAATGATCGACCCGAAAAAAATTGAACAGATAGCCAAACAAATTCACGAGTCAATGCCAAAAGGCATCCGCGAACTGGGCGATGAAGTCGAGAAGAAGATCCGCCAGGGGCTACAAAATCAGTTGGCAAAACTGGATGTGGTCAGCCGCGAGGAGTTTGATATTCAGACTCAGGTTCTGCTAAGAACCCGTGAAAAGTTGAATGCTTTAGAAAAGCGACTGGCAGAGTTAGAAGCCAAAGGCAATCAGGAATAATCCTGCTTTTTAAACGCATTAGTGAAGCCACCCGACTTTGCTAATGCGTATCTTATTATCCCGCAGATGCCTCTGAAGTCTGTTTTCTGCGTGGCAATACTAACCACAACAGAGCAAACATCACTACCGCATACAGCGTTTTCCAGCCAATCATCACCAGCAATAAAACACAGAGTACAGTGCCGATAAATGACATCACTCTGGAACTTCCCTTCAGCAAGCGGCAACCCGACAGCATACAAAGCAGATAGATAAACACAAAGATGCCATTGGCATAAACAATCAAGTCATCCAGTTCCAGCGAGAAATAATCCGCCGCCAGTGATGAAATCAGACAACATAACAATACTAACGACAGTGCATTCAAGGGTGAGCGAGAGCGGGAAAGTTGTGCTACCCAGGCTTTTGGTTTCTGCTCATAGGTTTGCGACCACACCAGACGAGCAAAACTTTGGGTGTAAATATTCAAACTGGCAAAACAAGCCAGATAACCAATAATACAAGCCACCCATAATGCATGTTGACCAAATAGCTGAACCACAATTGATGGAAAAGAAGCCGATGCAGCCATCTCTCCGCCATAAGAATGGAATGCCAATACCGCAGCAGTACAGCTCCAATAGACACCACCCGCCACCAGCATGCCAATGAGTAAGGCTCGAGGGAAATCACGTTCCGGATTGCGGAATTCTGCTGCCAGATGGGCAAACGCCTCCAGCCCAACAAAACACCAGAACATTACCGCCAGTGCACTAAACATCGGGCTGGCGGACAATGTGCTCAATGCCGGCCATTGAATGGAGCCGGGGGTAACTCCTCCTTTCCACCAGATAGCCACTACCATCGCCACAATCAGACCTGCAATGACCACCTGCACATTGGCACTGGAACCGGCGCTACGCATGCCTAAAAACAGAATAGCCAGTAGCGTTCCTAGCTGAACCAACAGCAAACCTGAGTGCTCCAGTCCAAATGCTGCCTGCCAAAAACCTGACGCAATTTGTAATGCTGCCGGTAACCCCACCGGAATCACCGATAAAAATAGCCAACCGGTCACTCTGGCCATATGGGGGCCAAAGGCCAGACTGACAAAGTGCGCAGCGCCACCAGCATTAGGAAAATGTCGCCCCAATGCGGCAAACGCAATAGCTATAGGAAAAACCAGAATAATTAAAACAGGCCAGGCCCACAGACTGCCAGAATCAGCTATTTGCGCCGCCAGTGCAGGCACGGCAAATACACCGGTCCCCAACAGCGATGTTGAAAGTAGACCGACTCCCTGAACTAAGCCCAGCTCCTGCTTTAATCCACTCATTGAGGCTAATTATCCGCGTTCCATAATCGTTTTAATAATATTGCTGGTTGAACAACCATCTTCAAAGTTCAGAACGCGCACATCACCACCGGCTGCCCAAACTTCTTTACTGCCGGCAATATCTTCTGGCTTATAGTCACCGCCTTTCACCAGCAGATCGGGAAGAGTATCGGCAATCAGCCGCTGAGGCGTATCTTCTTCAAAAGCAACGACCCAGTCGACGGACTCCAGTGCACCCAGCACGATCATACGCTGTGCCAGAGGGTTTACCGGACGAGTCTCCCCTTTTAAGCGGCGAGTAGAAGCGTCACTGTTAACCGCCACAATCAGGCGATCCCCCAGTTTACGAGCATTTGCCAGATAAGAAACGTGGCCGGCATGCAAAATATCAAAGCAGCCATTGGTCATCACGACTTTCTCACCGCGCTGACGTGCATGGGCAACGGCTTGTTTCAGCTGTTCTTCATTCATGACGCCAAAACCGGTATCGGCTCTGCCGCGGATGGCGTTTTCCAGCTCAATAGGGGAAACCGTTGAGGTTCCCAGTTTACCAACCACCACACCGGCAGCGGCATTTGCCATAAAGCAGGCTTCTTCCAGCGTCAGACCCGCCGCCAGACTCACCGCCAGAACACCAATCACCGTATCACCAGCACCGGTAACGTCATACACTTCCTGTGCCTGAGTTGGCATATGGAAAGGATCTCTGCCCGGTTGTAGTAATGTCATGCCGTTTTCTGAACGAGTAATCAACAATGCGCTAAACTCAAACCGCTCAATTAACGCCATGCCCCGACTAACCAGTTCATCTTCGCTTTTACACTGCCCTACCACCGCCTCAAACTCAGACAGATTAGGCGTTAGCAGCGTTGCGCCACGATAGCGCTCAAAATCGGTCCCTTTTGGGTCGATCAGCACCGGTACACCTGCTTCACGCCCCAGGGCAATCAGCGACTGAACCGAAACCAGCGCACCTTTATCATAATCAGACAGCACCAAAGCTCCTAAATGAGGCAGAGCTTGCTGTACACGATCTAAAATTGGTTGGGAATCTACGTTCTCAAAACCTTCTTCAAAATCGAGGCGTAATAGCTGCTGGTTACGGGAAAGCACCCGCAGTTTGGTAATGGTTGGGTGAGAAGCCACCGTCACAAAATCACATTTGACGTTCACTTCATTCAACTTGTCGTTTAATACCCGTGCAGGTTCATCCATGCCGGTTAAACCAACCAAACGAGAAACGCCGCACAGGGAGGCGATATTCATTGCAACGTTTGCTGCACCTCCGGGACGATCTTCTACCATATTGACTTTAACTACCGGTACAGGAGCCTCAGGCGAGATCCTGCTGGTTGGTCCATGCCAATAGCGATCGAGCATAACATCACCGACAACCATTACGCTGGCACGGCTAAAATCGGGTAACATGACTTTCATCCCATACTCCATAAACGAGGACAGCATATATTGTTAGGCAGTTTATCATAATCACATCGTAAAATAGGAATGCGATAAAAATACCGTTAAACTGATAAATGTATTTTTTAAACTATTGGACAATAATTTTCTAATTCGATTTGTTATGTCAAAAAATCAAGTACTCCCGGAATTTAGCCGAGAACTGTTACACCCACGCTACTGGCTGCTATGGTCTGGTATCATTTTTTTATACCTGATCGTTTTGCTGCCTTATCCCTGGATTAATAGCCTGGGGCGCGGTTTAGGCCGTTTTGCTATGCGTTTTATGAAACGCAGAAAGATGATCTCACGCCGCAACATTGAGCTTTGTTTTCCAAATATGACCGAAGCAGAACACGAAGCCTGGATGATCAAAAACTTTGAAGCGACTGGGTTAGCAGTATTTGAAACCGGCATGGCCTGGTTCTGGCCCAACTGGCGTGTCAAAAAGTGGTGTCAGGTTCAGGGAATGGACAATCTGAATGTCGGTATCCCGGAGAAACGCGGGGTATTGGTGATTGGTATACACTTTCTTACCCTTGAGCTTGGCGCCCGGATTATTGGTATGCACCGTCCTGGCGTAGGGGTTTATCGTCCCCACGACAACAAACTGATGGACTGGTTACAGACCTGGGGAAGATTGCGTTCCAATAAATATATGCTTGACCGTCGTGATGTGAAAGGCATGATTCGCTCACTGAAAAAAGGCGAGCTGGTTTGGTACGCTCCGGACCATGATTACGGCCCTAAAAACAGCGTATTTGCCCCGTTCTTTGCAGTGGAAAAAGCGGCAACGACTATTGGTACCTCAATTTTAGTTCGTATGGCTAATCCACTATTAGTGCCGTTTATCCCTAAGCGAAATGATGATAATCACGGATATACTCTGATTGTGCAGCCGCCGCTGGAAGGCTTCCCGACGGATGATGAAGTTGCAGCCGCCACCTTTATGAATCAGGCGATTGAACAACAAATTCTGCTGGCCCCTGAACAATATATGTGGCTACACCGTCGCTTTAAAACCCGCCCACAGGGCGAGGCATCGTTATATCAATAAGCTATCGCTCTTAGCGGCATCAACACTAAGAGCGATAAGTTTTACTCTGCCAGCCACTTACGCCAGCTCTGATTAACCTGCATTCTTTCCTGCTCAAATCTTCCGCTTGGTACTTGCCCAGCTTTATCCTGTAAGGCCAGACGATGAATCTCATCCCGCATAGTGACATAAGCTTTAGTCAACGCCATGGCCTCCTGCTCGTCCATAATCTGATAGTTGCCCATCAGCTCAAATATTCTGACGTTATCAGACCAGCGGGTAAGCTGAGGCTGTTGATGGGCATAGCGCAACACTAAATACTGAGCGATAAACTCAATATCGGTGATCCCACCCTCATCAGTTTTCAAATCAAATAAATCTGCATCTTTATTGCCGAGGTGGCTGCGCATTTTTTCCCGCATCTCACGCACCTCTTGTTTTAATTGCTGTTCATCACGTTCAAGACACAGAATTTCATGACGGGCATGGTCAAACTCTTTGTGTAATACCGGATCGCTATAAACAATGCGAGTACGTACTAACGCCTGATGCTCCCAGGTCCAGGCCTCATTACGCTGATAGTCTTCAAAAGCACTAATCGTACTGACCAGCAGGCCGGATTCCCCGGATGGCCGCAGGCGTGCATCAACCTCATACAGAATACCGGAGGCCATACGCGCGCTGAACAGGTGCATAATCCGCTGGCCCAGACGTAAATAAAACTGACGACCATCAATGCTACGATCCCCATCAGTCGTGACATTTTCCGGGCAATCAACCAAAAACACCAGATCCAAATCGGAACTATAGCCCAACTCAATGCCTCCGAGTTTGCCATAGGCCACCACAGCAAAACCGCGGCCTTCGCGCTCGTATAAATGAGACGGCTGACCATAGCGTGCGGTCATCTGGAACCATGCCTGCTGAACCACAGCTTCAATTATCGCTTCCGCCAGATAGGTTAAGTGGTCACTTACTTTCATCACCGGGAGTGCTCCGGCAATATCTGCCGCGGCAATACGTAACAGATGCGTCTGTTTAAACTGGCGCAATGCTTCCAGCCGTTGTTCTTCGTCCTCTTCCGGCACTCGCAGTAAAAACTGCCGCAGCTCATCACGATAAGCACTCAGCGGTACTGCCTGATACAGAGAATTAATATCCAGTAGCTCATCCAGCAGGATCGGATAGTGCGCCAACTTGCTGGCTACCATCAGTGATGCGGCACAGAGTCGGATAAGATGGGTCATGGCGGAGGGGTATTCCACCAGTAACTCAAGGTAGGTGGTGCGAGTAACAATACTCAGAATTAAATGAGTCAGGCGTGGCAAAACGCTGTCAGCATCTTCGCGCTGACAAACTTCAGACAACAGCCTCGGCATTAGTTTATCGAGAACATCACGGCCTCGCTGCCCGATCGACCGTTTATCAATATCATGACGGAACTCAGCCAGATGCTCTCTCACCCGTTGCCGTGACGCTTCATCCAACTGAGGCATCAATTGAGATAGCTCGCAGGCATCCAAGTCGTCCAGCCATAGAGGGCTGTAGCGTAAATTGTCGGAATCCTCTTCCACATCAGGCGTATCATCACCAATAAGGTTGGCAAAAATCTCTCTGACGGAAGCCATATGTTGCCCTAATTGTGACAACATAGATTCCCAGCTCTCACTCTTCATCCCCGCCACCAGACGAGCCTGATCTAAAGGATCCACCGGTAGTGTTTGCGTTTGCTGATCGGCAATCGCCTGCAGCAGGTTCTCCAGTCGACGTAAGTAGAGGTAGCTGATACCCAGCGTGTCGGCCTGCTCCTGAGTCAATAACTCCAGATTAGCGATAGCCTGAAGGGTAGGCAGTAAGGAGTTCCCTTGCAGGCTGGGTTCACGCCCACCGCGAATCAGTTGGAAGACCTGTGTGATAAACTCAATTTCACGAATACCACCGGCCCCCAGCTTGATGTTATCCGCCAAACCACGGCGACGAACCTCCCGGGCGATCATTCCTTTCATGTTACGTAATGACTGAATAACGCTGAAATCAATATAGCGACGAAAGACGAAGGGACGCAGCATCTGTTTTAGCTCTTCACTGTAGCGGTCCTGCTGGTCGCCCATTATTCGTGCTTTCACCATGGCATAGCGCTCCCAGTCGCGCCCCTGCTCCTGATAGTAATCTTCCAGAGCACTGAAGCTGAACACTAATGGTCCGCTGTCACCAAAGGGGCGTAAACGCATATCTACCCGATAAACAAACCCTTCCTGAGTAATTTGATCCAGTGCTTTAATCAGCCGCTGTCCCAATCGGGTAAAAAACTGAGCATTATCCAGTTGGCGACGGCCCCCCTGGGTTTCACCATTTTCCGGATAGGCAAAAATCAGGTCGATATCTGATGAGAAATTAAGTTCCCCGCCTCCCAGTTTCCCCATGCCTAAAATAAATAATGGTTGTGGGGCTCCACTGCTGTTAACCGGCGTTCCCCACTCCCGACAGCAAAGGTCATACAGCCAGTCACGAGCGGCAATAATCAATGTTTCTGCCAATATACTTAACTGACTCAGGGTTTGTTCGGTATCACATAGCGTTAAACTTTGTGCCCAGGAGATACGAATCATCATCTTACGACGAAACAGACGCAGCACCTGCAACAGATTAGCTTCGTCAGTCACCTCTGCCAGAACTGCCTGAAGCCACTGTTGATAATGTTCAGCATCCTCAGCACAAGGCGGATTTTGATGCAGCTCATCCCACCACTCCGGATGCTGAAGTAAGCCATCACTGACAAAGTCACTGAGTGCTAACGCCTGACCATCCTGCGGACTAAACTGGATTGTCTGAGCAAGACGTTCAGTCAACTCAGACTGACGCTTAATCCGCTGAGCTTCAAGTAGTGGGAAATGAGACAACATAGGGTGTCCTTACAAAAATTAATTAGACTACGAGTTATACATGCTGCGAACTGTTTAACCAGAACAGCGGCTGTTCCATGGCATTACGACGTAATGTGTCACGATCGCCCTCTGCATCAAACAGTTTCTGCCAGACTTCAATATAAGGCAGCGACTGCTCTTTATCATATGCGCCAGAAAGCAGATAGAAATTGATAATCTGACGTTCCAAGCGCGACTGCTGGTCGTTATAGCCATCGTTGGTTAATTTCTTATTGAACGCCTCTTTCAACTCTGACTTACAGCGGGACAACATAATATCGGCGAAACGTTTAAAAGAACCCGCCAGCTTTTGTTTCCCTTTATCATCGATAAAAATGCGCCATCCCTTATTCATTACCCAGGCCATCAGTGCCAGTTTCAGTTGCAGATATCCTGGCTGATAACAGACAGCCGCCGCGTCCTGAGCGACTTCAAGCTGCTGTTCCAGCTCGGTTAAACGTTCACGTAACGGAGCAGTTGCTTTGCGGGGAATGATACCGCCAAACAGCGTCAGAATTTGGCGTATTGCCGTCAGACTATGGCTAACCGCCGACTGGGCCTGTGACGCGCCATCAAACCAGCAGGCTTCATTACGTTGCCAGTAAGCAAAGGCCCACTCTAATGAGGCTTCCAATCCTTGTTCAACGGTCGCGCGCTCAGGAACGGTTAACACCTCCATTGGCGTAACAACGATGGCAGTATCATCACTTAATAAACCATATCCCCGAGCGGCTTTACTTTGGCTCCCTAAACGTAGTCCTTTCACGCTGGTTAACTGCTGCGCCAGCGTCAAAATATCGGCAGCATTCCCCTGTTTCAGTTCCATCTCCAGTTCGCTAATAGCTTCACTGGCCTCCCCTGCAGTGATATACCCCTGATCGATAGCAATCTCTATCTGGCTCTGTTGAAACTTAACCAGCCAGCTCTGACGTTTGAAATCAGTGGTAAATAGCGGCTGTAGTTGAGTCTGTAAGGCTGGAACATCAATATCAGTTGGCCAAACATTGGCTGGTAATAAAGCGATATCCAGCTTGCCGGAAGGTAATGGAATATTATGTTCGGCACGGTGAGCAACTCCGCCAACGGTATTTCCTGCCGATTTCAGCGTCATCTCCCAGGAATCATTGCAGCCCCTAACCCGCAGGCCAATACGATGACGGCGCAATGTGCCTTCTGCCGTGTCATAGTAAGTATTTGATAACTGCTGGACCTCCCCACCCTCCGCCTTCAATCGGGATATAACTTCAGGCAAAGTAGCAACGGCTTCAGAAGTGGCAATAAATTTAAGCTCAATCTCAACGGTCATAATGGTTTCCGCAGTTAAAAAACAAACAATAACAAATGATAATAATTATGCGAGTAATGCAGTAATTTACGTCATCGACAGGGTAAAAAACTACCTGATTTGCGCCCTTTATTGGATTGCAACATAGGTTTTACATTGCACACTCTCTCCGAAGGCTCTACTATCGTTACATAAGTAACTTTTCTGAACAGATAAAAAAATACTGACAATGCTAAATTTAAGAACAATCTCTATCGCTTTACTCGCATCACTGAGTATGACGTCTTTTATCGTTGCGGCTGATACCAGATATATCTCTGATAATCTGAATACCTATCTGCGTGGCGGTCCATCAGATAACTATCGCCTTACCGGTACGATTAATGCTGGCGAGAAGGTTGAGCTGCTTGCCGTTAACGATACGACCAAATACGGTCAGATTCAGGACAGCAAAGGCCGTACCGCCTGGATCCCACTGGATCAACTAAGCACTGCGCCAAGCCTGAGTGAAAGAGTGCCGGCACTTGAACAACAGGTCAAAGATTTGACCGATAAATTAGCTAATATTGATAATAGCTGGAACCAACGCACTGCTGATATGCAGGAAAAAGTGGCCAAAAGCGATGGCATTATCAATGGCTTAAAGCAGGAAAATCAGCAGTTAAAAGATGAATTAGCCGATGCCCGTAAAAAGGTAAGTGACATTAGCCTGCAAATGGATGATAAGCAACGTACTATTATCCAACAATGGTTTATGTATGGCGGTGGAGTCGCCGGTGTTGGTCTGATTTTAGGTCTGTTACTGCCTTATCTGATCCCTCGCCGCAAAAAAGATCGCTGGATGAACTAATCCGTAGCGGATGCTTTTGTTAAGCAATATCTCAACGCTGGCGCTGTTTGGCCGGCGTTTTATTTATATATCATTTTAAATCGATGAAGTTTCTGGAGAAGACGTGAAAACCTATCTTGTTGGCGGAGCCGTCCGCGACCAACTACTGGGCTTACCCGTACATGAGCGTGATTGGGTGGTGGTTGGTGCCACACCTGAGCAAATGCTGACGTTAGGTTATCAGCAGGTAGGAAAGGATTTCCCGGTATTTCTTCATCCCAAAACGCATGATGAGCACGCATTAGCCCGTACCGAGCGTAAATCAGGCTCCGGCTACACCGGTTTTACCTGCTATGCCGCTCCTGATGTCACTCTGGAACAGGATTTACTACGTCGCGACCTCACTATCAATGCCATTGCGCAGGATGATGACGGTACCCTTATCGACCCTTATCACGGTCAACGAGATCTCGAGCAGCGTGTTCTACGCCATGTCTCTGTGGCTTTCCGTGAAGACCCTTTACGGGTGCTGAGAATCGCCCGTTTTGCTGCACGCTACGCCAATCTTGGCTTTACCATCGCACCAGAAACCTGGCAACTGATGAAAGAGATGGTTAACAGCGGTGAAATCGCGCATCTGACGGCAGAACGCGTCTGGAAAGAGACAGAAAAAGCCCTGTCAACTCGTAGCCCTCAGGTATTTTTTGACGTGCTGCGGGAGTGTGGTGCTTTAGCCGTTCTGTTTCCTGAAATTAATAATCTGTTTGGTGTCCCAGCCCCTGAGAAATGGCATCCGGAAATCGATACAGGTGTACACGTTTTAATGGTGCTGGAGATGGCGGCAACGCTGAGTGATGAGATCGATGTCCGTTTCTCTGCGTTACTGCATGATGTGGGTAAAGGTGTTACACCAGAAGCACTCTGGCCTCACCATCATGGTCATGGTTTAGCCGGCATAAAATTAGTGGAAGAAATCTGTCAGCGTTACAAAATTCCTAACGCTACCCGCGAACTGGCTTGTCTGGTTTCTGAGTTCCACGATCGGATCCATACTGTATATCAGCTGCGACCGGACAGCATATTAAGTATGTTGAACGCTATCGACGTCTGGCGTAAACCACATCGGCTGGAACAGATGCTATTGGTCAGCGAAGCTGATTATCGAGGTCGGGCTGGCTGGCAGCAAAAAGCGTATCCACAGGCAGATTATCTCAGACAGGCTTTTGACGTCGTTAATGGCGTATCGGTTAAAGAGATTATCGAACAAGGGTTCACCGGTGCAGATATTAAAGATCAGCTGAATAAACGCCGTTTAGAAGCGCTCACTAAATGGAAAGAGAGCCAGCCGCAAAGTTAATTACTCTGCCAATCTAATGACTCTGATTAGTAACAATCGATACTTCTGACCACAAACAAAGCAGATAAATTGGCCTCAATGAATATTCCGGTCGTAACATCTAAAGTGCTTATATTGACTTTGTGCTCGACCGGGAGACCCGGCCCGACAATTGGCTCTTTTAAAGCACAGAACTGAACAAATCAAACTTTGTTACTAATCTTAGGCACTGATTATTATCCAACCAGTGCCTTTTTTATTCATCACGCTCCCGATCCTAAAATCAGAAAAACACCAGATAAATAACGCCAGCCACAAAGAAACGATAAATAGCGAATGGAATAAAAGAGAAACGCTTAATTACGCTCAGGAAGGTTTTAATCGCCAGTAACGCCACAATAAAAGCAGTAATAAAACCGACGGCAAACATGGGTAAATCATCCCAAACCAACAGGCCAATGCTTTTGTACATCACCAATATCGTCGCGCCAAGCATCATCGGTACGGCCAGAATAAAAGAGAACTCTGATGCCGCATAACGGCTAACGCCAATCAACATTCCACCGGAGATAGTCGCCCCTGAACGGGAGAAACCCGGCCACAGAGCCAGACACTGGAAACAGCCGATAATGAAAGCCTGACGATATGTCATATCATCCAGCCCTTCCGCGCGCGGAACTTTAGGTTTTAGCATTTCAGCAGCAATCAACAATAAGCCACCGGCAATCAGGGCATACATGACGGTTTTAGCGCCAAATAAATATTGTTTAATATCATCATGCAGCGCAAAACCCGCTATCACCGCCGGTAACATACCTAAAATAATATGTGCCAGCGTCAGGCGCCCCTTGCCACTCCCTTCATGAGGAACCTCACCAAAATGGATACCAATCAGACCAAACAAGCGACGCCAAAACACCACCACTACCGCAAGAATTGACCCTAATTGAATAACCACTTCAAATGTAGATGCGGTATCGCCAGAAAAACCCAACAGCTCACCGACAATAATCATATGGCCCGTTGAAGAAACCGGCAAAAACTCGGTTAACCCCTCAACAACACCGAGAATAAATGCCACGACCAACGAGTGAAAACCATCCATCAATAGATCCCTTGCAAAATAGATAAAGAAAATATTTGTGCCTGATTACCAGACAATAATTTTAATAACCCGCGCAGCTCAGACAGAAATCAACCCATTTAGTTTCATTCTATCGGACTTATTCTTTCAGGCTAAACGTGAACCACGTTCAATAATCACACCAACCTGCTTTGCCGCTGCTACGGCTCCCGGTTTACTCACTTTGATCCTAATCCATGGAATGGAAAAACGCTGCATTAATAATTCCGCAACTTCTTCTGCCACCCGTTCGACTAAGGCGAAACGCTCGTTTTCGACCTTTTCAATCACGGCTTCACTCACATCGGCATAGCTCAGACAGTCACAAACGTTGTCGCTGGCTGCTGCTTTGCGATTATCCCAGCCCATTTCGATATCGAAAATTAGCTTCTGTTTAATCGTCTGCTCCCAGTCATAAACCCCGATGGTTGTAATGACGCTGAGCTGTTCTATAAATACGATATCCATAACATCACTCTCAGTTTTTCAATTAAGGCATACCACTTCGGGCAGAATATGCGTATTATCCACGTTAGCAGAGAGTAAAACGACAATTATTAGATGGAATCGAGTTTATGAGTGCTATCGCGCTTGGCATGATCATTATCGCCTATCTATGTGGATCAATATCCAGCGCAGTGTTGGTTTGTCGTATCGCCAAACTGCCCGACCCACGAGAGCATGGTTCCGGTAATCCCGGTGCAACCAACGTGCTGCGTATTGGCGGGAAAGCAGCTGCGGCTGCCGTATTAATTTTCGATGTGCTAAAAGGAATGATCCCTGTCTGGGTGGCCTACAAGCTAAATCTTTCCCCGCTTTATCTTGGTTTAACCGCCATTGCAGCCTGTCTGGGACATATCTATCCGATCTTCTTTCACTTTCGCGGCGGCAAAGGTGTGGCAACGGCATTTGGTGCCATTGCTCCGATAGGCTGGGATCTCACCGGATTAATGACCGGTACCTGGCTGTTAACCGTGCTGCTCAGTGGTTATTCTTCTCTGGGTGCCATTATCAGTGCACTCATAGCACCATTTTATACCTGGTGGTTTAAACCGCAGTTCACCTTTCCGGTAGCGATGCTTTCCTGTCTGGTTTTGATTCGTCATCATGACAATATTCAACGATTATGGCGCGGTCAGGAAGGGAAAATATGGGATAGGTTTAAAAAGAAGAAGACTGAAGAAACCACAGATAGCGATAAACCAGAGTAAGTTTACGCTTTAATCAAACTTTTCGGCCGCTCATGGTATTTAAGCAAATACATATTTACGGCCGGATAATTATTTAATCATTCAAACTCAATCATGCTCAGCTTACTGGTGGCAACTGATCCAGCGGCCAGCGCGGACGAACCGAAACCTCCAGCCCTGTCGCTTCACCGGCTTTCAATCGAACCATTCCTGCATAAGCAATCATGGCACCATTATCGGTACAGAACTCCGGACGAGCATAAAATACTTCGCCTTTGCGTTGTTTCATAATGTCAGCCATTTTGCTGCGTAGAGTGCGGTTAGCGCTTACTCCGCCAGCCATCACCAGTCGGTTAAATCCGGTTTCATCCAATGCCCGACGACATTTTATTGCCAGCGTATCCACGACCGCATCTTCAAATGCTCTGGCGATATCCGCTTTGGTTTGCTCATCATCACCGGACTGACGAATGGTATTCGCCGCAAATGTTTTAAGACCGGAGAAACTAAAATCAAGGCCCGGACGATCGGTCATTGGACGAGGGAAAGTAAAGCGCCCGGCAACACCCTGCTGTGCCATTTTAGATAGCATAGGCCCACCGGGATAATCCAGCCCCAGCAGTTTAGCCGTTTTATCAAATGCCTCACCGGCGGCATCATCAATAGACTCACCCAACAGCTCATATTGACCAATGCCCGTAACGCTAATTAACTGAGTGTGACCACCAGAAACCAGCAGCGCAACAAAGGGAAACTCCGGTGGATTATCTTCCAGCATCGGCGCTAACAGATGACCTTCCATATGATGAACCGCCACTGCCGGCACATTCCACGCCAGAGCCAGAGAACGCCCTACGGTTGCGCCAACCAGCAGCGCACCTACCAGACCCGGTCCGGCGGTATAAGCGATACCGTCAATATCAGCGGCAGTTAGATTTGCCTGTTTAAGTGCTGCCTGAATCAGAGGAACCGTTTTACGCACATGATCGCGAGACGCCAGCTCAGGTACTACACCACCATAATCCGCATGCAGTTTCACCTGACTGTAAAGTTGATCCGCTAATAAACCCTGCCGATCGTCATAAATCGCCACACCGGTTTCATCGCATGACGTTTCAATACCTAATATACGCATAACCTGCCAAACAGCCTCTGAATTCATTACTCGTGCTTCTGCCACAACGGTGCAGACACACAATTTGTGTTGCGTTAAATAATAACACAGTCGATAAGCTGAAAATAAAGAATCACGCACTTCAATAAAAATGCTACTGAATATCACTAATTAGCGGCAGTCACTAACATATTTCGATAAACTAGACGCAAAGTCGCTTGCAGCACCCCGGAAACTCTGGGTATGCTTCGCCTTTCTTTTGTCCATCCAATGAACACCAAACAACTTGATTGAGATAGAAATGACTAAAGCTCAAAGTGTTAAACGTGGAATCCATTCCCTGGCATTGTTGAGTGCACTGGTACTTGCCGGCTGTAGCTCAACCGATCCTAATTTGAATCTTCCTTCGCCAGCAAAAACGGCAGGATCACCAGAGCAGGAAATCAAACAGGCTTATAAAACAAGCGCTCAAAATGGCCCTGAAGTATTGATTTCTGCCGCAGACAATAACGGTAGCTACAATAATATGCGCCGTGCTCTGGCACGCTCAAGTCTGCCAGGAAAAGACAGCATTCAGTTGTCTGAGTGGGTAAATTTCTTCCCTTATGATTATCCACAGCCACAAGGGCGTATTCCTTTTGCGGCTAACGGTGAAATCGCGGTTACACCATGGAACCCCAATACCCGCTTGCTACGTGTAGCAATTAAGGCCGGTGATACTCAAGCCAGTGCTGAACGTCGTGCGGCAAATCTGGTGGTATTAGTGGGCGGAGAAGGTGCTGACCTGTCGCTTATCAAGACCAGCCTGACTCATCTGGTTAATCAATTAACCCCGCAGGATACGCTGACTCTGCTGAGTGCCTCCGGTGATAAAGGCGTTCTGCTGGAACCCACTACCGGCGATAAAAAAGACAAAATGCTGTCCGCAATTTCCAGCTTAAGCAGTGGAAAAACCCTTCAGGACAGCTCACGTCTGACAGAAGCTTATACGCTGGCGAAAGATCACTACATTGCTGATGGTATCAACCGCGTCATTCTGGTGGGTAACAGCACCTATAATGCAGGCTTCAGCACCGTACAGGATGCCAGTGACTTCTTCGCTAACCATCCAGCAGCACAAATTTCGCTAACCACCTTAGGCTTTACCGCCAGTCAGTTTAGCCCATCGCCACTGGCTGAAGTGGCTTACGTTGGTCACGGTGTTCATCAGTACATCGACAACGTACGCGATAGCGACAAAGTTTGGGATGAGCAATTAAGCGCAACGCAAACTCCGGTAGCAAAAGAGTTCTCCATGAAAGTCGAGTTTAACCCAACATATATCAAGGCTTACCGCCTGTTGGGCTATCAGGCTCCATCAGAAGAGAACAGCAATGCGGTAAATAGTGGTGTTGTAGTCACCGGTCAAACCATGACTGCGCTATATGAAATTATTCCTGCGGGCAGCTCAGAAGAGTGGAGCGCAGAGCAATATGGTTTCATTGGTACGCCATCCGCTAACAGTTATCTGCGTCAAACCAAAGAGATTGCTATGATGCATCTGCGTTATAAAACGCCAAATGCACAAAGTACCCCTCAGCGTATTGAGTTACCGGTTCCTGAATCACAAATGAACAATACACTGGATAACAGCAGCAAAGATTTCCGCTTCGCCACTGCGGTCGCTGCATTTGCTCAGCAGTTAAAAGATAACGGTGCATCAACTGGCGCATTCACGCTGGATGATACCCTGAAGCTGGCAAATGAAGGGCGCGGTACCGATAAATACGATCTGCGCTCAGAGTTTATTCAGTTGGTTGGAAATGCCCAAAACGAGCTACCAAAAAGCTCACCGGTGAAAGGCCAGGGCAAATAAGCATTAAAGCAGTAAAAATTTGATGGCTGAAAGTCCTGATTATGGGTAGATAAAAATAACCGGGACTTTCAGCGCACTAACGTGATGGTAGCTGTTTATACAATGATGACGGGCTGTTTTCTGCCGACTACCGATGAATGAATCGGTAACAGGACTTTACAAGCAGCACCTATTCGCAGTAGAATTCCGCACCATTTTGAATATGGCTGGCAACAGCGCCAGCAGCAAAACCGATTTCTATTGAGGTGAAAGGCACATGCCGGTAATTAAAGTACGTGAAAACGAGCCATTTGACGTAGCATTACGTCGTTTCAAGCGTTCATGCGAAAAAGCAGGTATCCTTGCTGAAGTTCGTAGCCGTGAATTCTACGAAAAACCAACTACTGAACGTAAACGCGCTAAAGCTTCTGCTGTGAAACGTCACGCGAAGAAATTAGCTCGTGAAAACGCACGCCGCACCCGCCTGTATTAATACCTTCGGTTAACGCCGAGCGCGCGATTAATGCGCAGGTTGGTCGTGTAGCTAAAGCTAGTAATAGCTAACTGCATATAAGTATGCCGTGCTTTCCGAAAGGAATGCGCGGCTTATTCTCATTTATGGATTTACGAATTGAGGCTTAATGGCAGGACGAATCCCACGCGTATTTATCAATGACTTGCTGGCCCGTACGGACATCGTCGATCTTATAGATGCTCGTGTGAAGCTTAAAAAGCAAGGCAAGAATTATCACGCCTGTTGTCCGTTCCATAATGAGAAAACACCCTCTTTCACCGTTAACGGTGAAAAACAGTTTTATCACTGCTTCGGTTGCGGAGCTCATGGTAATGCTATTGATTTCTTAATGAACTTTGACCGTCTGGAGTTCGTTGAAAGCGTTGAAGAACTGGCAACCATGCACAGTCTGGAAATTCCTTACGAATCCGGAACCGGCAGCAGCCAGCTAGAAAGGCACCAAAGACAAAGTCTGTATCAACTGATGGAGCCGTTAGCTAAGTTCTATCAGGAATCCTTAAACCAACCTCAGTCTCAGGATGCGCGAAACTATCTGGCGCAACGAGGTTTAAGTGACGACATTATTCAGCGCTTTGCCATTGGCTTTGCGCCTTCCGGATGGGATAACGTTCTGAAACGTTTTGGTCGTTCACCGGAGAACCGCGAATCACTTAATGACGCGGGTATGCTGGTGACCAATGACAATGGACGTACCTATGACCGCTTCCGCGAGCGGGTCATGTTCCCTATCCGCGATAAGCGTGGTCGGGTTATTGCCTTTGGTGGGAGAATTTTGGGTAGCGGAACGCCTAAATATCTTAACTCACCGGAAACAGAAATTTTCCATAAAGGCCGCCAGCTATATGGCCTGTATGAAGCGCAGCTTAATCGTAATCAGCTCGATAAGCTGCTGATCGTTGAAGGCTATATGGATGTGGTAGCGCTGGCGCAGTTTGGCATTGATTATGCCGTCGCTTCGCTGGGTACCTCCACCACGGCAGAGCATATTCAGTTAATGTTCCGCTCTACGGATAACGTTATTTGCTGTTATGACGGCGATAATGCCGGTCGTGAGGCTGCATGGCGTGCGTTAGAAACCGCCCTGCCTTATCTGACCGATGGACGTCAGTTACGCTTTATGTTTTTACCAGACGGCGAAGATCCGGATACGCTGGTAAGAAAAGAGGGAAAAGAGGCTTTTCAGCAACGTTTAGAACAAGCCCAACCTCTTTCGATGTTTTTATTTGATACACTTATGCCGCAGGTCGACCTGAGCTCACCGGATGGGCGTGCTAAACTTAGTACATTAGCGTTACCGCTTATCAGCAAGGTGCCCGGCGAAACATTGCGGTTGTATCTACGCCAGCAGCTCGGTCAAAAACTGGGCATTCTGGATGACAGTCAGTTAGATAAGCTGATGCCGAAACAAATTGAAACTGAACAAAGCTATCAGGCACCCCAGCTAAAACGCACAACTATGCGTATACTGATAGGTCTGTTGATTCAGCGCCCTTATCTGGCAACACTGGTTCCGTCAGTACAGGGGTTAGAACAGACCAATCTGGCGGGAGTACCGCTGTTTATTGAACTGGTTAAAACCTGTCTGGCTCAGCCGGGGTTAACTACCGGACAACTTTTAGAGCTGTATCGCGGAAATAATTACAGTCAACAACTTGAAACTTTAGCAACATGGAACCACATGATTGTAGAGGACATGGTTGAAGAAACATTTCTTGATACGTTAGCGAAACTGTATGACTCAGTATTAGAGCAACGTCAGGAAGAATTGATTGCCCGTGACAGAACCCACGGTTTGAACGCAGAAGAGCGCAAAGAATTATGGTCTTTGAATATGGCTCTGGCAAAAAAAGATTAGTTTGACAGATTTAACAGAATTAACGGCTTAAGTGCCGCTCATTGCAGGTAAGAAATCCTGCGCATAGCTGTTTATAAAGGCGACAGCTGATAAACATAGCCCGACTACCTTATGATTACCGGCTTAGCCGATAAAATTTAATACTCTGAAGTGTGGATACCGTCTTATGGAGCAAAACCCGCAGTCACAGCTTAAACTTCTTGTTACCCTAGGCAAGGAGCAAGGCTACCTGACCTACGCTCAGGTCAATGACCATCTGCCTGAAGATATCATCGATTCAGATCAAATCGAAGATATCATCCAGATGATCAATGATATGGGTATTCAGGTAATGGAAATAGCACCTGATGCCGATGATCTAATGCTCGCAGAAAACACCGCAGACACCGATGAAGATGCAGCAGAAGCCGCAGCACAAGTGCTCTCCAGCGTTGAATCCGAAATCGGTCGTACAACAGATCCGGTGCGCATGTATATGCGTGAAATGGGTACCGTTGAACTGTTAACCCGCGAAGGCGAGATCGACATTGCAAAACGCATAGAAGAAGGTATCAATCAGGTTCAGTGTTCTGTTGCTGAGTACCCTGAAGCGATCACCTATCTGCTGGAACAATACGACCGCGTTGAAACTGGCGAAACCCGACTGTCTGACATTATCACCGCATTCATCGATCCTAATGCGGATGACACCATTGGTCCTGCGGCAACACATGTAGGCTCCGAATTGTCCAGCGAAGAGCAGGATGATGACGACGATGATGATGACGACGATGATGATTCCGATGCAGATGAAGATATCGGTATCGATCCTGAACTTGCCCGCGAGAAGTTTAACGACCTGCGCCTGCAATATGAAGCAACGCGCAAAGCCATTAAAGAGTTTGGCCGCAGCAACGCACAGGCAATTGAAGAGATCGTAAAACTGTCTGAAGTCTTCAAACAGTTCCGTCTGGTACCAAAACAGTTTGATTATCTGGTCAATAACATGCGCCAGATGATGGACCGCGTCCGTACTCAGGAACGTTTGATCCTTAAACTGTGCGTTGAACAAAGTAAAATGCCGAAGAAAAACTTCGTCACTCTGTTCGCCAGCAATGAAACCTCAATGGACTGGTTTAACAGCGCTTTGGCGATGGGTAAACCATGGTCTGAAAAACTGAAAGATGTCAGCGAAGAAGTCGAGCGTTGCATCCAGAAGTTACAGTTAATTGAAGATGAAACCGGCTTAACCATCGAGCAGGTTAAAGATATCAACCGTCGGATGTCTATCGGTGAAGCAAAAGCCCGCCGTGCGAAGAAAGAGATGGTTGAAGCTAACTTACGTCTGGTTATCTCTATCGCTAAAAAGTATACCAACCGTGGCTTGCAGTTCCTGGATCTGATTCAGGAAGGTAATATCGGTCTGATGAAAGCGGTAGATAAGTTTGAATATCGTCGTGGTTATAAGTTCTCAACTTACGCCACCTGGTGGATCCGTCAGGCGATCACCCGTTCAATTGCCGATCAGGCGCGCACCATCCGTATTCCGGTGCATATGATTGAAACGATTAACAAGCTTAACCGTATCTCTCGCCAGATGCTGCAAGAAATGGGTCGTGAGCCACTGCCGGAAGAACTGGCAGAGCGTATGCTGATGCCAGAAGACAAGATCCGTAAAGTGCTGAAGATCGCCAAAGAGCCAATCTCAATGGAAACGCCAATCGGCGACGATGAAGATTCGCATTTAGGTGATTTTATCGAGGATACCACCCTCGAGCTGCCGCTGGATTCTGCTACTTCTGAAAGCCTGCGTTCAGCAACCCACGACGTGCTTGCTGGTCTGACCGCTCGTGAAGCGAAAGTACTGCGCATGCGTTTTGGTATCGATATGAATACTGACCATACGTTAGAAGAAGTGGGTAAACAGTTCGACGTTACCCGTGAACGTATTCGTCAGATTGAAGCGAAAGCATTACGTAAATTACGTCACCCAAGCCGCTCAGAAGTACTGCGCAGCTTCCTGGATGATTAATCTTTGCGTTAATGAATAGTAAACAAGAAAACCCCAGTCCTCTGGGGTTTTCTTGTTTTCAGGCTGAGTCTTTATTTTAAAGGGAGGGATTTATGCAACAGGGACATTATTCACTTCAGGCGCTACAGGATGCGGTGAAGTCAGGCTCTCGATTTAAGTATCTCTATTTTTGGGGGCATCAACCTTCAGCTAATGGCGTTATTACGGCATCCTGTTTTAGCCAGTGGTGGCCCTCCCCTTTTGTGGTTGATGGCGTCACTTATGCAACCGCAGAGCACTGGATGATGGCAAGTAAAGCTCAGTTATTTGGCGATGAGCAGATTATCCCGCAGATTTTAAGCGCCAGAACGCCCGCACAGGCCAAAAGTCTGGGCAGACAGGTAAAGGGCTTCGATCAACAGATATGGCAATCACGCTGCTTTGAGCTGGTTTGTGAGGGCAACTTGCATAAATTCAGTCAGCACCCAAATCTGGGTGAGTTTCTGCTGAATACCAAACAGCGGGTTCTGGTTGAAGCCAGCCCGGTAGATAAGATTTGGGGTATTGGCCTGGCGCAGGATGACCCACGTGCGGCAAATCCTTTATTGTGGGATGGGCAGAATTTGTTGGGGTTTGCGTTGATGGAAGTACGGGAGAATCTATCCAACCATCAATAGTGACAGACCTATCATTGTTGGTGCTAAAAAACAGAGTGTGTTTAATAAATAGCGGGTTTCTATTATCCTCCTTAAAATGGATTGATCTCTATTAAGGAAGAGCATTGAGAACATACACACTCTGTTTATTATTGGCAGTAAGCACAGGTTCAGCCACTGTCCATGCCATTGATATTAATAAAAGCCTTCCTCGGGTTAATTTTTTAACCGTATCAGAACCCGATTGTGTCGACCCGGAAAGTCATCTTCCCGCGCTAATTAGCGATCCTCGTGCCGACATTTATTATCGCGCCGCTAAAAAAATTGCCGGACAGCAGGACGGTAATTATTTTACACATATGTTCACGCTGGGGAAAAAAGCCGCTGATTTAGGTCACTGGCGTGCCAAGCTATTTATGGCTGAGCTGTATATGACAACCTCCTATAACCGTCTGAATCCCAAACAGGCGCGGATTTATCTGGATGAACTGATGGAACAGGACATTCCGGGGGCATTTTATCTTATGAGCCAATACCGCCAACGAGGCGGTGATGATTTTGATAATGCTCCCAGCCCGGCATCTGCCTATCTTTATGAATCCGCACGCCGGGGCGACCCCAGAGGCATGGTCGATGTTGCCAATATATTCAGAAATGTGAAACGTTACCAAAGCGCCGAAAAGCTTATCCAGTGTGGGATTAAATATGGTCATGGGATAGCAGCTCAGGACAGATCAATGTCAATCAGTATCAATTCGGGCATGAATAAAGAGAGTTGGAAAGAGGCTTTTCGCTATAACTATCTGAGTGCAGTCGCAGGTGATAGTGATGGTTTACACGGTTTCTCATCTCTTGACCGTCATTACCAAATTCTTTTTGGAGAAAGTTTTGCCGCGCCGAATAAAGAATATGCCAAACGTTCAGATAAACTTTGGATTATGACTCGCCCGGGATTTCACCATGATGACCCCGATCGTAAGCGCAGAGGTCTGCCTTTCCGTGTAAAAGGCAATACCAGCTATAAACTACCCAATTTAGATAAAGTACTTCCGTTTCCCCCACCAGCAAAACTGCCCGCCTGGAACGGTGATTTTTCAGTTCTGCTTTCTGCTGAAGATGCCAAAGAATATCGTACCGACTACCACTACGATCGTTTAGTGAAAGAAATACTGATTGATGGCCTACTATGATGAAAAATATTGCTAAGATAATACCGCTATTTTTATTGGTTAATACCGCCTTCGCTGCGCCTCAATTCGATATTCAACGAACTTATCCCGCCGTTGATGTGGTAAACCAACCGCTTTCAGGCTGCACCACCGAAGTACCATTACCCACGGTAAGAGAGGCAGAAAAATACTACCAAATTGCACATAAATTATGGGGAGAAAAGGAGACCGGCCTTTATCCTCACATGTATGCTTTGGGCACCAAAGCCGCGAAAATGGGTGATTGGCGGGCCAAATTACTGATGGCTGAACTGCATCTTATCAAACCTGTTAAAAAACATGGTGTTATTGAATATACCGAATATAACCCAAAACAATCGCGCACTTATATTAACGAACTGATGCAGCAGCAAGTTGCGGCCTCTTTCTATTATATGGCTCTTTGGCGTAACCGAGCGCTGGAGGAATATACTACTTCACCCAGTCCGGCCTCCGCCTATATGTACCAGTCAGTACAAATGGGCTATTCCTCTGCCTTGATGTATATGGCTAATTTACGATTAACCAATAAAAACTCTGCACAAGCGCAGCAGTACATTGCCTGCGCAGCTCAAAATGGATCGGGTCGGGCACTTAACCTGCTGGCTCTGGCTCAAAATATAAAGGCAAAGAGTCAGGCAGACTGGGACCAGGCCTTTTCATATTTACATCGTTCAGCACAAGCGGGTTACTACGCATCCTTTAGTGAATTTGTGCAGTTTAACGATGATTATAAGCAGGCAATGGGCAAAGATTATCTCTCACCAGCGTTCTTAAAACGGGTAGCTCAATTTCGGCAGGCAATAGATCCGATACGTTTCTATCCGGATCCTTATCGCAAGAGCATGGGACGTAATCCGGAAAAGAAAGCCAGTCTGCTATGGCAATTCACCAATCTACATCGTGTATTACCATTACCGCCAACCCGCTTACCTGCCTGGAATGGCGATATAAGTTTAGCGTTATCAGACAGTGATGCTGAGTACTATCGTGAGGATTACACCATCCCACGTTTAGAACAGATACTAAATCAGAGATGATGAGATTAGATATTGGGGGGAATAGCAATTCCCCCCAATATTATTACTTACGCCGTGTTTTACGTACCGGATCTAACGTAAATTTCCCATATGCAAACTGAATGATATAGCTTGAGTTTTTATTTAATTTGTAGGGAATATTGCCATTCTTATCACTGACACCACGGGCAACCTGACGACCATCTTCAAATAAAATATAGGCTTCATTCGCCAATGGGCCACCGGTTCCATCCGGATTATATGTCAACGGCAAGCTACGGTCATAAGGTGATTTTTCCGCAAGTTCTTTGGCTTTTTTAGCCGCCGATTTATCATCTCTTGCTTTCTTTTCAGCAGCAGCCTTACTCCGTGCTCCAGCAGTTTCTGCACATGCGGTGTCGTACAATTTGATAAAGGAGGGGTAATCTGAATAATCTTTAAACGGCTTTTGTCCTGAATCGGTAAAAATACGCTTACCATGAATATCATAATCATAGCGTTGTTCTTGTACGAAGCCCTTAGGTCGATAGACACAATCAACAATATGGCGAGTGATTGAACCACAGGTCAAATCAGTACAATCTAATACCTCTTCTTTAAGCCATACCTGAGCCCAGTCCGGTGGATAAAGTGGATGCCGGGGTGCAATGGTGTAGTCCATACGAATAGAATATTTCCCATTCACATTGGTGGTGAGGTATTTCCACTGACTGTCTTTAGGTATGGAGAGCGCATCGTCAGCAATACTGACGCTGCAACCTAAGCTAATGATTGAATAGAATAATATACGACCTATTTTAGATATCATTATCACATCGTCCTGTTCATGCTCTGATTAATCAGATGGCGTCTGACACACCTGACGGTGTGCTATTTCTCCCTAAGTACACAGACCATGCCCAATTCTGTTCAGACTGTCAAATACCACGAATCTATTTGATATCGAATACATACTTCCCATTACAAGCGCTATGCCCTACAACTGTGCATAAAACCAACGTTCACACCACGTAACTATGGACTAAACAATAATGTTTACCGTATAATCGCCGCCACTTGGCCCCTTAGCTCAGTGGTTAGAGCAGGCGACTCATAATCGCTTGGTCCCCCGTTCAAACCGGGGAGGGGCCACCACCATCAGCACTTACTTAATCGCCTCCACAGAAAGACATACCGTCGCAATCAATCTGAACGATGCCTCTTAATCAGATCCGTCTTGGGTTAGATTTTTTATTCCCTCATTCTTATGCATGAGAGGATGATTTAATTCAGCTGCTATACTCATATTTAACGGATAACTGTTACTTCACAGCCATTAAAACAATCAGAATCGAAAAGTAATTTCATATAAAAAGCCTATGGGGCGTTTGTGCTTGATTACATATACATTGCACTTTCATCCAATGTGGGGGTCAATATGTTCTCTTTTCGAGTTTTTTGATTGTAATCTCCTTTATTTCAATCACTGCGTGCACAACCCAGAAGGCATTACAGGAGACGGGAAAGGAGATTGATAATGGTAATTATGGCGTTGCTACCTGGTATACCCTAACATTACCTATTGTTATGGTTTATGACATTGTTACTCTTGGTGGAACGTCAGATGTTAACACCGGGCTCAGCGACTTATCCTCTGCGGCATCAGCGATATCCCCTAATTCAGATGCCGCGAATACACTGTCCTCAATGGCCAGTGCTAATACTTCCACTAATCCTGAAGTTATGCAGTCAGTAAGCACCGCCATGGTTAATAGCTCACAGAGTAATAATCCCGTTGCTTCTGGTAGCAATGCGAATTGTAATAATTCCACTCCTGATGGATTTGCCCGCTGCTGTAAAACATTGAAAGGAACTATGTTGCCTCCCAGTCAAGATTCAGATGGAACTATAGGCTACGGCTGTAAATTAGAAAGTGGGAGTCGAAGAGGATGCACATACAGAGGTGGGGCTTTGATTCAGTGCGCAGTTGCTGATTAAGTTGAATCGGGATGATAAAGATATATCAGAGTTTCAGGGTTGTTGAGACTGAAATGACTTTTTTGTACCAGAGATACAATGGTGCCAGGCTATTATTGCCTATCGAATTCCTCTAATTATTATATAATTCGCGCCACCAGCATATTGCTTGCAATGGACATTAAACAGGAGCCTGACCAATGGAAGATCAAATTCTGAAAGTGATGAAAGAAGCCGGTAAACCAATTTCTGCGGGAGAAGTGGAAAAACTATCCGGATTAGACCGTAAAGGGATCGATAAAGCGTTTAAAGTGATGAAAGAGAAAGGAACGATTGTTTCTCCTGTGCGCTGTAAGTGGGAACCGGCGCAGAAGTAAGTTGCAACAATGGTTTTTATGCGATATTTAACTATCGTATCAGGTTAAAAGTATTGCCTATTACCTAATTATCTAGTCCCCAGAGAGCTGCGTTGATTAATGCAGCTCTCCGATTTTTATAATGATGCTGGATAAAAACATCCATAAACAAATATATTATCCGTTGTAATAAAACTTCACTATCTCATTCAAATCATTATGTAAACTGAGATTGTATGGGGGATTTATTATATCCAGTAGCTCAGTTAAATAAACTATTTGCTCTCTGGTTGGTTGCGTTCCAATATTGTTATAAGACATATACCAACGACGTAATTCTCCCTCGGCAATTTGGTTAGGCTCATTAGCTAATTGAGAAAGTAAAAAAATCAAACGATCCCATTTACTCAAACGATACAATAAGCCATAGCACCCTGAAACATGATATGCATTTGAAATTAAATAATTTAACTCATCCAATGACAGGCTTACTTTATACTTATTTATTAATCTAACCGCTTCTTTCACTACAGAGGGAAAATCATCTTTTACAGCTGATATTAGATTCTCTTTCCTGTCCTCTTCTACCAGCCATACAATAACTTGCAATGCCATACAGCGAACTTTGGCATAAGGATGCTTAATAAACCTCGATGCCGTGCTCAAGGCCTCCGGGTGACGAATTACACCCAGTCCCCATAAAGCATAACTTGTTTTTTTGGCTGTTATATCAGAACAATTAAGCGATAAAAGGTAGTGCTCCGCTGCATTTTTATTAGATTGTTTAAGTAATTCTATCGTTCGCATTCTTATGCTGGCATTAGCATCAAACAAAAGCCTATCAATATTAATGAATAACAATTCTGAATGCTGTTTCAACAGGCTATCAAATGCGGCTAAACGCACAGAATGAGATGTATCACGTAATGCTATTAGCAGTAACTCTTCTGAGATATGCTGAGAAACATCAGGTAAGTGACGTACTGCAATACAACGCACAACGGGATCCTGATGTTGTAAACAACGTTGAATAATCTCTTCAGTTGAGAGGAGGTTATATTTAATAATTAGCTGTAGTGCTAAACGAGCAACTTTAGGAGAAGTACACGACAACGCATTAATAATATGATGCTGGTGTTCCGGTTGTAGAAGGAAATTAATAACATTCTGCAACCAGTCTCGATGATCTTCACGGCGACACTCAAGGAGACGATACAATTCAGGTAAGCATGAAACCATAATATCTGCATTCTGAGCAACTAATAGCTTTACCAGACTTTCCTGTGCCGAAATTCGCACTTGAGGAACCCAATCATTCAAGCGCACCAAGATATCAGGCCACGCATCTCCTACCTGCATAACGCCTAATAACTTTACGGCGGTTTCCCGAATATAGCCAGATGGGTGATAACACAATGCTCGTAAATCTTCGGGATTATTCGTTTGATAAACCTGACGTTTTAAATCAGCACAATAAACTCGATTAAGATGATTAGTTAATTGTTCAGCTAATCGCAATTGAATATCCATATTATTATTCTCCGAGCTATGTCATGGTTTAAATATTACTATAAGTTATTAAAAACAATAGTAACTAATTATGTAATATACTCTTACCACAACTTTTAATAAGCGTACTGATAGAGACATAACTGGGTATTACTACAATGATAATTAACAACATCGAATACCAATTTATCCGTGGAAGTGATGTACAACGCGACGGTATGTATCTTGAGGTCAACATTGCCAATAGCAATCCGTTAATTCAAGTCGCTGAAGTTTTTTATTCCGATATAACTTCAGAATTTACCTTCAATTGTTGGGAAAGTAACGTGCCTTTAGAAATCATTGAAACGTTAATCAGACAATCTAAATTACTACTTCCACCATTAAATAAATCAATTGAGTAGAGAGATATTTGATTACCAAATATAAAAAAGGATAACCCAAAGGCTATCCCTACTTATTAAACAAAGATGGAAACTATATCCACTGTGGCCACTGTCCCTTACCCACAACTCTCCCTTAAAATCCGCAAAATCGTCTCCGCCCCACTTCGATTTGGGTTGATACGAATCATCCGTTTTTCCAGCGAAGCGTCGGACTGACGGAAAGTACCCGACACGCGATAAAACAGCGGCGGAATTTCGAATCGGGATTCAGCACCCACCGGGTACGGCAGTGCTCCCAAAATCTGGGCTTTTGCCAATACCTGTGCGGCAATCGGCTTATGAAACTCAACCAACAGAACTTTAGACTGGGCATTGGCAATAAAGGCCTGCTTAACAGATTTCACTTCTCCCTGATTCAGGCGGGAAACGACCTCATCATTCACCATGGCCTGAACGGCATGAGTCACCGGAGCAAACACCATTCCCCGCAGCACTTCCATTGCCTGAAAGCCCTGAATCTGACTGCCGCCGGAATACATGCTGCCACGAACCTGCTCAATCTTCGTCTTATCGCCGGTAATGACACCTACGCCTGGAGGACCAAGCAGTTTGAAGCAGGAAAACGTGGATAGCGTCGCCCCCAACTCACAGCCAATACGCTCTACTTTCATTACCGCATAGTTATCATCAATTAAGCTGGGAAGCTGATAACCATTCACCAGTGCAATCACTTCGCCTAAATCGTAACTATCGTCCATTTTCTGGCGCGTGTGCTGTATCAGGCAGGCAACCGGCTGATGGGCATCAATCGCCGCTTTAATTGCATCAGGATGGTTAAAATCGGCCTTAACAACCCGGATTCCCATCTGCTCAATCGAAACCTGCGTGGTGGGGTAAACTGGCGCATCATGTACTAACAGCGTATCCCCCGGTTTGGTCAGGACGGCAAGGCCGGCGCGTAATGCCCCGGTCCCTGCCCCACTAACCAATGCTGCGGCTTCTGTATTAAAAAAATCAGCGATAACCTGCTCTACCCGATGCGTAATCAGAGGTTGGTTCAAACCCGGCACCAGCCCCAGATCGCCCTGCGTCAAAAAATCACTGCCGGGGAAATGACGACAGATAATATCCACCAGTCGAAACTGCTGTTGCTGTGCCTGAAGCATCGTCATACTTTGCAAAGGGTAGGTTTTCATCGTTTTTACCTTAACTATTTACAGGTCAGCCTTAGCCTAATCCCATGATATAAAAAATATTCGCCAGAATCCCTACCGCAATGGTAGCAATCGGACCAATCGCCATTTCAACCAGAGGACGTTTTGAGGTCTTATTCAACAGGTAGATACCCGCCACAATCATAAAGCCCATACCAGGTAAAATCGCGTTTGATGCAATCATTCCACCAACCAGCAGGGATATCTCCAGCATTCTGGTGATCGCGGTACGGATATGGTCGCCACAGGCTTTAACCCCAGGATATTTATCCAGCCAGATAGCAATCTTCGCCAGCAGCATGATTTCCATCAGCATAATCACGCAGCCTGCAATAAAGGCGATCCACGGATTATTGGTTGCCAGACCGGCAACAAAAACGAACTTCATTCCATCCGGGCTGTATACCCCAGTGGCAATGGCAGTGGTTCCCACCAACGGCACAAAGCTAATGGCCCGTGCCAGAGCAACCAGCAGAGCACCATTCTGTTCACCCTGAGCCATCAATTGCAGCGATACCGGACCTTCGGCTAGCAGGCTAAACGACATGGTTGCCGCAACGGCGGTTAAACCACCGCTAAGCACCAGTAGCCATTTGTTTTTCTGGATACGCGCAATACGCGAGGAGAACAGGCCAACTAACATCTCATTGGCGCCTTTCTGATCTCCCGACGTTTCCGGTGGGCGTTGCTTCATTGCAAAGTAGAACATAGCGATCATCGCAATCAGTAATGCGCTACCGTTTGGATCCAACTTAACCGGTTTCTCAATAAAGCCGCCAAAGCTTAAGGTGCCAATAGACTGAGTCGCCAGATAGCCAATTATCGTGGCGGCCAATACCCAAATACCTTTACGATAACCGTATTGATAGCCCACCACTACGGCAGGGAACAGAGAGAAGCAGACTACGATTGGATCGCCAACTTTACTTAAGTTAGTCATAAAGTTAACCGGCAACATGGCAAACAGTTCTACCACCGATTTCAGGCCGGTTAATAATGCAACCGCATAAAGCGCCCCGATGACGCCGGATAGCACGAAACCCTTTTTACTGTTTGAACACCAGACCCCAATAACATCAGTGCCCAACAGCAGGCTGTGTACCAGAATGATCGGCGCCGTCAGTGAAAAAGGAATACCAAACCCGATAATCAGGCCAAAGCTTAAGGCAAAGCTGGTCGCGGCCAGCGCCTTACGGCTCATACGCCCTTCCAAATGTTCCGGAATCAATGGTCGTAATCCATCGTGGAAAACGGCAATTCCCCGATTAGCCATCATCGCAGAAATCGCACCGATGGCAGCCAGAAGTCCGGCCTTAACGGGATCGACTTCAATAAGTCGCATCAAAAATTCCTGTACCATAACGATGTCCTTGATTAGAAAAAGATAGCCGTAATGATGACAGGAACCACCACGTCAATATCTTGTCCGGTAAAGCCAAAGGCACTTTTGCCGCCTTTTACATGGGCAATAATTTCTTCATCAGACAGAATTTTTCCCGGCATACCAACAGTGACACAGCGGTCCATACCCGCAATCGCGATAGCCATGGCTAATGCGCCACCACCACCGGTGTTACAGGCACCAAGGTAGTAATCTACCGCACCACTTTTAAGCGCCATTGCCGCTTCAATATCGTTCATCACCACAACGGATGTGGCTTTGTCGCCCGCTAAGGTACGGATACTTTCTGCGATTTTTTCTTTTTCGATCTGTCCACCGACTACAAATTTCATGGTCTTATCCTTATATTCTAGTTTTGGCCGTAATTAAAAAAAGCAGCCGGGTTATCACGCAACATCAGGTCGATTTCCCGCTGGGTAAAATCCGCTTTTTGCAACATGGGTACAAAGGTTGTTAGGAGGTAATCAAAACCGATACCACCATTACCTTTCAGATGTGAACGGCGGGTGATATCCATTGAAAGCATGACGCGATCGAGCATGCCTCGCGCTTTGACGGACTGAAGCATCTCAATGCGCTTACTGTCCGGGTAGTAGTCATTCTTGCCAATCGTGTCGAACTGCACCCAGGCACCTTCATCAAGCAGAGGCAGGATGGTGTCCAGATTGTCTTTCAGGTCGCAGTGACCAATGACAATATGTTGAGGATCAACACCAAACTCCTTCAACAGAGTCAATTGCTCAAGCCCCATGGTACTGAGGGTGGTATGAGTGGAAATGGGACGTCCGGTAGAGAGGTGGGCTATCGCCGCCGCCTCAAAAACTTTACGTTCATCATCAGTGATCTGACCCAGGCTGGAACCAATTTCAGCGATCACCCCTGCTTTGAGCGAGGTACCATCAATACCCCGTTCAATTTCATCAATCATTTCTCGTGCAATGGTTTCAACTCTCATGGCATGCACTGATGATGGGTAGAATTTCTGCTGATAGTATCCCGTTGAAGCAACAACATTGATTTTGCTTTCGGCCATAATATCCAGCATAAATTGGGCATTGCGCCCCATATAACGATTAGTCACTTCAACGATATTGCGTACGCCAAGGGCATACAGCCGTTTCATTTCATCGACCAGCAATTGAAACTGATCGAGGCAACAGTCGATATTGTTTTTCGCACCGGAAAGATCGATATGCAGATGCTCGTGGGCGTAGGTATAACCTGAAGCATCAATGTAGTTTTTTGTTCTCATCGTTTACTCCTGAGCCTTAAGCAGCGCCAGAAACGATGTTCCATTCTGCGGTGCCGGTGCATGGAAAAAATCACATACCGTCGCGCCAACATCAGACAGGCTATCCCGATGGCCAATCTGAACGCCGGTTACCCCGGGTCGATAAACCAACAGCGGTACTTTCTCTCGGGTATGTTTACTGTGCCCAATGGTGGGGTCATTACCGTGATCCGCCATGACCACCAGACAGTCTTCCGGCGTCATAACGTTCAATATGTCAGCAAGGTTGTTATCTACCACCATCAGACGATCCGCATAGCGCTCCACATTCTGAGCGTGTCCTGACAGATCCGTTTCCTGAATATTGGTACAGATAAATCGATCCCCCGGCTGCTTTATAGCGTCAAGGGTGATATCCATGATGGTTTGTGAATCAACCAGATTGATGTGATTTATACCGTGGGGATTATCCACAATATCAGCGACTTTACCGATCAGCGTGGTAGGGATCCGGCGACTATGCAGTTTTTCCGGTACCTGTACCTGACTGTCCACACCATAACCCATATGAACAACCTGAAAACCCTTGTCATAGGCCCCTGATTTTGGTGCATTGATGCCGATATAAATACCGAGTTTCTCTTCTGCGGCATCGAGGATTTGCTGACTTGATGCCATCAGACCACCAAACGCAATAACCCGATCGACACTGACGCAATCACGAACAATGCGCCCGATCTTTTTTACCTGCTCAAAAGAGATTTCAGACAGGTTGGCAGTAATATTAAATACCTGACCAAGGTCGGCTTCCAGATTATCCCCAATGGCAACATGCTGATTAACCAATAAATACTGTAGTGTGCCGCCAATACGTTCTACCTGATAATCTGCCGCGAACAGTGCCTGCTCTACCGCATCGATGACTTCAGAAAAAGGAATTCTTAACGGGGTTTTCGGTTTGGTTCCAAGTATCTCCTGATGCCCCATAAAAGTATCGCCACCCTCATGTTGCAAATCGGCAGTACCAAAGTTGGCCTCAGCACTTGGTTGCATCACATTGGCGCTAAACCCAAGCGCATTAATCATTCCCAGCTTTTCCAGCACCGGCAAACGCAAATCAGGTTTAGCCTGCAAGATATGCGCACAGGTATTCGCACCGATATCCTGCGGGCGCACCTGTGGCACATCATCCATGGCACCAACACCAAAACTATCAATCACCAATACCAAAAACTTAGCCATAGAAAGCCCCCTGTTTAAGCATCCCCTGACTGGTATAAATGCCATCCAGTACGGGTTGTCCGGTTTGAATACCAGAAACTAAAGCAACGTCACTGCGGGTAACGAAAATCTGGGTGCGAAAACACATAACAACACCGCTCCCCACCGGATAGTTGCCTTCCAGAGGAATGTGGTAATCAATGCTGGCATCATCCAGCGGTAATACCCGGGCAGTTTGAAACTTCGATGAAGAGGAAGAGAAAACCAGTCCCTTACTGGCATGGCCACGGCGGTAATAACCACCGCCAAAGCAATAACTAAGGCCTGAAAACTGATGGGATACTTCCGTGATATATACCATGGCTATTCTTTCAGGTTCAGTACCGGAATGATTAGCGGGAATAGTGCCGGTCAGTGCATGTCCGGGCTCGGTATGGGTAACGCCATACTCTGCCAACAGCGGTAAAGTGCCACAGCTTGAAGCCGAAGGGGCATTAAGCTGCTGAATTCCAACGCCCATATCGGTAAGCCGATGGTAAGTCGCCAGCAAGGTTTGCAGGTTTGGTGTAGGCAGAGTGCTTTGTTGCTTATCGTCCCATAGCAAACAGGGAAAATGGGTAAGCCCGGTAAGTTTGATACCCGGCATCATTTGTATCTGATGAACAATATTCTCAAGGTCATTCAGCATAAATCCTGCTTCCTGACCGGGGTAAAGCTTGTCGCTATCGGCAATGACTTTAATCATCACCGGCTGTACCGTACCGATAGACTGCGCCACTTGGCTAATCTGCCGTGCTTTTTCAAGGGAAAAAACCGTTATCACCTCAGGACGTAACCGGAGCATTTTTTCCACCAGCCCATCCGGGATCTGTACCAAATGTCCGACATGACAAAGAGGAATCTGATGCTCAGTTAAAATTTCTGCTTCTCTGAAATCCACCGCCACCACACCCCGATAACCCAATTCAATTAGCTGCCGGGCAAGGGTTGGATTGCGTCCAATCTGTTTGGTCATCAGATAGAGTTCAATACCATAATCATTCGCAGTTTTAAGCAGCTTGCGACCATTTTCCAGCACCTGATCCACATCGATAACATAGGTATCAGGCAGAATAGCGCCCTGACGCCATAGCGTGACTGCGGCCTCAATCAGTTGTGGGTTCTGCCTTTTAAGTGCATCAACAAACATACCTTTCCCTTAAATACAGGCTTAACAACTTAAATATTCAAATAAATGAATATTTAAGTTGAAAAAATTAGCGATCGTTTGCCGCCAACATCAGGCTATAAAGATTAGCCAATAAATATCCCTCTTCCGATGGATCGATAGTCAGAGGAAAATGTCGAAGTAGCGCCTGATGAATAATCACTAACGACGGATACTGCTCAGACTGCTGAACCTCTTCCAAAACCTCATTATCAATCGGGGCAATACTTTCACCACGACGGGAACGCATTAACGCGCTGGCCATATGGGTTAATGCCATATTCCCCTGTGAATGACGTATCGAAATGTTCCACTGCTGTTCAAGCTCAGTAATCACATTTAGCATGCCATCGTGAATATCTTGATCAATTACGCCACCTTGTAAAAGAATGGCTAACCGCTGTTCCATATCACTTCTCTTTTTATATCAATAAGTCGGCTCAATCTGCCCGGCTACCACCTGCTGCTGATGTAGCAACAGAGCATCACGATTGAGCATGGTATTTACCAACTGTTGAATCTGCTTATCATCTTTGCGTGTCAGAATCACCGCTTCAGACGCTTTATAGCAAGACTCATTGCCTGACAGCGCGCTGGTCATCAGGCCAAGGGCTTCCAGTGTCTTTCCCTGCCCCACGTTCCAGATAGCCGCATCAATGTAGCCGCTAACAATCTTGTTTAAACATTCGTGGTAAGAAACTTCTACAAATTCAATATCTCTGCCGCCAACCCATTCTTCTGTCATGATCTTTTGGTCAGCGGACGTACTGTCGATGCCAATACGTTGAATATTTTTTTCCTGCCCCTGCCGAAAAATCAGCTTATGTTGCTCGGCATAACTTTGCTGCCCCAGCGCCAGAGCGATATAGATATTGCCCTGTTTTAAATGCTGCTCTGCCGCCAGACGAGAAGTGACGGCTAAATCATATATACCGTTTTCCAGACATTGAACGCGGATGTCTGCCCCTCGCATATGGGCGAAATAAAACGGCATATCGGCAAACTGGGCTTTTAATCCGCTGGCCAGCCCTTCATAAACCCGGGCGTAAGGCAATGGCATAGCACAAACCACATTATCGATATTGGCAAACTGCAACAGCAGCTTATGATCGATGGTATCGATAAAACTCCCGTTGCGGCCGCGCCGCACAACTTTCAGGGCACCAAAGCTTTCCAGATCTTTCAGCGCAGACTGCATCAATCCAACAGATAACTCGCACTCTCTGGCAAGCTCATCAATGGTTTTCAGGCGGCTTCCTGATTGTAATGCCAGCAGGTAACGAGCCAGGAAGGACTGAGCGATCCCCTCTTTTTTAATAAATGTTTTACTCATAGGTCCCTTAACCCATTCTGCTACGCTATATCTTCATAAATTTGAAGATATCATGCAATGTAAGAAATAATAAAAAGAGATTACTATCACAATAGTAAAGAATTTGAATATTTAACTTACTATAAAATCATATTTTACATTAAGTTATACGATAATTATTTTTATTATGAAGATAAATAATCTAATATTTTTCGCGCCTGTAACGCTTTGATCAAATTAGAGACAACGAAAAAGGGATAGCCCATCGGCTATCCCTTTCAATTGAATTCGTTTATTAAACTCTTTCCGGCAGAAATCGAACATCCACATAATAATCTTTGATATTTTCACCGTTGATATAGACCGTTATCTCCTGTTGCTCAATATAAGGGCGTGGGTCGAAGTAAATATTTTCGCTGGTAAAAATGTAATGTTGATTAGTCAGGGTATTACGCCACTGGCATGAAATTCTAAACGGCGAGCGACCATTAATTTTAATCGTGCGATTGACATCCACATCGGTAATCAACGCTTTTACTGGCCTGCCCTGCTGCAATAATCGGATTTTCTTTTTTCCACGATAGCGAATAATGAATGCGGGGATAAGACCTGTCAGCGTAAAGATAAGACCTATTATTCCGGGAATAATAGATACAAGATATTGTGATATAAAGTCATCAATTTCAGCTTGCTGAGGTGCGTCAGGTCGGTAAACAACGTCAATATCTTGACCCAGCTGTTTGGTATAACTGCTGGAACCAAGAGAGGATTCAAAAGTCACCCGCTCCCCTTCCCCGGTGACAAACCGAACCACAGGGTGGGTGCCGTTCAAGGCAATAATCGTTCCTGTCGTCTTAACCCCTTCACCTTCGAGGCTATAAGCAGAATAACCTATATATCCCGCCATCGAGAGCAACAACACGCCAACAAGAGTAAAAATCCAAATGAATATCTTCACAATCTCTCTTCCCTGAAACCCGTTACCAAATCATCAACGACCGTTATATTACCACCATTTCCAATGCTTTTACCGGGCAAACGAATACACACTCACCACAGCCATCACACAGCTCAGTTTGAATAACCGGCGCGCGACCGCTTTGCCACTGGATGGCTTTTTTATCACAGCGTCCGGAACAGCTATCGCAATACATATAGCTGTTTTGACAGGCGTGATTTAATTGAGCCCGGGCATTAATATTAAACGGGCCACTTCGCAAAGCACCAGGGCTGCAAGCCTGAATACAGCGATCGCAGCGAGTACAATAATTAGAGATAAAATCCAGCTCGGGCAGAGAGGCATTCAATACAATCAACGATTCGGGACAGGCGGAAGCGCAATCGCCACAACCGGTACAGGCCTGTTGGAATATCACCTCATCAACGGCTCCCGGAGGGCGAATCACTTCGGCTTTTTGATGATGTTTCACCGGAGATGAATCAGGAATGGTCTGAGCACCTTTGAGCAATCCACGCAGCAATCCCCGCCGACTGACGGTTCGATGCTCCATATAGGCTTTGTAAAAGCGCTCATCTTTCATCAGAGATAAAGCTCCTTCGCTTCAACCGGCAAATTAAGCTGTTGCTGGAGGGTTCGCAGATAAAGCCAGGTCATCTCCGCCAGTTGCGGATAAAAAACATGCTCAGTATCACTTGATTGTACCAGTGACAAATAGCGTTCTGCCCAAGGCAGTAAATGCTCACTCAACAATTGTTGTGCGGCGGTGGGTTTATCTGATTCCAATAAATAGGCAAAGGCCATTAACATCAAGCCAAACTGATCTTCCGGTTCAGGATTATCGGTATTGGTCGCCATTCCTTGCTGAGCAAGAAACTGACGATAATCCAGAGTGGAATCGCCCATTAACAGGTTTTCCCGATCCAGATAAACAGAACCCCAGGGAGGCGCAGGCATCATGCCGACTCCTTCAAACAGCATAGAGTAATCATGCATCAAGGTTTCTGCGTCAAACTCCGTCAGGCGCTCAGTTTGTTGACGAAGCAACTCTGGCTGCGGCCAGGGAAATAGCGCCACCAATTCAGGCAATACTGCGATCAGCGTTGTCTGTGGCGGATAATAAAAGCAGGCTCCGATAATTCGGGGAATCGTGGTATTCATTAGCATAACAACAGGGCCTTTTTCTAGTGTTTCACAACAGGCTGACCGGTTTTCCGGTCAGCCTGAAATGATTACATGGCGATTGACCACAAATTGTAAAATGCGATGCGGGAAGCCAGTTCTCCAATCACCACACCAGCAGAGCCAAGAGCCAGAACAGAACCCAAACCCTTATGCTTAATCAACACCACGACCGCAACCAACACCGCCAGAGCCAGACAGAAGGTCTGAATACCCCAGAATAGCGTCTGTTGGGAAGAGAGTGCGGGTTCAACCTGATTAACAAAGCTCAGATAACCCGGTTTAGCCACCAGGCTGACAATGGCACCAATCAACAGCGCAATGGCACCCACCTTACGTACTCCGGCTAAAACAGCACAGGCTCCGCCGCCAACCAGTACGGTAAGCCACATTTGCTGTGCGGTGTAACCCGTATTCCAACTGCCTACGGTTTGTAATTGATACACTTTGGTAATTGACCAGACAAAAGCCAACCCAAGCAGAATAGTTGCCACATTCAGTACGCTGGCGATCCCGACGTTTTTCTTGATGTAGCTAAAGAACAGAGTACCGCAAGCCAAAGCAAAGAAAGCGCCACATAACGCGATTTCATTACTCATTGGCGAGCGTCCTACTCCAGCCATCACATTAAACATGCGGAAAATCTGCCCCAGGTGGAAAATACTGCAAATCAGGCCAATAGCCATCAACACCAGCGCCAACAGGTTAGCCCGTCTGAGCTGTTCCCAGTCGCTCAATTTGAGCTGATAGCTAACAAAGGCCAACAAAAACACCCCTACAGCGCTTTGTCCAAGTACGGTAAAAAATACCAGTGGTAATTCATGCATCTTACACCTCCGCCGGATTCTGAATATGACCGGATGTATCACCACAAGGTTTTGCATCCCGATGGGCTTTAATCACCAGATTCGGTGAGGTCAGCGATGGATCCGGTAATGGTGCAACCCCATTCTGATAGCCGTACTTTTCATGCAATACACTGATTTCATCAAAGTCCAACGCACGCTGAGGACAAGATTCAACACAAACAGGTTTCATCCCTTGCCCTACTCGTTCATAACAGCCGTCACACTTAGCCATGACTTTCTTCGACTCATCAAACTGCGGGGCTCCGTAAGGGCAGCGCATTTCGCAATAACGACAGCCAACACAGATATCCTGATTAACCACCACCAGTCCATCTTCTGCACGCTTATGCATGGCGCCGGTTGGGCAACCTTCAACACAGGTTGGCTTGGAGCAATGGTTACAGGCAATTGACAGGTAATAATTGAACACGTTTTGTGTCCACAGATTTCCCTGTTTAGACCAGGTACCGCCGCCAAACTCATAAACCCGGCGCAATTTTGGCCCCAGCTGCAAATCCTTTTCGTCTTTGCAGCTAATCTGGCAAGTTTTACACCCAGTGCACTTGGAGCTATCTACGTAAAAACCATACTGTTTCATCACTATCTCCTTATGCACGTTTTACTTCAACGAGGTTGGTATGTTGAGGGTTACCCTTAGCCAATGGAGAAGGCCGCTGGGTGGTTAGCGTATTAATACATCCGCCCACATCTACCCCTTGCTCGTTGGTATTACGCCATGCGCCCTGTGGTACACCGATAACTCCCGGTAAAATACGCTCGGTCACTTTGACAGCAATACGGATACGGCCACGGTCGTTAAATACTTCGGCCATATCGCCGTGCTTCAACTTACGAGCCTGTGCATCAATCGGGTTCATCCACATCATATGAGGTACCGCTTCACGCAGCATGGCCACTGAATAGTACGAAGAGTGCACACGGCCTTTATCGTGGAAGCCGGTCATTTGAAGTGGATACAGTTCTTGTACTGCCTTATCGCTAACCCCTTCAAAGGTTGGGCAATACTCTGGCACGGCCGGGATACGATCCCCTTCCGTCAGCTCCCAGGTGGAGGCGATAGTAGCCAACGCTTCTGAGTAAATTTCAATTTTGCCCGATGGCGTCTTCAGCGGGTTGGCTTGAGGATCGTCACGATAATCTTTTAACGCAATGGATTTAGAACTGTCTGCCAGAGCGCGAGCGACAATGCCCTTATCATTGGTTTGTGCAAACTCAGGTAAGGTCGTATCTTTCTCGCGCATTTTGTTATAGCAATATTCAATCCACTGCTCATGGGTGCGCCCTTCGGTAAATTGCTCGCGAATACCCAATTTTTGCGCCACTTCTGCCAGAACATCATAAGACTGGCGGCATTCCCAAAGCGGCTCGATGGTATTCTGCAAACGGATACAGTAGTTATAAGCACCGCTGGCATAGGAGTTATTGATCAGATCGTTTGACTCAACTGAGGTAACATCCGGCAGCAGCAGGTCAGCATATTTGGCGCTGGCCGTCATGTGGGTTTCCCATACCAGAATGAATTCACACAGCGATTCATCCTGCAAAATTTCATGGGTTTTATTCACGTCAGAATGCTGGTTCATCATGACGTTACTGGCATAATTCCACAGAAACTTAACGTTGGTTGTCAGCTTATCTTTATTTTTAACGTGGGCATTTTTCGCGGTCATCTCGGTTCCGCGCGTAATGGCATCAGTCCACATAAAGCAAGGAATGGCGGTTTTAATCGGATTAGGAATAGCAAATCCCGGTACGGAATAGGCTACGTTTCCGCCCCATGCACCAGTGTTCGTACCGGCGCGACCAATGTGGCCCGTCATTAACGGCAACATCATGATAGAACGGGATGCTTGCTCGCCGTTGGCGGTGCGTTGTAGCCCCCAGCCCTGGGATATCCAGGCCGCTTTAGCCGAGCCAATCTCACGCGCCAGTTGAATAATACGGGTTGGTGAAATACCGGTAATTTCGCTCGCCCATTCCGGCGTCTTGGCAATATTATCCGGGCCATTACCTAATAAATAATCTTTGTAAGAGCCATTTTTAGGCGCTGACTCAGGTAGAGTACTTTCATCCCAACCAACACAGTAGGTTTTCAGGAACGCTTCATTGGTGAGGTTTTCTTTAATCAGGGTATAACCAATAGCCGCAACCAGAGCGCTATCGGTTCCCGGATAGATAGGGATCCATTCGGCATCCAGTGTGGTTACGCTGTCGGTCATGCGTGGATCAATAATGATCACCCGCGCATGGCTTTGTTTCAGCGCATTCAGCGTTTCATAGAACTGACCGCCACCAGACATACGGGTTTCAGCCAGATTATGCCCGAACATCACCACCAGGTCGGAGTTTTTAATTTCCAACAGCAGGGTTTCTGCCAGACCACCATACACATATGGCATGACGGTGTTGATCTGCGCCGTAGAGTAAGTTCCATGCTGATCGAGGAAACCGCCATACAAATTGAGCATACGTTTACAGGCATTACGACCTTGTAAATTAGCCCCTGTGGAGCCGGATCCGTACTGATAGTAAATTGCCTCATTACCATATTTTTCAACGGTATATTTTAGCTTTTCGGCTAAAATGGTGGTGGCTTCATCCCAACTAATACGTTTGAATTTGCCTTCACCTCTGGCGCCGGTGCGTAACATCGGATATTTAATCCGGTCAGGATTATAGGTTTTCCAACGCACCGAACGGCCCCGCAAGCACGGGCGAATTTGATGTTCACCATAGGTGGAATCATTAAAATCGGTTTCGCTGGAGATTTTGGTAATAACACCATCTTTAACATGCACCTTCAGTGGGCAACGGCTTCCGCAGTTGACCAGACAAGCGCTGTATTTAATGGTTTCCGCTGAAGCTGCTTCTGGTGCAGCAACCGCCGTGGTAGTAAATGGCAAGGTTAATGACCCCGCCACTGTGGCTGCACCTGTGGCAGCCACGGAAGTTTTGATAAACTCCCGCCGCGACACCTCGCCAGGGCGCGCTGTTTTTTTGCTCTGCATCGACATTACCCTCATGGTAACAAGAAAGAAATATTAGGACGTTTATTGTTATTAAGAGTGATAATACGATTACTTGAGAAAGGTCTTTACTGATCTACATCAAGAGCTCCCCCAAATTGATTACGCTGTCTCATTATGGTTATTGATGTAGTTGTTTAAATTAATATTAATCAGCACCGTTAATATTGAATACGGCATAAGTCATTCAATTTATGCCGGATATGTGAAATTAATATCTGTAGGGAAGTAAAAATAAACTCTGCCAGCCTTAAAATAAAAAATACGGTGGTTTAATGTGCAGGAACCGATTGCAGATTGTATTAGCAGTAAGTCAGAAACCATTGCTGATTATTCCCGATACAAGAGTGGTAAATGAATAAGAAGCATTAATAATGCACCGCTAACGGTAAACCAAATATTCAAATATGGTTAAATCATCAAACCGATAAAAGCCACCGCTGGCGATTCCATTGGTAGAAATTCACCTATACTTCAACAAGAAATCTCTGTTTATCAGAAACAGAATTAGTGATACTTTTTATTCATAACCTTTCGCTGCGAGAAAAACTATGCCGCTACTTGAACATCTTATTGAAGGTATCCAGCGAAAGAAGGAAGACGTCTTCTTACAATATGGCAAAGTTCCGAACGATAAGATGCTGATCGTGATACGCAAAGACGATATGCACGAACTGTTCAAGATGCGCTATAACAATAAAAACTCCCCCTATCTCAGCGTTACCCCCGGTTACATGCTAAAGCTAATGGACATCAAAATTGTCACCGCGCCTGAAGAGGTGTTGAAAGGAAAGCTATTTCTCCTGACCATGATTGTTTGAAATATATTCACTTTCGGCAGGAACGTTTTAGTGTAAATAGGGGTCATCTATATAACAGGGAATATTGACAGCTATTTTGCAGCGCAAATTCATGGGATGCTAACTAACCGCCCCTCTAAGGAAAAGAGAGGGAAGCATTGATGTTTTCACCACTACAGGGATCTTTTTATGGTAGACATACTTTATCTTATTAACGATATATTGAGCGCTATCAGTATATTCATCATCGTTTATGCTGTCATTGCTGCGGTTATTGGCTTTATTCGCAGCGAAATTAAACGCGAACATCAGGCCGCCAATGGCCTGCTGGCAATACGCGTTCCCTTCGGTTCCCGCTTACTGCTTGGTCTGGAAATTCTGATTGCGGTGAATATACTGCGAGCGATCATGAGCCCAGGCTACAATGAGCTAATTGTGCTGGTTTCTATTGTGGTAGTTCGCACCTTACTGTCATTCTTTATTGGTCGGGAAGCTAAAACGCTCGCTGCGATTCCTCCAATTTCAATCCCGGTTCCAGTAACAGAAAAAATCGCAGAGCAAAAAACCGATATCATTGAGAACAATCAATCTGAGATTTCTGAGCATGAAGACAAGCCTCAGAATGATGAAGTTGCGGCAGAAAATAAATAATCGACACCTCAGATAGAGGTCTGATGGTTATGCTGACAGAGAGAATAAATCAGCATTCAGGGATATTCCGGTCATAATGGCAATATACACATATCACCATCGTGCCCGGCCGGAAGAATATCTGCATCTGATTTCGAAGTACGTCGGGCGCCGCCCGACGATAAATGACGCTAAAGCATAAAACCAAACTATCTGGTTTGCTCAGTTACTTACTTTTTGGGCTCCATCAACTCGCGAGCCAGTCTCAGTACCACCAGCGCCAATCCAACAACGCCAACAATCAGTAACCCCCACAATAACCAGGTTTGCCATTGTTGTGCACGTTCTACCGACGAAGTTGCCGTCAGACGCTCTTCTCCACCCAGCACCATGGTACTTCCGGCATAAGCCTGCGGCAGGCCCTGTAATCCATTTGGCTGCATTTCTGAGGCTGGGATTAATTGATTCACGCCAATCGTCGCTTTAGGGGCCTGATTTGCCCCCCATGCCAATAAATAGGGAGGATTGCCCTGTCCGTTAAACAGTACATCTACACGTTCACGTTGAGCGACGACTTTAGGGACAGTATCACCCCAGTTACCGCTTACTGCTTTCACCCGAATCCCCTGAACTAACAGACGGTTCATCGCTAAAGGCTCCGAAGTACGGTATCCGGTATCACCATGAATTTGATATACCACCGCTGTCGACAATGGACGCCATTTATCTTCCTCAGTGCTGCGATACTCAATATTTACCGGTAATACCGTATTACTCTGATCGGGCACGATGGAAAGGGATGACAGAGGCTGAGGGCGCTGCAGCTGATATATCGCTTCGGTTTTCGATACCGTTTCAGATTTAAACGCCAGCTCAATGGTTTCAACCGCCGTACGTCGGCTAATCACCACCCCCTGAGCCTTAGAGATAGCAGGGATAGCAATCTTTTCATCGCCATTAACCACCAATAGCCAATAGCGAGCGCGTCGACTGCTGTAGTTATCATCAATATCAATGTTATTCAGCAACAAACGGTCGGTACCGGAGGTTAAATCCATCAGTGGTGCATTATCCGCCTGTTTGCGCCAATCCTTCAGATCGCTGCTGCTATACAGAGTGACTTTGGCCTGCCAGTTGGCATTGCTTTGGGCCCAGTCCAGCATAACTTGGTTAAAACCAACGTCGTCAGACTTATCTTTATCCTGATTCAACTCTAACAAATAAGTCGCTTGCGGTTTACGTTCACCATCCTGATAGAGTTTTACTTCAACGCCACCGGCCGATTTAAAGGTAAAGGTTTCTCTATCATCTCGTTGATTCTCTTCAGGTTTACTCACTGACACCTGCATCGGGAAAATACGTAATGGGATATTTTGCTGTTCGGTAGTGTCGCTATCCACCGCTGATAAAGCGAAAGTGACCGTCTGCCCCGAACTGTTAAACACCCGAACATCCCGCAAATCAGGATAGACCGTTTCAAGATAGACTTCTTCCGGCAGCGTTAAGCGATAAAAAGGGGATGGAGCAGACACTTCCAGCTCTGCTCCTTTATAAAAATCCTTTGGCGTTAACTCAGTTTCATCAGCCTGAGCCAGCGGTAACATCGATATGCACAGGCCACATAACGCTGCGCGTAAAGTGAAGGTGGATTTTTTTATTTTTATTAACGACATCATGCCTTTGGCTCCTGCTTAAGCGGCTGACGGGGAGGTAATGGGGAAAAATATCCCACGACTAATAGCAAGACTGCAACACCCAGGAATGCGATGGCACGGGCTAAACCGCCCCCTTTAGCGCTATCCACCAGGAATAATTTAAAGATAACCACGCCCAGTAAGGCAGCACCAATGAACCAGATAATCCGACGTCCGGTGCGAGCGGAGAACACCATACAAATCAGAGCAATAAGCGTCCAGACGATGGCAAACGTGGTATGAACCAGACGTGATGCCCATAGTGCGTCAAACCACCAGTCGATATCCGCATAGTAAGCCAATGCCCGCAGCAAAATGCCATTGAACCACCAGAAAGTCAGGCCCCAGCCGACTAACGGAATAATAGAATCTAACTGAATGGCATGCGGCTTCAAAATGACGCTAATACGGCGGATCCAGATGACCAGCATTAAAATACCAAACATTGCCGCTTCTTCCAGTGGGTTCACCAATGGAATATAACGCCAGTTTACCATCTGCCCATCCATCATGTTGCCGGTTAACAGCATAGCGCCTGCTGCAACCATCAGCGGAATGGTGCCCAGCCAATAAACATCGGCATGAGCCTTAATCGGCCAGTACTGACGGCGATCGGCGATCCACAGTAGCAGAATAACCAATGACAAGCTGCACATCTGCAGATAGAAGCGCCATTCGTTCATTCCCCATGCCATTTGAATGGTGCGCCAGTAGACCTCGCTTCCCACCCAAGCCAATACCAGCCAGAAGAGAGCCAGATGTGCCAGTTTCTCTGCATTTCCTTTTAGCAATTGAGGAGCATCACGGTGCAGCAGGAAGAGTGCGGTAGCAACAACTATCAGCCAAATCAGATTCCACCACCCTAATGCGGTTGGTAATGGATTATCATTAAGTTGCAAGAACAGCGCCATCACCGCGGCCGGCCACAATAACCAAACCGATTGTTTTAACTCCGTCCACGCTAAACGATTTCCGGCAATGCGCCATATCCAGACCGAGACACTGAGTCCCAGCAGCGCCAGTAACATTGGTTCCAGACTGTAAGTTCTGGTCCAGAAAGCTAACGGTAGTTCCATCAACCACCAGCACCAGAGCATAATACCGGCCACCAACATCGCCATACTGATCCCTTTCCAGGCATCAGACTCTGGTTTGAAGTGGCGCCATAAAGCACCACCGGCAATAAAGCACAGGAACAGCACCGGTAAAACAAACAGTAAAGAGATATCCCAACGATAATCCTGATAGGCCACTAACTGGGCACCTAAAGCCAGTACCAGCAATGCACTGCCACTCCAGCTTAAACGACGCTGATGTTGCAGCAGGCCAAACCACAGTATACCCAAACCTTCCAGCGCCCACGCCAGCGCGGTCCATTGAGCAGAAAGCGCCAGAGGAATTGCCAGCGTAACAAAGCTTCCCCCCAGAGCCAGATAGCCCAAAGCAATACGTTTACCTTCCTGTGGAAAACGGCGCAGCGTACCCCAGGTAATTACCAGATAAATCAGGCCAAAGCCCAGCGCGGAGAACGCCGGACCAAATTGCCATTGTTCGGTCATTGCATACTGCAAAGCGAAGCCAATCAGCGGAGGCCCAAACAACAGTGTTCCATCTATTGCCATATGCTGTTGAAGTCGGTTTTTCACCGCAAACAGCTCAGCCAGCAGGCTAAACAGAACCAGGTTGGCAATCAGGAATAGCTGGCAGGAGAGGTAATCCTCTGGCTGATAATGCTCAACACCCCACATGATGGCCACGCCAAACGTGAAGACAAAGCCCAGCAGATTAAGCACCCGCCACGACTGCCAGATACTGATAAACAGAATGCCGCTGGAAATAAGTAAATAGTAAGAGAACAGGCCAATATGGTTAGCACTGCCGGTGGAGAGCAGGATTGGTGACAGATAACCGCCGATACTGGCAAGCATCGCAAGACTCAACGCCCGTTGTAACACGGCCAGTGCCACACTGGCGGCACAAATGACCAGCATCAATACAAAAGCAAAAGTGTGCGGTAACAGTTCATAAATCCTGAAAGCAGCAAATACCGTCAGGTATAACGCCCCCACGGCACCGCCCTGCAATATCAGAGCATACAGAGACTGCTTATGGCGTAAACGCCACCCTAATGCCAACAGCACCACGCTAATTAACGCAGAGCTGGCAAGGCGTAGCTCAATCGGGAACATATCCCGTTCAATGGTATATTTCAGCAGGTAGGCGATGCCAAAAAACAGCAACAGAATTCCCAGTTTTGCTACCGGATTGCCTTTTACCAGCCAGGAAATGATGCCAGAGAAAATATCTGAACTTTCACTTTGTGCAGGCGCTGCCGGCTGAGTTTGGGGCAATACCGGTTTCGGTGCTGCAGCTGGTTTCGACGCCGCAACATTTACCGATGATGTCGGAACAGCCAGCGGTTTCGCCGCAGCAATCGGAATCTCCTGGATGGGTTCAGAGGATTTTGGCGGTAGATTGACAGGCTCGACATCGCTTTTCGCTGCCATCGCCGGTGGTGCAACTGGAATAGGTTTATCCGTTACCGGAGGAATAACCCGCTCTGGTAATGGTTGTGATACGGCGGGTTCGACTCTGGTCTCCTGAGCATCAGATCGCCTGACCGGAATATCTGCCAACTGGTTAAGCTGCTTTTGTAACGACTCAACCTGCTTTTTTAGCTGGCTTACTTCGTCTCTGGCATGGCGGCTGCGGCTCATAGCCACCAGCGCCATTATTGGCGATGCCAGTACAGCGATAAGAATGATAAAACCAAGGAATATCAACTCATCCATTATCGATTCATCCTGAATAGAGGGTGAAGCCAGTTTCACAGGAATACGCTTTATCGTCTACTGTGGAACAACAAATTGTTACCTTACATCCCCATTTTTCTGCTGTTTTAACGCTAAATCGAGCCACTACTCATCGGAGGAATGGTTAAAACCACCTTCAGGCACGCCTTCGCGCCAGTAGTTCACCAGATAATATTCATCACGTTGTAGCCCCATCTTATCCTTAATCGCCCGGCGCAATCCTTTGGCTAAATCACACTCCATTCCGCCCCAGATTAAGGGTGAAACATCCGCAGGAATTGGCGTCGAGGCAACGGCATCAATCAAGCCACTCTCCTGCCCTGGGTGCCTGACTAACCAAGTGATCTCCATTCCCTTTGGCGCATGTAAAGGAATCAAATCAGCTTCTGAAGGCACTTCAATAATAGCTTTGCCTTTAGCATGAGCAGGCAAAACTTGTTCCAGAGTATAACTAATCGCGGGCAGTGCCGAGATATCACCCGCCAGCACCAGCCATTGATCGCTATAGGACACTCGAGCGCCCGGCCCCCAAATTCCTATTTTATCGCCCGCTTTAGCCTGTTTAGCCCAATCGGAAGCCACACCACCGTCATGACAGACCAGATCGATAGTTAACTGATGTAATTGAGCATCATAATTGCGCAGACTATAGGTTCTTAGGATTGGACGCTCCCCCTGCTCCGGCCATACCAGACGCCCCGTTAAAGCATCGTATTCAGGCCAAAGTAAACACGCTGCGTTAGCCGGTGGAATAAAGAGTTTTAAATGAGGACCAATCAGGCTGGCATCAATGTCTAAACCGACCAATTCTTCGCCCCCCAGAATCACCCGGCGGATATTTTCCGTCAGCATATAAGACGCTATAACGTGCAATTGCCGCTGACCTTCAGCGCGTTTGGGAGGGCAAGAGGAGGACATAGGGCAGATCCTTAAGATTGGGAATGACTATTTCAATCAATATCACCAATAATAAATGATTACCATTATCATTTAAAGCATAAGACAGGATCTTTAACTGACGATAAAGAGTCATCGTCAGTTTTTCTTAGAACTTAAAGGTTCAGAGGGTTTTCTGTGCTCTGCGTTTGGGTAAACTCACTAATACCAGCGCCATTATCACACAAAGAATACCTGCCGCTTCAGGGCCATTAGGGCGTTCTCCCAGTAACCACCATGACAGGAGCGCACTACAAACCGGAACGGCCAATGTGCCTAATCCTGCCACGGAAGCAGGTAAATGTTTCAGGATAAACATCCACAGCACCCAGGCAACCGCCGTTGCCAGAACGGCGTTATACAGTAATCCACCCCACAGATAAGGATGCCAGACAATCGGTTTTGAAGGAACAAACAAAGCAATAACCACTAATACAATGGCCCCCATCACCATCTGCTAGGTGGTCAGCGATAACAGGTCTGTTGGCGTACGAAGATACAAGCGCTTGGCAATAATCACACTGGCTCCCCAACAGAAACCTGATAACAGCGCCAGCACAGAAGCCAGCATCGAACCGTTATTATTCCACGGCTGCAAAATCAGAATCATGCCGCAAACGGCGATTGCCGTGGCCCAATACTGTAATTTCCCCAGACGTTCATTTAAAAACAGCGCCGCCAGTAAAATCACCCAAAACGGCATGGTATACGCCAGAATCGCAACTTTCCCTGCTCCGCCAGTGATCAGCGCCCACTGGGAAAAACCAACCATCCCAACCGTCTGCAATACACCAATGATAAATGTGGTACCCAGCGGTGGCGGCTTCATTCCACGATTTCGTAGTTTAAGCACCAGTAATAGCAGCACTGCCCCCAATGTACAGCGTATTGCGGCAAAATCAAATGGGCCAATATAAACCAGCAGGGTTTTCATCACTATCCAGCTGTAACTCCAGATACAAGTAATACAGACTAAAGCGATAACGGCAGAAAGATTGAGTTTCAAGATGGTTACACCACAGAGATAGATCACAACATCGGTTCAATAATGACAGAACCGGAAAATAGTACCTTGATTCACTTTTTTATCATTGCCCTGTGGATGTAGACGATAAGTCAGCGATGAACAGTTAAGCAATCATAGGATCAAGGCCGGTGTATTATCGGCTAAAGCCGGGGGAAGGCAAGCGGAGAAACCGAACAAAAAACCTTCCTTTAAAATCTCGCTATTTCAGCGATTAAACACACTAAATGCAGCATGCCTGACACTATGTTGATACTGCCATCCCTCTTATGCTGTGAAGATGGAGTCCATTCTCATTAATAAGCCAATTTTTAACCGACGATTTTCAACTGACATGATAAATTTTTTGCTTCTCAGAGCTCAGATTAATCTGTTATAACTATCAATCTGGATACAGAAGCAGAATTATTATGTTCTGGATATCTTTCACCCAATGGAGCTAATGATGCCCTCTCATAAAGAACTCGCTAACGCTATTCGCGCCCTCAGTATGGACGCTGTTCAAAAGGCCAAATCTGGCCATCCCGGAGCCCCGATGGGCATGGCCGATATCGCGGAAGTTCTGTGGCGCGGTTTCCTCAAACATAATCCAACCAATCCTCAGTGGGCTAACCGCGACCGTTTCGTGCTGTCTAACGGCCATGGCTCCATGCTGATTTACAGCCTGCTGCACCTGAGCGGTTATGACCTGACTATCGATGATTTAAAACAATTCCGTCAGCTGCATTCCCGCACCCCGGGTCACCCGGAATATGGTTATGCGCCGGGCGTGGAAACCACCACCGGTCCACTGGGTCAGGGTATCTGTAACGCCGTGGGGATGGCGATTGCCGAGCGTACGCTGGCGGCCCAGTTTAACCGCCCGGGTCACGATATCGTTGACCACTACACTTACACCTTTATGGGTGACGGCTGCATGATGGAAGGGGTTTCTCACGAAGCCTGTTCACTGGCCGGTACCCTGAAACTGGGCAAACTGATTGCTTTTTATGATGACAACGGTATCTCCATTGACGGTCACGTTGAAGGCTGGTTCACCGATGACACCGCCATGCGTTTTGAAGCCTATGGCTGGCACGTTATTCGCGGTATTGATGGTCATGATGCCGACGCCATTCGCAAGGCAGTAGAGCAGGCACAGAAAGAGACCGGTAAGCCTTCACTGCTGATGTGTAAAACCATTATCGGTTTTGGTTCACCTAATAAAGCGGGTACGCACGACAGCCACGGTGCACCATTAGGTGATGCAGAAGTGGCCGCCACCCGTGAAGCGCTGGGCTGGAAATATGAGCCGTTTGTTATTCCTCAGGAAATCTACAGCGCGTGGGATGCCAAATCTGCCGGTCAGTCGGCTGAAGCCGAGTGGGACAAGCAGTTTGCTGCCTACCGTGCTGCGCATCCTGAACTGGCGGCAGAGTTTAGCCGTCGTGTCAGCGGTGAGTTACCGGCGCAGTGGCAGGCAGAATCTCAGAAGTTTATCGAGAATTTACAGGCTAATCCGGCCAATATTGCCAGCCGTAAGGCATCACAAAACGCACTGGAAGCCTTTGGTAAAGTGCTGCCGGAGTTCCTGGGGGGCTCTGCTGACCTGGCCCCAAGCAACCTGACCATGTGGTCCGGTTCGAAATCCATTGTGGATGACCTGGCGGGTAACTACATTCATTACGGTGTGCGCGAGTTTGGTATGTCGGCGATGATGAACGGTATCGCCCTGCACGGTGGTTTTGTGCCTTATGGTGCCACCTTCCTGATGTTTATGGAATATGCCCGTAACGCGGTACGTATGGCTGCATTGATGAAAATTCGCAGCGTATTTGTGTATACCCATGACTCGATTGGTCTGGGTGAAGACGGTCCGACTCACCAGCCGGTAGAGCAGATGGCCAGCCTGCGTCTGACGCCAAACATGAGTACCTGGCGTCCGTGTGACCAGGTTGAATCCGCGATAGCGTGGAAAGCAGCGATTGAGCGTCTGGATGGTCCGAGTGCGCTGATTTTCTCCCGCCAGAACCTGACCCAACAGCCGCGTAGCGCAGAGCAACTGGCTAACGTGGCCCGTGGTGGTTATGTGCTGAAAGACTGCACCGGTACACCGGAGTTAATTCTGATTGCCACTGGTTCAGAAGTGAGCCTGGCGGTGGATGCGGCAGATAAACTGAGTGCGGAAGGCCGTAAAGTTCGCGTGGTATCGATGCCTTGTACCGAAGTGTTTGACCGTCAGGATGCGGCTTACCGTGAATCCGTACTGCCATCCGGTGTGAGTGCACGCGTGGCCGTGGAAGCGGGTATTGCGGACTTCTGGTTCAAATACACCGGTCTGAACGGTCGTATTGTAGGTATGCGCAGCTTCGGTGAATCTGCCCCGGCAGAACAACTGTTTGCCGAGTTTGGCTTTACGGTTGATAACGTAGTGGCGAACGCCCGTGAGTTATTGAAATAAGAAGTGTCCCTTGACCTTTTTATAGAGCACTGGAATTCAGCCGACAACTGAGAGAGGGTAGCACGCCAAACATGGATGTTTGGCGAGGCACTGCTTCGCTGTTCAAAATTGCAGGAGCAATTTTGAACAGCACAACGTGCTGGCCCCGTAGGGGTGAGCCTCATGGATGAGGCGAATAAACCGAATCAGTGCCAGTGCGTAAACCCGAACGAAGGCGGAGGGAAGTCGCCATCAGGCGACCTGGATTCGGGTGCGAAGGCGCGGGGGTGCAGGGGGCGTTCGCCTTTTAACGCCCCCTGCTCGGCCACATGCACCACAGGTAATTTGAACACCGTACTGTTAGTGGACGAAACCAGCTCAGGTTCAACCACTTTTAAGTTAAATAAGTACAATCAATCACATTGTACCCATTCCATTTCACGCTATACTAACAATCGGTGATGGCGTTCCACCATTAACCTTCCGGTTATAAACCGCCTGATATTAAGGGCTGATGACACCTGACAAAGATGACTCCATTATGGAGGTCTGTGTGCGTCAGGTGTTTTTGTTACCCGCTCAGTACCTCCGAGAGCCATTCAAATCCAATCAATTAAACTAAACCTATGCGGCTATTGGCATGCATAGCAGGAGAAGAAAATGAGCTATGGCATAACGTTATTGATCGTTGCGTTCGGAGGAGCCGTGGGGGCAGTCAGTCGCTTTCAGATTACTAACTGGTTTATTCAATGGTTTGGCAATAGCTTTCCCTACGCCACTCTTGCTGTAAACGTAGGTGGTTCTTTCATCATGGGTGCTTTAATGTCCGCCCTGACCCACGGCACATTAATTTCTCCCCACTGGCGCCCTTTGATTGGTGTCGGCTTTTTAGGTGCATTAACCACCTTCTCTACCTTTTCATTTGATACTTTGGTGCTCTTTACTCAGGGAGAGTGGCTAAAAGCCGCGCTAAATATTATCGCTAATGTGTTGTTATGCCTGTTCGCGGTCGCTATTGGTTATCAATTATTGATAAAGGCACAGTGAATTAGCCGCTTTTTGGTCTTCGTCAATAATCGTACTTTCAGAGCGTGATAATCTCCGCTCTGTTTTTCTGTAAAGATGTTAAAAGAATCCTCAGAAATGGCGGAAATCCTGATTTTTTGCTGTTTCGACATAGTGAACTTTGTTAGAGTGACAACATTGTTTCCTCCCTGTTTATGGATAACAGAGAAAAATCAGCGAAGGCAGCAAATAGACCAACACATGTTGACTAAACTGATATCAGAAGCCTGAACATTCCAAAGGCTTCACCAATTTAGCTGTAGATTACTTAGCGTCAAAAGAAGTCTGAAGATGTTCAGGGCACACGCCAGATACCAGCCTTACTTTAGCAACAGAGATCTCTAGCAAACCATTTAATCCCCGGGGATATATTCCGGTTACACCGATGTTTAGGAATACGAAATGGATGTAATACACACGCTCTGGCAAGCGCTCTGGCACCACGATATAGCAATGCTGTCTAATCCGTCCCTTACCTGGACGCTATACGGCATACTTTTCACTATTCTCTTGCTGGAGAATGGCGTTCTTCCCGCGGCATTTTTACCGGGTGATAGCCTGTTGCTGTTAGTGGGTGTTTTAGTCGCTAAAGGCGCAATTAATTATCCGCTGGCAATCGTGATCCTTACCGCGGGTGCCAGTATCGGCAGTTGGATTGGTTTCCTGCAGGGGCGATGGTTAGGGAATACGTCGTTGGTGCAAAACTGGCTTTCCCATATTCCTCCTCATTATCATCAACGTGCCCATAATCTGTTCCATCGTCACGGTTTAGCGGCACTATTTATCGGTCGTTTTCTGGCTTTTGTCCGTACTCTGTTACCTACTCTGGCAGGTGTTTCTGGCCTGGACAGCAAGCGTTTTCAGTTCTTCAGCTGGATGAGCGGTTTCCTGTGGGTGGCTATTCTGACCAGCCTGGGTTATGCGCTGGGCAGCACCAAAATTTTCGACCGTTATGAAAACGAATTAATGAAAGGTCTGGTGTTATTGCCAATCATACTGTTGGTTGCGGGTCTGATTGGTTCAATTATCGTTATCTGGCGTAAAAAACGCGCTCATAACGCCAAATAAGCGCCTTTAATCACCCAATCTTTTCCGGGTAGTTAAAATAAAAGCCGAAATGACTCGCCATTTCGGCTTTTATTTTGTTGATTCTCGGGTGAATATTCACCTTTCCCCCTGACTAATTCCCTTGCATTTCCTGACAAAACAGCACAATTTCTCCTTTAATAACATTGAATAATGGTCTATGGTTAATATTACATTTCGCTCATATTTTAAGGAGTAGATCCAATGGCACAGCAAAAAGAAAGTACTTCAGAACAACTTCGTGAAGAGCTCGAAACACTGGCAAATACGTTGGAAGAGATCCTACACTCCTCTGGCGATAAACCTAAAGCTGAACTGGACAAAATGCGCGCCAAAGCTGAAGGGCTGTTAAAAGATACCCGTACCCGCCTGACCGAAACCAAAGGCAAAATTGTTGACCAAACTAAAGAGATTGCCGATAAAGCTGACACCTATGTGCATGAAAAACCATGGGCTGGCGTAGGCATCGGTGCTGCAGTTGGTCTGGTGCTTGGCGTACTGTTAACTCGTCGCTAATTATGTCAAATAGCACCTCTGCTCAGGGCCCCGGCAAGGGTGCCCTGGCCACTATCCAGCGAATCTTTACCTTACTGCATCGAATGGTGCAAACCCGTCTGGAACTGATTGCTGTAGAGCTGGAAGAAGAGAAGGCCAATCTGCTTCAATTATTGATGTTGGTTGGTCTGACGCTGGTTTTTTCCGGTTTCTGCCTGATGGGTCTGTTCATTCTGATCTGTCTGGCGATCGATCCCGCCTATCGCGTGCTCGCACTGTCCCTGATTACCGGAATTCTGTTTCTGCTGGCTGTTATCACTGGGGTTTGGGCTATGGTCAGGGCTAAGCGCTCTACCTTCCTGAAAGAAACCCGCAATCAACTGAAACTGGATCACATCCTGCTTGAGGATGACAAGTGAATAAGCAGCAACGGCAACTCAAAAAAAACCTGCTGCTGAAAAAAATCGCCCGGCAGCGCTCAGAATTAGCTCAAGGTCGTCAAGACTGGCTGGAACAAACGCAGTCTTTTGACCGGGGCTGGCTGACGCTGACGCACTACCCTATCATTACTGCTACCGGTCTTGGTATCGCTGCCGTATATGGTTTACGCCATCCTCGTAAACTCATACTTTGGGGCCGCCGTGCTCTCGGCATCTGGAGTACCGTGAATTTCGTCAAAAATAGTCTAAACTCGAAATAACCTTTTTCTACCCGGATTATCCCGCCTGTCTCATACTGCTGATTAATTCAACAATAATTCTGAGCTTCTGCTCGAGAAACTAATACGCACGTTTCATTACATATATAATTTCGTTATATATCATAACCATTAAGCATATGTAGTCATTCAGATTTTTTGAATTAATTATGCAATTCTTCTCGCTAACAAGTTTCCATCACCTGAACTAGGATAAGCACATCGAAACAAAACAATGTTTGTACGTAACTATCACGGGCAAGCAAACCATTATCAAATTGTGTTCAGGAGTTAGAGTAGAAATGAAAAATTTAAATAACGTAGCATTACTAATCGCCCGTATTTTAATGCCAATTCTGTTTATTGTGGCTGGTTACGGTAAGTTAGGTGATGCTTACGCCGGAACACAGCAATATATGCAAGCCATGGGCGTTCCTGGCTTCCTGTTGCCGCTGACAATTTTACTGGAACTGGGTGGTGGTCTGGCGGTGTTATTTGGTTTACTGACTCGTACCACTGCAATTTTCACTGCACTGTTCACACTGTTAACCGCGTTTATTTTCCACAGCAACTTTGCTGAAGGCGTTAACCAGTTAATGTTTATGAAAAACCTGACCATTGCTGGCGGTTATATCTTACTGGCAGTGAGCGGCCCTGGTGCTTTCAGTATTGATAGACTGTTAAACAAAAAATGGTAATTCACTGATAACTGAAAAGCTGCGCTCTCAAGGCGCAGCTTTTCATTTTCTATCTTTTCATATAGTTAAACATATAGGAAAAGCCTTTCACTCAAAATTGAGCTATACCTGTTATAACCAACTTATCTGCGGAGGTAAAAATGGGACAGTTAGTTAATGGAATCTGGCAGGATGTTTGGTACGACACTAAATCAAGTAACGGTCATTTCAAACGAACCGCACCTCAGTTTCGTCACTGGGTCACTGCCGATGGTCAACCCGGCCCAAGCGGAGAAGGCGGCTTTAAGGCCGAAGCAGGGCGTTATCATCTGTATGTTTCCCTCGCCTGCCCTTGGGCTCATCGCACTTTACTAATGCGTAAGCTAAAAGGACTGGAAAAAATGATTTCAGTTTCAGTGGTACATCCTTTGATGCTGGAGCACGGTTGGACCTTTGCCACCGACTTTGAAGCCGCTACCGGCGATCAGCTTTTTGGGCTGGATTATCTGTATCAGCTCTATCTGAAAGCTATTCCTGATTACACGTGTCGGGTAACGGTACCCGTACTGTGGGATACGCAAAAGAACACCATTGTCAGCAATGAATCTTCAGAGATTATTCGTATGTTTAACAGCGCATTCGATGATCTGGGAGCAACTCCGGCAGATTATTATCCGGAGCCACTGCGTGAAGAGATCGACCGGTTAAACGATTGGATCTACCCAAATGTTAACAATGGTGTTTATAAAGCTGGTTTTGCTACCCAACAGGATGCCTACAGCGAAGAAGTAGCAAATGTTTTCAATGCGCTGGACAAGCTGGAAGAGATCCTCAGCACGCAACGCTATCTGACAGGCAGCCAGCTAACCGAGGCCGACCTGCGGCTGTGGACCACCTTAGTTCGCTTCGATCCGGTGTATGTCACCCACTTTAAGTGTGACTATCAAAGGATCAGTGATTATCCGAATTTATATGGCTTCTTGCGGGACATCTATCAGCTCCCTGGCATTCATGAGACGGTTAATTTCCCGCATATTCGTAACCACTATTATCGTAGCCATAAAACCATTAACCCGACCGGGATTATCTCTGTCGGACCAAAACAGGATCTCAATGCTCCACACCATCGCGATCGGCGTTTTGGTGAATAAGTAAGGAGAACATAATGAGTAATCAACAATATCGAGCTATTCGTCAGGTATTTCCGGCAATGGCAACTCAGGACGGTGCAGGGGTTAGCCTTAAACGCGCTTTAGGCCAGAGTGATAGCCAGAGAATGGATCCCTATCTGATGATGGATGTGTTCTTTTCCGACGATCCGCAAGACTATATTGCCGGTTTCCCGGACCATCCACACCGCGGTTTTGAAACCATTACCTATATGCTGGAAGGCAACATGCTACACGAAGACCATGTTGGTCATCGTGGTGAACTGAAAACCGGTGGCATTCAGTGGATGACCGCTGGTCGGGGAATCATTCACTCTGAAATGCCACAGCAGGTAGATGGCGAAATGCGCGGCTTCCAGATTTGGCTTAACCTGCCCGGGGTCGACAAGATGAAAGATCCCAGTTATCAAAACTTCGATGCTGAGCAACTGCCCAATATATCGCTGTTGGAAGAAGGGCAAATCATTCTGATTGCTGGCTCACTGACGCTGGATGGAGATAGCTACACCAGCCCGGTACAGGCCCATGCCACTCAACCGCTGATTGCCGATATTCATCTGCAACCTAATGGTGAGGTACATATTCCGGTTCCAGCCGGACTCAACGCCTTGCTCTATCTGTTTGAAGGTGAGATTCAGGTGGGAAATGAAGCGCTGCAATTTGACCAAACGGCTATTCTTACCGATGGCGATATGTTGCACTTAAAAGCCGATATTCTGGGCGGACGAGCCATGCTGTTGGCGGGTAAACCGCTGAATGAGCCGGTGGTACAGTATGGTCCTTTTGTGATGAACACTGTTGATGAAATTAAACAGGCAATCAATGACTATAACAGCGGAAAATTTACCGCATAGTCTTCTTACATCAGGGCTTGTAGGGTGAAAGTGAACTGTAAACTTTCACCCTTTTATTTAGCCTGACTTCTGTCGGGTAGACCAGGCCACGGCAAAAATAATCAGTTCACCACCAGCCACCATCCTCAGTCCCGGTTGTTCATGAAACAGAACCCATGCCACCAAAATGGCATAGACGGGCTCCAGTGCAATAATCATCGCGGCGGTTCGGGCGTTAATCACTTTCAACGCATTAATAAAAAAACTATAAGAAAGCCCGGTACATAACAGGCCAAGGCAGGCAATCCATACCCAATCCAGCCAGGGTACCTGTGGAATATCCGCAAAAGCAAAAGGCAGTAAGCACAACATCACCGACAGATTCTCCCACCAGTTAACCTGTACTCCTGACATTTTAGCCGCCACGCTACGGTTACCAATGGTGAGTAATGCATAGGTAAATCCGGACAAAATTCCCCAAATAAGCCCTTCAGTGGCATTATTGGCAAAATCAAAGCTGGGGGTAACTAATACCAATCCCAGAGACACCAGCCCAATCAGCGTATATTCGGTTTTAGTCAGTTGTTCCCGATACAGTACGCTTTCCAGCAATGCCACAAACGCAGGGAAACAGGCAAACCCCAGCGTAGCAACCGCAACCCCGCCGACTTTAATACCGATAAAAAACGTTACCCAATGTGCCACCAGCAATAAACCCATCGCCAGCAGGTTAAAAATACGTTGGGAAGTCATCCCCTGCCAGGGCAGGCGGCGGGATTTAATCAGTAATAACGAGAGGGAAAGAACGGCAAAAACCGCCCGGCCAAAAACCAGTACGGCAACACCGCTGATAATTAACTTCCCAAAGATACCGGAAATGCCAAACAGAACGGCAGCGGCATGCATTTGCCACAAAGCACTACCACGGGTCATGATGCCACCGAATAAAAAATGAATGGATGCTTGCTGAAATCAGGCTGAAAGCAATTTAGGTATTTCACGCAGTAACCAGGCTTTCGCTTTACCTATTTGATCCCGTCGCCAGGCCATAATGATCTCCACTTCACTTCCCGGATCGTCGCCAATGACTTTCAGTTTGCCATTTTTCAGATCGTCCTGAATCATATCAACGGGCATAGTGGCGATACCTAATCCAGCCAGCAGAGCTTTATGTTTATCCTCCAGCGAACTGACGGTTAAACGATGCTGTTTCTCCAGCACTTTTACGGTCAAAATTGGGCGTTCTTTCGCGGTATCGGCAATAGCAATACCACGATATCTCAGGCGAGTGCTCTCATCCAGCGGGTTGGGTTCCTGATGGATAGGATGGTCCGGTACGGCCACATACAAACTGGTGAGGCTATACAGACGAATCGAGTTAATCTCGGAAGATTGACGCAGGTAGTCAGAAGGTCCGATCACAATATCGGCTTTCCCCTGCTCCAGACGCTCCCAGGCCCCGGCCAGAACCTCGGTAGTAATGGCGATTTGAGTATCCGATTTTTCAGCCAGACGATTAACCAGAGGAAACAGGCTCCAGGCAGGTACTAACACTTCCGTGACAATATTGATATTGGTTTCCCAACCGCGGGATAACGCTTCCGCGTCTGAGGTCAGTTTGTCTGCGGCTTCCAGCAGAATACGCCCTCGCTCCAACAATAAACGGCCAACAGGCGTAAACTTGGTACGATGACCAGAGCGGTCAAATAGCACCACATCCAGCTCTTCCTCCAGCTTTTGCATGGTATAGCTTAATGCCGAAGGAACCCGACCAAGCTCTTCTGCAGCAGCAGCAAAGCTACGACGGCGTTCAATTGCATCCATGACTCTTAATGCTTCGAGTGTTAGTGCCCTGTCTTTATTCATAATAATCGCTGAATGATTGGCCGGATTGTTGATAACAATATTGTGTGTCAGACTAACCCGCGAATGGATAATCGTCCAGTAGCAATCCATGTTACTGCCTGTTTTTTATGCCATACCTCACATCAATATCAACGAAATAAATTATCCGCCGTTAACGTCTACCAATAATTATCATCTTTGCTATTTTTATGGCTAATAATTAAATATCAGAAAACAAATAGCGCTGGCCGTTATGGTTAATATTTTTCAATATCTCCTGCAATAAGGTTGCTGTATCTGGCAATTTGAGCGGGATGTTTAGCACTTTATGCTAAGGGATTATTATGTCTGAAGCCCATATTAAGGTAGAATTTATAGTCCGCGCAGAGACGATATCAATGCCAATTCCATCCGAGAACAGGCGCCAGAATCAAACCGATGCTTCATGCATCACTTTGCAGCACAATGACCCGATGACATTTTTACTAGCCTGATTTTTCAGACTATTTTTTGTGATGCCCGGCGTTAATCTGTTTTTTAAATAAATGATGATGACAACGATATATTTGATATGAAGAAACAATCGATTATTACCCTGATGTTTATAATTATTGTTATTGCGTTGGCAATATTATTCCGTGCGCATAACCAATATATTCTGCTGCAGGGGGAAGTAGATGCTCCGGAGGTATTAGTTACCTCTAAAGCCAAAGGTCGCGTGGTCGAACGTTATTTTGAACGCGGTGACGGCGTGAAAGCCGGTCAATTGTTAATGAAGCTGGACAGTCCGGAACTGGATGCTCAGGTCAAATCGCTGGAAGCCGCCAGAGATCAGGCAAAAGCGCGACTGGAAGAGTCAATGCACGGTACCCGGGAAGAGAGTATCCGTAATCTGAAGGCGTCACTGGCACAGGCCGAAGCTGTCTATCAAAATGCAGAAAAGGATTATCGTCGTAATCAGAGCATGGCGCCTAAGGGTTATGTCTCTGCCACCATGTTAGACGCATCACTCAAAGCCCGAGATACCGCATTTCATCAAGTCAATGCCGCCCGTGCGCTGTTAGATGAAGCGCAGCATGGCGATCGTAGTGAACAGAAAGATGCCTTTGTGGCCGCGCTACATCAGGCAGAAGAAAACCTGACGCAAATAAAAGTTCAGCAAGATGACCTGCAGGTTAAAGCGCCGGTAGACGGCGAAATTGGTACCATTCCCGCAGAACAAGGGGAATTACTCAACGCTGCCAGCCCTCTGTTAACCATTATCCGCCTGCCGGATGCTTATTTCGTCTATAACCTGCGTGAAGACATTTTGGCTCATGTACGTAAGGGCGATAAAATCATGTTGCAGGTACCCGCGTTAAAAAATCAGCAGATTGAAGCAGAAGTGCGCTTTATTTCACCAATGGGCGATTTCGCAACCAAACGGGCTACCCGCGCGACCGGCGATTTTGATCTAAAAACTTTCGAAGTGCGGCTCTATCCGGTTAAACCGATTGAAGGGCTGCGTCCGGGGATGAGCGCATTATGGAAATGGGAAGATTAAAAGCTGGCTGGCGCTGCTTTAACCGCTCATTTAACGTAGAAGCCAGGGCCGGTTCCCGCAGTATTGTGCTCCACTGGTTAACGTGGATCTTTCCTCTGCTGCTGTTTACGGTTATCAGCGCCAACTTCTCCGCCGGAACCATGTTGGATCTACCGGTGGCTGCGGTAGATAACGATCATAGTACCCTGTCCAGAAGAATCATTCGCGATCTGGATGCAGGCTCCCATGCGCAAATAACCCAGTATAACGACCTGCAACAGGCGCTGTTGGACCTGCGTTCGGCTAAGATTTACGCGCTATTGTACATTCCTCATAATTTTGAAGCGGATGTATTGGCTGCCCGCCAACCCACTCCGGCGCTTTACTATAATGGCCTGTATTATGGTGCTGGTCTTTATTCTACTCAGGACTTTCCCGGTCTGACCGCAGAGTTAAATCAAACCTATTCGCAAATTATTGCAACGGCAATTGGTCGTCCGCTACCGCCACTGGCGCAGGTTAGTCTTTCTTATGAAAGCCTGTTTAACGCCAGCGGCAACTTTATTTACTACCAGCTATTTGCCGCAACCATCCATATTCTCCAGCTGTTTGTGGTCACCTGCACTATCTATGTTTTAAGCCGACGTAAAGTACTACTTAATGCCCGTCCTTTCAGTCTGGCGTTGATAGGTAAGCTGGCACCCTACACCATTATCTACACCCTATTATTGATGGTTGAGCTTGCCGCACTGGTCACCTATTCCGGTGCCCGAATAAATGGTAATCCACTGTTTATGCTGGCTATTGGGTTTTTCTATATTATGGCGGCGCAAAGCATTGGCCTACTGCTGTTTACTTTCACCAAAGATATTATTACTGCCTATACCTTAATCGGTTTACTGGTGGGTATTGCCATGACCTATTCCGGTACCGCAGTGCCGGAACTGTCCATGCCGCTTATTGCTCAGATCATTGCCAACATAGAACCGCTGACCCATGCTCTGTACGCTCTGTTTGATGTGTTCTTACGCGGGGTTCCTGCATCATCACTGGTGTATGTCTGTGTATTGCTACTGGTTTATCCACTAATCACTGCTTTTTTGGTAAGAAAACGCTTACCTAAGCGCCTGCAGGGTGGGGATATTCGATAATGATGAAAGGCTATTTCCGCGGTTTTATGATGATCATGAACCGCATGCTGGAAAAACCCATGTGGATGCTGTTGCTCTTTTCACTGTGCATTATGAGCCTGGTCTACGTTAACCATTCGGTTTGGGATCTGCCGGTAGCCGTGGTCGATCTGGACCACAGTTCAGCCAGCCGTATGGTCACCCGCAGTCTGGATGCCAGCTCCAAAATTGCGGTACGCAGTTACAGCAACGTTGACGAGGCTCAGCAAGATTTGGCAGCCCGTAAGCTATTTGCCGTGGTCGTGCTGCCACACAATATGGAAAAACGCATCCTGCATGGAGAGAATGTAACGATTCCTGCCTATGGTGATGCGACTAACCGGCTGGCTAACGGCCAGATAGAGCAGGATGTGATTAGCGCCTATCGTTCCATGACCCTCTCTTATAACAGCGAGATCCTGATGAACAACGGGTTTAGCCCGATTCAGATTCAGCGCATTCTCTCGCCGATCAATGCCCAGAGTATCGATTTATTTAATCCCGGTATCAGCTTTGCAGCTATCACCTTCCCAGGCCTGATGGTCATGCTGTTACAGCACACGCTGCTCATTGCCGGTACACGCACCAGCATTGTGTTGCATACCCTGCCGCAGGGAAAACCACCATTACCGGTCTATCTGGGCTGCCTGTCGGCGCTTATCCCTATCTGGTTATTTCTATCGGTAATACTCTTTGTGGTCTGGCCGATGCTGTTAGGTTATCGGCAGACCGCCACCATACCCGAAATTTTGTTGCTTACCTTCCCGTTCATCCTGGCAACCTTAGGCTTTGCCAAACTGATCACTGAATGCTTACGTAGCGTTGAGCTGATTTACCTGACGTTAGCCATGGTCACTACGCCGGTATTCTATATTTCCGGCACTATCTGGCCGCTGCAGTTGATGCCAAAATGGGTGTGGTTTATTACCCATCTTCTGCCATCGACCTGGGCAACCAATGCCATTGCCAGTGTGAATCAGATGGGGCTTTCCATTACGGAAGTGGGAGGTGACGTCGTGATGCTATTAGTATTAGGTGCCAGCTACGCCACGCTGGGCTGGTTGGTGGGTGCGCTGAGAGATGGTCACCTGCGACGCTTTATTACCCACATGAGACATCGTTCGCACAAAAAATCGTAATTCTGGTTAGAGTGAAGTGCTTCAGCCAACGCTGGAGCACTTCAAATTAGGTTTAATCTACTTTATAGCTTTCAAATTAAGTACCGCCGGATCTTGCTCATCTACCGATACGGTTACGCTATGTTGGGAATCCTGACCAATATAAGGTTGGGCTGCCACCAGCATGTACGGGAACATATAGCGTAAGTCGCCGTTATCATTATTACTGACAATCAGCACATCCCACAGCGGTTTTACCGTTTTATCTTTATGGTAAATGCCAGCATCAATAGACTGTATACGGATCAGTTTCCTGTACACAATCGACTGATAAACCATAGGTTCATAAGCCGGATATCCCAACATTGGATAAGGATAATAACCAAATCGTGAGCCGTAGAACGGCCCAACCCGAGGGTAGACTGGCGTGTTCACAATCTCAGTATGAACCTGCGGTTCACTGACCCGATAGCTCAGGGAAATCAACACTTCCGCATCCTGCTGATTCTTCACCTGCACATAACCTTGCTGATTCAACACCACGGCTACCTGACGGGCATACTCTGCAAAGTTCAGGTCATCATTAACCGGCTGATAGCGGTCGGAGACAATGGCAAACTTTTTATACTGAGTTGTCGCATCTTTCGCTTTAATCGCACTGACCTGAACGTATTCCGTATGAGCGCAGCCCGAAAGCACGCCAACCAATAACAGGGTAAAGACCATTTTCCAGTTCATAGACAGGCTCCCGACAGATAGATGACTAAAACGTCTTTGTTAATTATGACAACAAAATGGGGAAATGAATCATCGTCTTTATAAATAGATGATGAAATATTAACCAGATGTTCTCATACTTTGCTACAGAACAAACCTTGTAGACTGATTTGCTACAATTCATAATGCAACACCGCATCAGGTCTGACGGCACTTCTCTTTCAGGTGCCACATCACATACATATTAAGGTTATCGAATAATGGAAAGACGCAATTTTCTTAAAAGTGCAGCTATCTTATCAACAGCGGGACTGATTACGCCGATGATGGCCACTACCACCACGGCAACGCCCTCAACAGAGCAGTGCGCCAGTGAAGGTCGCCGTCGTTTTACTATGACTCAAACCTATAATGTGATTGCTCCGGAAGGGTCTGAGGGGGTAGTAAAAGTCTGGATCCCGGTGCCGGAAGATACCCACTTTCAACAATTGCGTAAAATAACCTTTAAAGGCAACTATAAAGACGCCTGGATCACCGCAGATAACAGCTACGGCGCGAAAACCCTGTTTGCTACCTGGCCTGATGCCAAAAGCAAAATGGAGATGGCCGTCGAGATGGATATCGAAACCCTCGACTGGGAGCCGATGAAAAATGGCGATCTGAAAACCTATCGTGCACCAAAAGATATTCGTTACCCGGTGGATGTTGAACACTATCTGAAGTCCACCAAGCACATGCCAACTACCGGCATTGTTAAGCAAACTTCCGATAAAATCGTCGGCTCTGAAACCGATCCACTGAAAAAGGCCCATCTGATCTATCTGTGGGTTAGCGCCAATATGTTCCGTGATAACAGCGTGATTGGTTGCGGTACCGGTGATGTGGCAACCATTCTGGAAAGCGGTAAGTTGGGCGGTAAATGTACCGACATCAACTCCGTATTCGTTGCTCTGGCCCGCGCTGCTGGCATTCCCGCCCGCGAAATGTTTGGTATTCGCTTAGGTAAATCCATCAAACTGGATAAATATTCTAAAACTGCTTTTGGCAGCGCTGATGAAAGCGGCATAGCTAAAATCAGCGGTGGTCAACACTGTCGCGCGATGTTCTACCTGGCAGGATATGGCTGGTTACCGGCAGATCCGGCAGACGTCACCAAAATGCGCCTGACGGAGAAAAAAGAACACAGCGATCCTGCGGTACAGGCTGTAAACGACTATTTGTTTGGCAACTGGGAGATGAACTGGGTCGGCTTTAACTACGGCCGCGACTTCGATCTGTCTCCGGAAGCAGAACAGGCTCCGATTAATAACTTCGGCTATCCATATGCGGAAGTCGATGGCGATCCGTTAAACTACTATGAGCCAAAAATCTTTGCTTATGACTACCAGTCAAAAGAGCAACGCTAAGGGTTTTCTGGCCACGCTGGCGGCGGCTATCGCGGCTGCCGTGGCCTCAAGCCTGTGTTGTATCGGACCACTCATTTATCTGGTATTTGGCGTTTCCGCTGCCGGACTGTCGGGTATTGAAAAGTTGGGCTGGTTACAGTTCCCGATGATTGCCGTTTCAAGCGTGCTAATCATCATGGGATTCTGGCGACTCTACTTCTCACGAAAACCATTTTGCAGAGGTTCCATCAGTCGCTTTCAGATGCTTTGTCTGTACTGGATTGCCGTCCCTATCGTACTGGCTTTTCAGCTTTATCCCTTTGTTTTACCGTGGTTACTGGAGGTATTGGAATGAAACGCTTAATGTTTCTGGCCCTGTTTCTGTTTTCCCCTTTGATTTGGGCCGAGAATGTTCAGGTGACCATTGATGTAAAAGGCATGACCTGCCCGCTTTGCGTCTCTTCGGTTAATCAGGCGTTGCGTAAAACTGACGGGGTGATTAAAGCGAAAGCCTCGCTGAAAACCCAGCAGGCCGAAGTGATTGTACCGGAAGGGTTTAATACCGATGAACTGCTGAAATCCGTTGATAAAACCGGTTACAAAGGCAGCATCAATAAGGTGGTTAAGCAGTCCTGATCGGCTTTCATGATTCGCCGCTATTCTCCTCAGAATGGCGGCTTTTTTGTTATTTTTATACCGCTACGTTCTGTTTTTCTTTGCTTATCCGACGATTTTTTATTCGTTTGATACCCAAATTGCCTGTTTTCTCTCCATCCCCACACAATGGGGCTGTCATGCCAATTCCCTTCGAAAATTATGGTCTACACTTTAGCTTATCGGAGAGCTTTTACGTTTCCCTTTCCGTCATTTCCGAGGTGGTGAGACCCGGATAATTCATCTTTTATTAAGACATAAACAAAAAGCAGGCGAGCAATGAAAAATACAAACGATCCATCGGCTAAGCGCCGCAAATGGAGTGTGCTATGGATATTAATCATAGGCATTATTCTGGGTGCGGTTTTATTGGGCGGCTCTGCATATGTGATGCATAAAACCAGCGATACCGCATTCTGCGTATCCTGTCATACCATGCAGCAGCCACTGGCAGAATATCAGGGCAGCGTACACTTTCAGAATACCAAAGGTATTCGGGCTGAATGTTCTGACTGCCACGTTCCTCATCAACCGGTCGATTACCTACTGACCAAAGTTGCAGCCTTAAAAGATGTTTACGGTGAAATGACCGGAAAGATCGATACGCCAGAAAAATACAACGCCCATAAACTGGAAATGGCCCAAAAGGTCTGGAAAGAGTTTGAAGCCAACAACTCTGCCACCTGCCGTTCCTGCCATAGTTTTGATGCCATGGATATCGTTGCTCAAACGCCGGAAGCCCGGATACAACATCCGGTCGCCATTAAAGAGGGACAAACCTGTATCAGCTGTCATAAAGGGGTTGCCCATATCCTGCCGGATATGAGTTCTCTTGCTGCTGCCGGTGCGTCCGAGCTGTCTGACGCTGCGGCAAAAACGCCGGAAAGCGCCACTAAGCTCTATACCATTGGTACCCAACCTTTCTACTTACAACCTGGCGAACAGCATAATGCCGGTAACCTGATGCCTTCCACCGAAGTGACCGTAGTCAAGCGCGATGGGGATCGCGTACTGGTTAACGTCACCGGCTGGCAGCAGGATGGGGTAAACGAAGTGCTGTATGCCGCAGAAGGTAAACGCATCCTCAGCGTACTGCTGGGTGATGAAGCCCGCGGCACGCTGAAAACACAAAGCACCGTAACCGATCCGGAAACCGGTTTGGTATGGCATCAGGCGGCCATTCAGGTATGGGTCGCTAAAAACCAGCTGATCGACGATCAGGAAAAAATCTGGCAATACGCTTCAACCATGATGTCCACCAACTGTACCGGCTGCCACGGTTTAACCGCTCTTGACCGCTTTAACGCCAACCAGTGGATTGGTGTGGTTAAAGGGATGGCACCGAGAACCTCTCTGACTGAGGAGCAATTACGCCTGTTGACTCAATACGTTCAGAAACACGCCAGCGATATGCAAAGCGCTCAACCTGCTAAATCTTAAGGAATAAAAGAAATGAAAAAATATGATTCTGAAGATCGCCGCATTGATGAGCTGTCCGTGTTTGAACAACAACCGCTGAAACTAAGCCGCCGCCGCTTTTTACTGGGTACCAGTGCTATGGCGGCAGTACCACTGCTGAGTGGCCTGTGGCCGAAATCGGCGCTGGCAGAAGCTATCAGCCAGGCATTGCCGCAATTTGTGGCTTTGCGTCAGGCGCAAAAAGGCATCCTGACCGCCGCCCACTGGGGGGCATTTGAAGCCATCGTAGAAAACGACAAGATGGTTGCTGTTCAGTCTGTGGGGGATGATCCCTATCCTAATGAGCTGATTACTATGGCTCCTTATCAGGTTCATGCCAAAAACCGTATCAAATATCCAATGGTACGTAAAAGCTGGCTGGAACATGGTCCGGGGAGCCATCCTGAACTGCGTGGCAATGATGAATGGGTACGGGTTAGCTGGGACAAAGCCCTGGATTTAGTCAGCGGACAAATTACCCGCCTGCAAAAAGAGTTTGGTCCCCAGTCGATCTATGCCGGTTCCTACGGCTGGAAAAGCGTCGGCATGCTCCACAACTCCCGAACCTTACTGCAGCGCCTGATGAACCTGAGCGGCGGTTTCCTTGGCTATGCAGGTGACTACTCAACCGGTGCAGCGCAGGTGATCATGACTCACGTGGTGGGTTCTATGGAAGTGTATGAACAGCAGACCGCCTGGCCAAACGTGATTGAAAACACCCAGTTGGTTGTGATGTGGGGCTGTAACCCAATGGTGACCCTGAAGAACAGCTGGAACGTGCCGGACCACTACGGTCAAACCGGATTTGAAGCGCTGAAAAAGAAAGGCACCCGTATTATCAGCATCGATCCGGTGCATAACGACAGCGCGAAATTCGTTAACGCCGAATGGATTGCACCTCATCCTTATACCGATAGCGCCATGCTATTGGGTATTGCCCATACGCTGCTGACGGAAAAACTGCACAACCCGGACTTTATTAAAACCTATACCGTTGGTTTCGATAAGTTTGAACAGTATCTGATGGGCAAAACCGACGGTGAAGAAAAAACGGCCGAATGGGCTGAAGCAATTTGCGGTATTAAAGCGGATACCTTACGTCAGTTAGCCCGTGATATGGCTAAAAATCGCACCATGATTATGGGTGGCTGGGGTATACAGCGCCAGCATCATGGGGAGCAACCACACTGGATGCTGGTTACCGTGGCCTCTATGTTGGGGCAGATTGGCCTGCCGGGTGGCGGTTTTGGCTTTAGCTATCACTACTCTTCTGGCGGTAGTCCAACGGCCAAAGGCGGTATTGTCGCAGGTATCTCAGCGGGTAATGCACCGAAAAATTCACCAACTCCGATTCCGGTAGCGCGTATTGCCGAGTGCTTAACCAGCCCGGGTAAAACCGTTGATTTTAACGGCAATAAAGTGACCTATCCGGATGTTAAAATGATCTATGTTTCTGGCGGGAATCCATTCCACCAGCATCAGGATACCAACAACCTGCGTAAAGCATACAGCCATGCAGAAACGGTTGTAGTAAATGAACCATACTGGACAGCCACCGCAAAACACGCGGATATCGTCTTGCCGGTAACCACCAGCTATGAGCGTAATGATTTGGAGATGGGGGGCGACTACTCTCAACTTTATGTATTCCCTATGCATCAATGCGTTCCGCCACAGTTCGAAGCGCGCAATGACTTCGATATTTTTGCTGGTTTAGCCGACCGTCTGGGGGTACACGATGCCTTTACCGAAGGCAAAGATGAAACCCAATGGCTGAAAGGCATGTATGACGATATGAAACTGCAGGCCCGTAACGCTCGCGTTGCCCTGCCGCCGTTTGATATGTTCTGGGCATCAAACAACTATGTGCGTTTCCCGGTACCGGAAGCCAATACCCAATGGGTACGGTTTGCTGATTTCCGCGAAAACCCACTGTTGAACCCTTTGGGTACTCCATCAGGTAAGATCGAGATCTTCTCGGATACCATCGCCAAAATGAATTATGCCGACTGTAAAGGTTATCCAAGCTGGATGCCGCCGCACGAATGGTATAAAGCCGAGATTGCGGAGAAATACCCGCTATCCCTGAATACCGCTCACGCCACCAACCGGCTGCACTCCCAGTTGGATAATACCCCGCTGCGTGAGAAGCATGCGGTAGCCGATCGGGAAGCCATCCTGATTAACCCACAGGATGCAGAAAAACGCGGCATCAAAAATGGCGATCTGGTGCGGGCATTTAACGATCGTGGGCAAATTCTGGTGGGGGCTATCGTCAGCGAAGATATTCGCAGTGGCGTAGTGCGTATCAGTGAAGGCGCCTGGTTTGATCCGGCGGATCCTGCCGAAGATAAATCCTTATGTAAAAACGGTAACGTTAACTGTCTGACTTTTGATATTGGTTCGTCCAGTCTGGCGCAGGGTAACTGCGGCCAAATGGCTCAGTTGGAAATTGAGAAATATACCGGACCGATGCTTAAAAATACCGCTCATGATGTGCCGATGGGGGCGTAGTTGGATGCGGGTTTACTAAGCCTGTTATAGGGAAACACCGGGGAAACCCGGTGTTTTTTTATCTCAATGCAGGGAGAATTAGCCGCTCTCTTAATACATTGTTGGATGAGGTATATCTAACGTCTGAACAATGTGACCAATATTTTTCGTAAACTGGCGTCCCCACAACAATCGCATTTGCTAATGTCTTCCACAGACTCTAAGCATCCACTAACAATATCGCAGCCCTGTTCATATTTGTTCGGTTTATTCTTCTCTTCCGTACACTTTTTCATATTTGAAGAGTATTGCAGGTTAGCCTGACGGCAACGCATAAACTGACGCGGCATAGCGTTGAACAACGCTAATACACCATAACGTTGCACAACTTTTAGCGCATAACCCGAGCAGGAGTCTCTACCGGTCACATAGCGATAGGCACAACAAAAACCCTTATGGGGTGAAATTCGCTGTTGGTAAAACTTAATCAATCCTGTCGCTATTTGCCTGGCTAACATGAAATCCTGCTCCTTCCCTGAAGTCATTTTCTGTGAATAGAAACATAATATAAAACAAAAGGATGTGATACCTAAAATTTCAATCTGTGCGTTAAAATTTAATTATGGCCAGATAACCTCTGGCCATTTGCATAACATAATCACTCAGGGTTTAATCTGCTGGTTTATCTCCCCTTCCGCGCTATAAAACATTCGGAATAATGCCTCCATCTTTTCATGCAGAATAAACTGCAAAGACTCCTTTACCGATGCCTCATCAATTTTAAGCACCGCACTGGCCAGCGCCAGGCACTGTTCCGCCAGTTCCAGCGGATCGTTGGGGGCCGAATCGATAAGGTTAAGCATGATAGAGCCCTCCCACTTCTGCATAATCGACTGAAATAGAGGATCGTTTTTCCGATCCGGATCTGAAACTGGATCGAGGGTGAGGTATAAATTCAGGGTGAGTTTGGGTATGCTTCTCAATAGCCATAATTGTTACCTTGTATAACGTTGTGGTCAGAGACCCCGTATGTGTTCCTAGCACTGCGGGGTTTCGCTTTTTAAGCCAACCCATAAAAAGCGGTTAACAAACACACGGTATATTTGTAGCGTAAACCGGTCAATATGCTTATGGCTCAATATGTTGAATTATGGGGATGGTTCGCAGAAGTTTGAGAATGGAGGGAGGGGTTTGCAGAGAATGAGTTAAAAACCACTCAATGATGACTTTGTTTACCAATTCTTTCTGTTGTTGATGTTAAAACCTATTATTGATGAAAATTTTTCTTATCATCTGATTAATCTGTTCAAACTCTTTGGCGTCATTTTACTCCTGACGATAGTTACTTAAATTTATTATCACTCACGTGGCCCATCCCTGTATCCATTGTGTTTTAACTGGTAGCAACCCCCTCACTTTTTTCATAACTATCTGTATTTTAATGAATAAACCTGTGTTATACGTTTTTCAGCTTAAATAAAAACCACAGGGACAGGTTATGGCAACAAAACGAATAGCCGTTATTGGTGACAGAACGACAACGGGTGGAGTCATTATCACCGGTGCAGATAGCTGTTTTGGCGATGGGCGACAGGTTGCCCGTATGGGAGACCGAGCGACCTGCCCTAAATGTAATACTGTCGGCACCATTATTCAGGGATTAGGAACCTTTAATATACATGGCAAAGGAGCGGCCTTAGATGGTTATCTGATTGCTTGTGGCTGCCCTGCCAGAACGAATCGAATTATCGCTAATCTGAGCATGATGTTTGCAGATGATGAGCAGGATTATGTGCCAGGATCATCATCCAGCAGCGTTCAATCTGCATCATTTTCTGACTCCACACCTCAACTAAATAAAAGCCTGAGCGAAGAAAAAGAAACAGCCAAAGTTTTTGCTAAATCCTGCCTGCAGGATGATGGTTGCACTGATGCCGGTACTGAATCTGAACCATCAACTAACTTTGGCACGATGCTGCTATATGGCGCAGCGTCATTAATTTCCTCTGAATCAGAAGCAAATCATCCCTCTTTTTTGCATTACTATCCTGACTCAAATACATCTCATGCAACTTATGGAGCGGCACCGGTTCCGGTTGTAGTCCCTACTCCTGCTGGCCCAATGATGGCTATGCAGCTAATGCCTGTTGCTACTTACTCCAGCCCATCAGTCACCATTCCAAATATGTTAACCTCTGTTCGCAATCAGATGGTTGTTAATATGCTAATGGCGCTGAAATACAGTGGAATGGGAATATTTATTACTAACCCTGATAAGGATCTCACCCAATACACTCGTAGTGAATTAGGCCAAATAGCTAAACAGCAGGGAACGGTAAAAACCCGGGTAAGATTTGCATGGAAGGAAACTGACAGCAATCATGCTCAGGTATACGGTATCCATATTGAAGAAGGTAACCCGCTGGAGAATGTTCGGGTTCGCTATATGGATTGGGATCGCACTGAAACACGTTATCAGTTTACGGAAGCTGGCGAAACCAAACCTACCATTATCTGGACTCCCGTTAGACCTGAAGGCAGTGATATTCCAACTAATATTGGTTATCCCTCTCCTGAAAACGGCGAGTTTAATCAGGCTACCATCCTCACTTTTCCAATTCATGAGTTAGGCAAAGCGGATACGACTGAACATTACCCTGCTTTAGAAGAAAAAGATTTTAATGACTATATTCTGGTGTTCCCACCGGATTCGGGGATGCCGCCGATTTATGTCATGTTTAGTAATTTTTTTCGGGGGGATGATAATTATAAAGGTGGTCCGATTGGTCTACCGAAAGAAGGCGAAATTACTGCTCGGGATATTATCAATCACTTAAGTGAAAAAGGTGATGGAAGACTTACCTCTTTTTCAGGAAAAAAGACAAGCTCTACTGACAGCCGAGGTGCTGACTATTTTACTCGTAAAGGACGTATTGTAAAAGTATCATCAATAGATCTTGAGCAACTTCAATCAAATGGAGTTATTGAAATAATTACTAAAGAAAAAGCTAAAAGTATTATTGAATCAAGCTCAAATAAAAGAACTAGCGGTAGTGACTATTCTGTTTATTACACTATGGAAAAGAACAATGAAATATTAATTCATGGGCAAATACCTGCTAAATACATAAAAAATACAAAGTGAGTTGAAATATGAAAGAACTAAAAGTACAAATCGTTTCTGCTGGTAATACCGCCGCCCCTTGTTTTTATGCTATTGAGTCCAAAGGCTATAAAGTAAAGATATCTTCATGCTTAAGACAAGTTCCTTATAAAAGAATTAGTTATCAATATGACGCCTATAAAAAGGATGAATTTTTTAGTGCTTCATCTCCTGAAGAATTACTTGGTCTAATACATATGTGGGAAATAAGAGGAGATAGCTGGAGAGTAAGTAAAAGCGAGGCTCATAAATATGGCGAATACGTTGATAACTCTCCATTATATGATGAAGATGGTAATCTTCTGAAAGATGATTAACTTTTATGGAAGAAGTAAAAACTCAAATGGCAGCAGCCTCAAATACAACAGGCCCTGTTTCTTCACGATAAAAGATAAAGAGCATCATATTGATGATGAATATGAAGATTAGAATTGCAGGCAATACCGCTTCACCCTGTTACTTTGCAATTAAAGCCAAAGGCTATCAAGTAGAAATTTTTTCATACCTTGAATCAGAAAAAGAGAATGAGTGGTCATTTGATTACAATGCAACTAAAGATGACCTGTTTTTTAGTGCCACTTCCCCCGAAGAATTATTAGGATTAATTAGCATGTGGGAGACTAGAGGTGATAACTGGCGAGCCAATGAAAAAGAAGCGGATGAATATTGGGATATTACCTGCAACATACCAATGTATGACCGAGATGGTAACCTTATTGAGAATAAATAACTTTTATGCACAAACTAAAAGTACAAATCGTTTCTGCTGGTAATACCGCCGCTCCTTGTTTTTATGCTATTGAATCCAAAGGCTATGAAATAAGGATTACATCTTGTCTTTGGACTGAACCATATGAAAAAGTTGTTTATCAATATGATGCCACTAAAGAGGATGAATTCTTTAGTGCCTCCTCTCCAGAAGAACTCTTAGGTTTAATACATATGTGGGAAATGAGAGGAGATAACTGGAGAGTTCATAAAAATGAAGCTCATGAATTTAATAAAAAAGTCAGAAATGCACCGCTATTTGATGAAGACGGAAAACTCATTGAATAATCAATCTTCTCTTAATCAAACGTCTTTCAAACAGGTGTTTTAACATGCACTCATTCAAAGTAAATATAGCCACATCAGATAATACTAAAGCCCCCTGCTTCTCTGCTTTAAAAGCAAAGGGCTATGAAGTGAAAATAACACTGTTCATCCTGGAAGAAAAAGATAACGCTCGTTATTACATGTATGAAGCGATAAAAAAGGGTCAACTATTTACAGCAGATTCTCCGGAAGAACTATTAGGGTTAATCACCATGTGGGAGACGCGAGGCGATGTTTGGCGCATAACCAAAGATGAAGCCAGAGAATATGATGAGATTGAAGAGCAAGCAACAATATACGACTCAACAAGATAGCGAAAGGAGAACTAAATGGAAGAGTTAGATGTAAAAATAGGTACCGCAGGTAATACAAGGCTTCCATGTTTTGCTGTTATAAAGTCAAAAGGTTACCAGATATCTATTACTCAATTTGTATCTCATCTGGATCAAGGTGTTAACCTTTGTTATCAATATGATGCTGTAAAAAACGATAGGCTATTCAGCGGAAACTCTCCTGAAGAGTTATTGGGAATTATTACCATGTGGGAAATGAGAGGCGATAACTGGCGGGCAACATGGAATGAAAAAAAGGAGTATGAACAAGCCTATTACAATGCCCCACATTTTATCGAGTCCAATGAAGCCTTTTATGATGAAGACGGAAACCTAATAGAAGATGACTAGCTTTTATAGAAGGAATGAAGAATGAGTCCATATGAGGAATTATAGAAAACTAATATGATTAATTTTAACCTTCAAAAAATCAGCGAAGTAAACACAGGGCTGATTTTCGAGTTTGCATCTCTAACTTCCAACGGTAATGTAAATAATCAATCATCATTATATATGACGGAAGATGCTTTTGGACTCATAGAAGAATTTGTATATCAAAGAGTTAATGAATACAAAAACCATGGTCACTGGGGAAGCACTCCCGTTAATAAACAGGAATGGGGTCTTCTTAAAGATGATATAAATCACTTAATAGTTACCATCAGAGAATCTTTTGAGTTGGGGGTATCTATCAAATATTCTATTTGGATTTAAATTCATTCAAAAAGATACACTTAATGATATCAGATTAAACTATATAAATTATAAGAATGATATTTTAGTTATGTTAGAAAAATTGATAGTTTGGATTAATCAGCAAATGATAAATCATGGTGGAATAATCATTATTGGCATTTGATACCTGTCTTAATAAATTATTTCACTCTTATATTATTAACAAGAAGAGTAGCTATGAAAGAAATAAAAGTGCAAATTTTAACCGCAGAAAATACAAAAGGAGCTTGTTTTTTGCTATGAGATCAAAAGAAAATGAAGATTAGAATCGCAGGAAATACTGCCTCCCCTTGTTACTTTGCCATAAAGTCAAAAGGGTATGAAATAGAGGTTTATTCCTATCTCGAATCAAAAGAAAACGAAGAATGGCTGGATTATTACAACGCTAAAAAGGATGATCTCTTCTTCAGTGCCACTTCCCCCGAAGAACTATTAGGCCTAATCTGTATGTGGGAAATACGTGGAGATAACTGGCGAGCGACAAAAGAAGAAGCCGTTATTTACAGAGAAGTCAGATACAGTGCCCCTACTTATGATGAAGACGGCAATCTGCTCGAAGATAACTAACTTTCCATACGCAACCTAAAGAAACACTGAATAATTTACATAAACAAGCTCACAGGCAAACGCAAAAAATAATAGTAGCCCATATCAACTCCACGTTATTAAATATCCCCAAAACCACCACACGGAAGTCCCCAATGAACAATCAGGAAAAACCCATCCGTAATAAACGCTATATCATAGAAACCCTATTACTTACCCTGATTGGGCTACCGGTTCTGATTCAGGTCGCCAGCATCGCAATCGGCATGCTAATTCCAAATTTTCTGGTTGCTATCGTTCTTGCGTCACTGGTTATCTTTCCGGTCGGATTTTGGTGGGCGCGGAAAAAGAATTTACCAACCAGCTTTCTGCCTCGTTATCTGCCGGTATTAGCGCCGTTAATATACTGTTTATTAACCTGGGCTATCGTAACGGCTCTCAGCAAAGGCGACTTTACCCACTCATCGTTTGGCGATCTGATGGGTCTGTTTATCCCTTTTATGGCAACAAACATTATTGCTTTTTTCACCGGAAGCTTATGGATACTGCTTCTGACGCCTGTGGTTTGCTATATCAGCTTTGCTTTAGGCCTTGCCGTTGGAGCCAAAAGATCGGGGAGTGTCGTTACCAACTACCGGGGGCGATTACCTACTCTGATTTTAAGTGGAATTTTGCTGATTATTATCGCCTTTCAGGGTTATCAACGTGAAACCCATTTAGTCACAGAAAATCGCGAACTTACCGTTAACGAAACCATCAGTCTGTGGGACTATGCGCCTTTTAAAACCGAAGATAACCGACTGACGCCGCTCTCTTCACCAGCCACAATATCCATCGACAAAGACTGGCCGCGAATGGATGGCGCCACTGCCGCCTATCCGGTTTACGCCTCAGCCGTTCAGGCGCTGTATAAAGGACTGGATGAGAACTCAGTGACCCCTTATATCCACAGCCGCCGTACTCCGGAGGCTTACAACGCCCTGATTGCCGGTGAGACTGACTTAATTTTTGTTGCCCAACCTTCAGAACAGCAAAAGAAACTGGCAGCCGATAATGGCCTGACACTAACCATGGTCCCCTTTGCGCGGGAAGCTTTCGTATTTATCACTCATAAAGATAACCCCGTGAAGAATCTATCCGTTGAGCAAATACGTGAGATCTATTCCGGTCAGATAACTAACTGGCAGGCGGTCGGTGGCCAAAATACCAATATCATTCCCTATCAACGGCCTGAAGGTTCCGGTAGTCAAACCACCATGCTGGCGAAAGTGATGCAAGATACAGCCATGCGCGAACCGTTAGAATCAGAAATGGCGCAAGGAATGGGCGGTATTATTCGTCGGGTGGCCAATTACCAGAACACCAGCAATGCCCTCGGTTATTCATTTCGTTATTATGCCAGCCAAATGAATCATAATGATCGGCTACAACTATTATCGGTTAACGGTATTGCCCCAACGGCTGAAAATATTCGTAATGGCAGTTATCCGTTTAGCGTTAATGTTTATATGGTGACTGCCCGTCAGCCTACTGCAAATACTCAAAAACTGATGGACTGGTTCCTTAGTCCACAAGGGCAAAAGCTAATAGAGGATGTTGGATATATAGCCATCGGTGCAACTCACTAATTCAGAGTGGTGCTATCGAATCAAAACAATGGAGGTTATTTAAATGAGCTATACCGTCGAATTAATCTGCGTTCCACTACCCGATTCAGACAAACAAGCTTGGGAGAAAATCTTTCAGCTCAGAGAAGAGTATTATGATGATAAAAGAGAAAAGGCCCCAGCCCTTCTGGAACTGCATAAAGTATTAACTGCGCGCTACCCCTGCTTATGTGATTGCAGTGATGATGAAGTTGATGATTGTCCGTGGGCTGACGGGCCGATGATCAATAATTTCAGTCATGAAATGGGAATGCTGGCCATTTCGTTCTCACGAGTTGAGGAGGTTGTCCCTTTTATCATTGAAACGGCGCTTGCACTCAATATCATCGTTGCTGATGCTCAAAGCGACGAAATACATCGGGTTTTACCGCTCAAGAAACCTACCAAAAAACCCTGGTATCAATTTTGGTAATGCTTAAATATAAAACCGGCAATTTGCCGGTTTTTTTTATTCACGGTGTTATTTAGCTGGAGCAGAGACAGGAGCAACGGCATCAGGTGCTGGTTGAACATTGGAAGCAAAGGTAAATCTTTTATATTGATTTTGGAAAGCCTGCTTGGCTTCTTTGCTGGTCATTTTTTTCTCTAAAACCTGCACCTTATACTTGTTAGCTGTAGCCATAATATTAATGGTTCCACTACCCTGACTGACCTTCTCATCCGCATCAACCAGTGAATTCATGCAATCGACATATCCGACAAAAGCATCAGCACTTGGATTCACGGTATCGCATCGCATATGGTACTTTGTCAGAATTGAGTATTTAGATGCACACCCTGCTACAGCCAGCACGATCAATGCTAAAAGAGATAATTTTTTCATTGTAATTCCTTGATATCCATTCCTATAAATAACATCGCTAATATGAGTTAATTTATTGTTTTAATTAAATAAGCTTCAAGTAAATTTTGCGTAAATACCCTGCTATATTAAATTCATTTAACTTATTATCAAGAACAACCTGAAAAGAAAAAGGCACCTTATTTTAGATAAAGTGCCTTTATAAAAGATATTGGAGTCGGCCGTTAAGCCGGGTTCTGTCGTGGACAGTCATTCATCTAGGCCAGCAATCGCTCACTGGCTCAAGCAGCCTACCCGGGTTCAGTACGGGCCGTACCATGTGAACCCCTATTTGGCCTTGCTCCGGGTGGAGTTTACCGTGCCACGAACTGTTGCCAGCCGCGCGGTGCGCTCTTACCGCACCCTTTCACCCTTACCTGATCCCACTTACGTGGGCCATCGGCGGTTTGCTCTCTGTTGCACTGGTCGTAGGCTCGCGCCTCCCAGGCGTTACCTGGCACCCTGCCCTATGGAGCCCGGACTTTCCTCCCTTCCACCCGTCTCCCCAAAGGGACTACGGTGAAACGGCGACTGTCTGGCCGACTCCGGCGCGGAGTATACCCGTGATAGCCACAATAAGCCAGAACGCAAACCAACACAGACCAGGCAAACTCTGTTGGTGACGATCAAAAACTACTCGTCTTCCTTTTCGCCCTGCTGTTGATCCAGCGCGTAGCGATACAGGGCATTTTTCTTTACGCCATGAATTTCAGCCGCCAGTACCGCTGCTTTTTTTAAGGGTAATTCTTTTTGTAACAGCGCTAATGTACGCAACGACTCCGCCGAAAGCTCACTCTCATTCTCTGCTTTATAGCCTTCAACAATTAATACCATCTCACCTTTGCGGCGCACTTCATCTTCTTTCACCCAAGCCAACAATTCACCCACCGGTGCGCCATTAATATTTTCCCAGGTTTTGGTTAATTCTCGCGCCAGTACCACATAACGCTGTGGCCCCCAAACGGTGATCATGTCCTGCAGGCTATCCAGCAGGCGGTGTGTCGACTCGTAGAAGATCAACGTTCTGGGTTCAGTCTCTAAATCACGCAGCACATCGCAACGTGCTTTAGTTTTAGCCGGTAAAAAACCTTCATAACAAAAACGATCGGAAGGAAGACCCGCCGCCGACATCGCCGTAATCGCCGCGCAAGCCCCTGGTAACGGGATAACACGTATATTTTCTTCCCGACAACGACGCACCAAATGGTAACCCGGATCGTTAATTAATGGGGTACCTGCATCAGAAACAAGCGCTATACTGTGTCCATCTTTCAATTTTGTGATTAAAATGTCTGCCTTAGATTGCTCATTGTGATCGTGCAGTGCAAAAAGTTGTGCATTAATGGCAAAATGCTGTAATAGCAGACCAGTATGTCGGGTATCCTCTGCCGCAATAAGGGAGACACTACCCAGTACATCTAGCGCTCTTTGAGTAATATCGCCAAGGTTACCGATGGGAGTGGGCACCACGTAAAGGGTCGAGGGTAGAATAGCGACTTGATTGTGTTGACTCATGGTTTCATCCGGGTGGCCGTTTAATATTAACGATCTAAAGATTATCAATAAATTGGATACAGCATGCGTTTAACTACATACCTTCGTACTAAGGCAAGCCAGGCTCTGCCAGTAGTACTGGCTACGCTGTTTTTGGTAGGATGCCAAAGTTTAAATAACTCACAGAACAGTATTCAGGGTGAACTGACTCAACCCTCAGCTCACTACTTGCAACTCGCCGCCGAAAGCAATGGCGATGCCCAGATAAACTGGAAGCTGTTAGCCGTCCGCGCACTGATCATGGAAAATGACACCAAACAGGCGTTGAATATACTACAAGAACTGCCCGAGATGCTGACGGTTGCTCAGGATCAGGAGCGCCTCCTGTTACGTGCCGAGCTGGCTGCGAAGCAACAGGATAGCAAAGGTATGTTCCAGTGGCTAAAAAACATTAACCTCAACGAATTATCTGACGTACAGAAAGCCCGCTACTATCGGGTAGAAATACAGGCAAATCAGGGTCGTGACCCGGTAGCTCAACTACGTGCCTATATTAATCTGGAGCCTCTGGTCACCGAAGGTGAAAAACAAAAGGTAATCGATCAAACCTGGAACCTGTTAAACCGATTTACCATGCCGATGCTCACCGCGCTGAATGTTGATGCGAATGAAAATACGCTAAGCGAATGGCTTGAGTTGCTGCAAACCTATCAAAACAATAAAGCAGACAACAGTATGCTTCAGTCTGCGGTTAAGGATTGGCAGGGTCGCTATAGCCGCCATCCGGCATCTAAAATGTTACCTGCACCGCTGGCTCGTGCATTAGGTTTCCAGAAAGCAGATACCTCTACCGCTAATATCGCATTATTACTACCGTTGACCGGTTCCGGCAGTAAGTTCAGCCCGGCCATTCAGGAAGGTTTTAATACAGCGAAATCACAAAGCTCTACTGGTGCAGGTACTCAGGTAAAAGTTTACGATACTGGTAGTAAGCCAGTAGAAGAACTTCTGGCGCAGGCCGAACAAGATGGTGCCTCCGTTATTGTTGGGCCATTAATCAAAACTGACGTAGAAAAACTGGCTGTATCGCCCTCAACGCTCAATATGCTGGCGCTGAATCAACCGGAAAAACTGTCAGATCGTCCAAATATCTGCTATTTCGCCCTGTCACCGGAAGATGAAGCTGCTGATGCCGCTCGTCATATCAATGCTCAGGGTAAAACCTCCCCGTTGATTATTGCACCGCGTGGAAACCTGGGCGATCGCGTAGCGCGCGCCTTTGCCGATCAGTGGAGTCAGTTTGGTGGTAACGCTGCTCGCGTCCAATATTTTTCTAACCAGACTGGTCTGAGAGATGCACTGAGCGGTGGCCGCGGTATGAGTGCTGAGGGTCAGCCAATTACGCTTTCTTCAGGAGTAACCGGTACTATCAGCGGTCCGGTAGATGCTATCTATATCGTGGCAACACAGCCGGAACTGGCGTTGATTAAGCCAATGCTGGATATGTCTAAAGCCTCTAAATCGGCAAGTTTATACGCCAGCTCTCGCAGCTATCAGGCGGGTGCCGGTCCGGATTTCCGCTTTGAGATGGAAGGTCTTCAGTTTAGTGAAATTCCAATGTTGGTTGGCCTTTCTCCGGCAATTTCACAGGCCGCAAGCAAATATAGCAGCGACTATACTCTGGCCCGCCTTTACGGTATGGGAGCAGATGCATGGGAACTTGCGAACCATTTCTCAGAAATTAGTCAGTTACCTGACTTCAAACTTTCGGGTTCCACAGGCATACTCAGTGCAGACACTAATTGCGTGGTTCACCGTCAATTGCCATGGATACAATACCGTCAGGGACAACTGGTTCCGGTAAAATAACCCACTATCAGGTTGGTACGCGCTATGAAGCCATAGCGCGTCGCCATCTGGAACGTTCAGGTTTATGCTTTGTCACCGCAAACGTTAAGTTTCGCGGTGGCGAGCTGGACTTAATTATGCAGGACGGCGATATTCTGGTATTTGTGGAAGTACGCTATCGGCAAAATTCACACTTTGGTCACGCCACCGACTCTATTACCTGGCATAAGCGGCAACGTTTGCTTTATGCTGCTTCCCGCTGGTTAGCACAACATCAATTATGTCTGGAAACAACAAACTGTCGGTTCGATGTTTTAGCCATTACCGGTAATCAGTTACAATGGTTGCCGAACGCGTTCAATGCCGATGGTGAGACCTAGCGCCCTCTTCGGCCTAACAAGCAAAACGAAAGCAGAACTCATACTATGTTAGAAAGAATTAAAGGCTGTTTTACCGAAAGCATCCAAACACAAATTGCGGCAGCAGAAGCCCTGCCAGACTCCATATCCCGTGCAGCGATGAGCATTGTTCAGTCATTACTGAATGGAAATAAAGTACTGGCCTGTGGCAATGGCGCTTCCGCCGCTAATGCTCAACATTTTGCCGCCACGCTAATCCATCGTTTTGAAACCGAACGTCCCAGCTTACCTGCTTTAGCCCTGAGCGCAGACACCATCACCCTCACCGCCATTAATAATGGTGGCGTAAAAGATGAAGGTTATGCTAAACAGGTACGTGCGCTGGGGCAGGCCGGCGATATTTTAGTGGCAATTTCAAGCCGTGGTAATAGCCGTGATATCATCAAAGCCGTTGAAGCCGCAGTGACCCGGGATATGACCATTATCGCTCTGACGGGCTCTGATGGCGGTGAACTGGCTGGTTTACTGGGCCTGCAGGATGTTGAAATCCGTATTCCCTCGCATCGGGCAGCTCGAATACAAGAAATGCACATGTTGATTATCAACTGCCTTTGCGATCTTATTGATTACACCCTATTCCCTCACCAGGATGACTGAAGGAGCTTTTTGAATGAAAATCCGTAACCTTACTGTATTGGCTATGTTACTGAGTACCACCATGCTAAGTGGCTGTGTGGCAGTCGTCGCCGGTGGTGCAGCTATGGCCACTAAAACCGCTACCGACCCACGTACAGTAGGCACGCAGGTAGATGATGTGACATTAGAAGCCCGTGTCAGTAGTGCTATTGCGAAAGATCAAGAAATTAAACAAGAAGCTCGTATTGTCACTACCGCTTACCACGGCAGCGTTTTGTTAACCGGCCAAACCCCAAAAGCAGAGTTGGCTGAGCGTGCAAAAAATATTGCTGTCGGCGTAGATGGCGCACAGGAAGTTCATAACGCAGTTCGTGAAGGTAAGCCGGTTGAAATCGGTACCGCTTCAAGCGATAGCTGGATCACCACTAAGATTCGCTCACAACTGCTAACCAGCGACAAAGTGAAATCCAGCAATGTGAAAGTTGTGACAGAGAATGGTGAAGTATTCCTGTTAGGTCTGGTGACTGAAGCCCAGGGTAAGGAAGCCGCGAAAGTTGCCAGCGAAGTCAGCGGCGTAAAACAGGTTATTACCGTATTCCAGTACGTTAAGTAATTCTCTGGTCTGAGATGATTTAATTCAATCTTCATAAGACATCACAACGGAAATCAATATTCGTTGTGATGTCTTATTCAATGATTCTCAATAGTCTAATTTTCTATAAGAAAACCGAAACTCAGTAACTTCTATTCAGTTCAACCGTAAACAATTCCCACTATTATTGAAAATTCAGACTTTTCAGGCCTGTTTCCTGTGAAATTTACCGTTTCTTGCTTATGCTTAATTTACCCATAAACATTATGATATAAGGCATAAAATGAATTCCGATAATGATAAAACAACCTATCTTCAGGTTCGGGAGGGTAAACCTACTGAACACATCAATAAGTTGATGGAAATTCTAACGCCACTAACCACCTTTAAATCCTATAAACAATATCGAACTATTCAGCTAGACAATAACAATGAGTCGTCTTGTATCTTATTGATTGAAGGCAGTGTGTCAGTATGTCGGAATAAAGATGGCATGGTGTTAACCAATACCCACGCCCCAACAATCATAGGAATTGCCTCTCTGGATATTCGTCAGGATAATTACTTTTTACGTACAGAAACTGAAATTAATGCGGGTATTTTATCAGTAAAAACAGCGTTAGATGTTATTTATCAAAATGATGCATTAATAAGCCTAATGTATTTACAGGCTTACTTTATTCAAACGCTCATGGAGAGAGAAAATTATCTGCCGGGGACGACCATTTATGAATCAATCTGCCTGCACCTGTTACAGCTGATGCGTGAGCCTGAGGAAATTCGTCAAAATACCAGCGCTTACACCTATATACAGGAACGGACCAACTTTTCCCGCAGCCGTATTATGAATATCTTGTCTGCACTTAAGCAGGGGGGATATATCAAAATTGAAAATTGAAAATTACAGCACGTGGGTAAACTACCAGAGCGGTTTTAAACACTATCAGGATTATCCATTATCTTTCTTTCAGCTTTTGGTAACGCTGCCATACCCGATAAGCATATTTCATTCTCAAATCGTGACGTTTTTCACCCATTCCGGCATTGTAAGCGCCTACCGCTTCCCAGGTGTAACCATACTGACCGATCATTTCTGATAAAATGGAAGCACCTACTAACACCGAAATGCAGGGATCGTTTACCAGCACATGCTCATCAACACCCAGTTTTTTCAGGCGAGAAAAATGGGAACTGTTAATTTGCATTAGCCCAACATCATAACTTCCATTGTTATTGGAGTTATAAGCATCGGCTTTCATACCCGACTCAACTTGCGCTATCGCATTTAATAACCGGGGATCAATATTGAAGTAACCCGCTGCTTCATCCCAGCAGGTTGAATAGCTTGCGGTACTGATCGCCATAAGTGTAAAGAAAGCGGTGATTCTCATTATGGGCTCTCCGGTACAGGGCTTTACTATTTGCCCGTTATCGCCAACCCTGGCGATAACGGGTCTTAGTCAATAGTTAACGTTTATCCCAGGCGTCTTTCCAGTTAACGCCTTTACCCGGTTCATAAGCCCACGCTGCCTGGCTACACCAGCCAGAATATGGGAATGGTTTACACTCATAAATGCTGCCATCTTTCCCTAACACACGGGTTCCGGCAGTATATTTGCTGATATCTTTCGGATATGTATATTGATAATCCCCTGATGGAGTCGGTGGCGTTGGTGTCGCTACCGGGTTGACCTGTAGCGCAGTATTTGCCGTTGCACTCAGGTTATTTTGGTCAATAACCCGAGCTGTCAGTTGATAGCTCTTCACTGTCGTGACGGATGGTGCCGTAATGGTCAGGGTATTGGTACCTTGTCCGGTAACCTGAGTCAATTGACTTGGGATAGTCCAGCTCCAGGTTAACTGATTACCAGTACTATCAGGATCGGTCGCTGTCGCCGTAATCACTACCTGACTACCACTTTGTACCTGCCAGCTAGGAGCCAGCGTTAATGTTGGTGCGATTGGTTGCGCCGCATTAACCACGGAAACGGTCGTATCCGCATAGGCACTGTGTTCAGAGTCTTTAACCGTCAGACGGAACTTATAGGTTGCGTGCTGTACCGGTTGTTCAACACTAAAGGTGGCTTTCGCCGCATCAGCACCCGTCAGAGTAACGGCTGGTCCACCGGTCTGCTCCCACTGATAGGTAAGCGCATCACCATCCTGATCGGTAGAGCCGGAACCATCCAGAGTGATTGCTTGCGAGCCATCAACCGTCTGGCTGATACCCGCATTAGCAACCGGAGGAACATTTCCGGTCACCGGAGGAACTGGCTGACCACCGCTGGTTGTAGTGAACGGGGCAAAGACTTTACTGTAGGCATATATTGGTGCCTGCTGCTCGGTCATCCCGCTATTTTCCGGCCCTACATATCCGGCAGTTCCCGGCTGGTCGCGGAACATTGACCAAATACCGATCATGCCGATATTACGATCTTTCGCCTGCTGGAAAACGACTCGCGCATCAGACATAAAGAATACTTCACCCTGAACGTCGTTATAGCCGATCATTGGTGTGGTACCTAACATCCCATTTACGGTAGCATCGTCTTTTTCAGGCCAAATGGCTTTTACCTGAGAAAACAGATTATCAACTGCTGATGTCGCACACTTAGCGTGAATATTTTGCCCCTCTGTTCCTGCTGACTGACAAATGCTGTTACCGTAATCCATGGTCATCACGTTAACCCCAGCCAGATCCACACCCTTGGCTTTAGCATCATTCAGTACATAGATCCCTTCCTGAGTTAATCCGGTTGGCAGAATTGGCAAGGTATACCAGATACCCACTTTACGACCTTCCTGACGCCAGCGATCCTGTACTTTTTTCACCGCTTCGTTGCGTCGTTGAATCGACTCACTATCTGCAACCCAGTTACCTTCAATATCAAAGTCCAGAACGTTAAGATTCAGGTTATCAACAATGTCATAGTACTGTTTTTGCAGGTCATCTACGTTTTTACAGGCCGCTGCCAGCGGAGTGTTGTTGGCTCCACCGATAGAAACCATTACATCACCGCCTGCTTCGCGTAGCTCTTTAATCTTTCTGTATTGGGTATAGTCGTTAATGTTATAGGCTGTACCCCAGGTTGGCAGACAGGTATTCGCATCTTTAGCCACAATAAAGGCCAGCGTGTAGTGAGTAATATTCTGGCTTTTCGACAGAGAAGCTAAGTCAGGGATGCTGTTTAGCGTAAAGTCGACATAAGGAGCATAAACATGTTTTGGCCATGTTGAGTTTGGTTTACCAACGCGCTCTTTGGTGCCAGTCCAGTCAATGTAAATCTCCCAGGATGTTTTATCATCGGGTTTCACTTTATGAACCTGCGACTGCGCAACATAAGGAATGCTTTGATACTTAACCAGAGCCCCGCTTGCGTAGGTCATTTCTAAATTCAGGGTTGGTGCTTTAGCCAATTCCTGATCGGTAAAGTTAGTAAGTGGACCCAATGACTGCCATGGGCGACCGTTATTACCATCCGGGCTTTGGTTATCAACACTGGCTGGGTTATCACCGATGTTATAGAACAAAGATTTATAACCCTGACCATTTACAATAACAATCTCTCCGGCATCATAAACTTTATCCGCAGCCCATCCGGGAGCCGCAGCGTAAGCCTTCCAGGGATTGGATTTTCCTGGTTCAAAAGTATGATCGGGAATATCTGCTGTTGCCTTATAAGTAGCGCCAGCAGCAGCAACAACGGTTCCCTTAGTATAGGACTGTGTATTATCAAAATTAGGGGCAACGACTGCGCCAGCACCATTAGATACATCACAGGTAGTCGGGTTACCGTACTGCTTTATTTCCTGTTCGGTCGCTGCCCTGACAAAACGCCATGCGTTACTGTCAGGATTCTGAATTGAGCTGGCAGGACAATCACTTGCCCCTACCCACCAGGCATTGGTATACACATTACCGGAATAGATAACCTGATAATTATCACTCCCTTCCTGACCACTCCAGGCTTCCAGTGCCATGGCCGACGAGGCCATGCTACAAAAGCCCAGTACCAGGAATGCTTTCGATAGCAACTTCATCTTCATAATAAATGCTCCGATTAAGAATGGTTTTTTAGCCACCGGCAAAAATGGCCGATTGGGAAATGACGTGCAGTACTTTTGGTACTGCACGCCTGATGGCTCAACGATTATTTACAATCAGAAGCGCCTTGTTTAACCCAAACATCGCCTTTGCCAGGTTCGTCACCTTTGGTCCACCATTTGGCTTTCCACTCGGAGCCATTGAAGGAAGTTGTTTCACCGCCGTTATAGACGATATCCGCACGCCAGGACAGTTTGACTTTGCTGACCAATTCCCACTGATCGGCACCAAATCCAGGCTGGTTGTTTTGAGTCCAGTATTTCGCTTTCCATACCAGATTGTTGAAGCTTACTGTTTCTCCACCGTTGTAAACCTTAGAAGCTGACCACGCTGGTTGGCTGGCCGCTGCCGGGTCGACTGGGTTAGAACAGCTACCAGTTGCACCACCGCCACTTCCGCCGCCGCCAGTGTTACCCTCATCCGGATTCGGCGTTGGTGTTGGCTCTGGAGTTGGTTCCGGAGCTGGAGGAGGTGTTACGGTAACGCGAGTACTGGCTTGAGTACTGGTTTTACCATCGCTAACCATGACGGATACGTTATAAGTAGTATCAGAGGTGACAACCGGCCCGGTGATAGTTAAATCGCCCGTATTAGTAGCCCCTGCTGATAATTCACCTGGAACGGTCCACTGGTAGGTCAGGGTATCACCATCCGGATCGCCTGCTTGCGCATGCAATGACACGGATTCGCCAGATGCAACAGAAATGCTATCGATCAGATTAACAATCGGTGCCTGGTTGGCTTTAGGCGCTTTGTTAACGACTTTTACTTCAATCGCATTGCTCAGGCCTTTGTCATCAGTCACTTTCAGCTGGAATACATAGGTTTGGTCAGTGGTAACCGCCGGTGCGCTAAACTTCGCTTTTGAAGTTGCAGCATTGGTTAATGTGACTGTTGGACCAGACACTTTGCTCCACAGGTAAGTTAACTTGCCACCTTCCGGATCCATAGAGGCTGAACCATCCAGAGTAACTTGTACCGGACCTGTGACATTTTGGTCAGCAGCCGTTGCTACCGGAGGCTGGTTAACCGGAGCTGGAGGTGTAACTTCACCGCCGCCACCGCCAGAACTGGTACCCAACAGGCTTTCGTTCATGGCATTCAGGATATCGCCGTTATCGGCATCAATTTCCCAGGCAAACATACCGCCCAGACCTTTATCCAGAACATACTGGCCTTTTGCTGCGACAGAACGGGCATCATCATAGGTAATTAAATCACCGGTTGAAGAGTTAAACAGGTAAGGGGCTTGTGCGACTGTATCGTAGGTATAAGTCCAGCCAGAACCATTTCTGTACTTGTTGACAATTTCACGATAGTCCGCAATACCACTTTCCCATGTACCTTTCACTGGTCCGGTGGCAGTACCGGTAAATGGATTACCGGCAGTATATCCGCGTACGCCAGTCCAGCCACGACCATACATCGCTGCACCCAATACCAGCTTCTTCGGATCAACACCCTGAGCTAACAAGGCTTTTAATCCGTTATCTGCTGTATAGTTGGTATCAGGTCTGAATGCCGGTGCATACAGTGCAGTTTGGTGGCCCAGATCGGTCATACTCCACGCACCATAGAAGTCATAGCTCATCATAAAGATATGATCCATATACTGTTGTGCAGTACCGTAATCAACGTCTTCAATTTTGTCGCTACCAACACCAATCGCTGAGGTTAACTCATAGGTACGACCGGTTTCAGCACTTAAGCTATTTAACATATCTCGTAACTCACGCATTAACGCGGTATAGGTAACTTTATCGACCTGTGGATTACCTAATTTCTCGTTTTCACCGCCACCGCCCGGGAATTCCCAGTCAATATCCACACCGTCAAAGAATTTCCAGGTTTTCAGATACTCTTTGACTGATGCAACAAAGCGGTCGCGCTTGGTTTTATCATTCAGTTGATAGAATGGATCGGACAGCGTCCAACCGCCAATAGAAGGTAGTACTTTCAGGTCCGGATAGGCCTTTTTCAGCGCCATCAGTTGGCCAAAGTTACCTTTGTAGGGGTCGTCCCAGGCGGTAACGCCAGCTTGCGGTTTCTGAATGGCAGCCCAAGGGTCATGAATCGCCACCTGGAAATCCTGACGACCAGCACAAGAACGCTCTAATGCTGCAAAGCTGCTACCCCCATCAACAGTTTTTAAGCTGTCGTTAATACCATTGCCGCCACAAATAGGCACAAAACCATACAGAATATGGTTCAGGTTAGCGGCAGGTATTTTATCAACCGGGAAATTACGATCATAAACGCCCCACTCGGCATAGTAGGCGCCAATCACTTTATCCGTATGTTTGCTGAACGTTTTATTGTTTTCTTTCATCGTTGGTGCCAGTGGGAGTAAGTGGCTACCGTCGGTATCCGCAACGATAACAAGCTTACTATCACTTTTAGTACAGCCGCTATCATTACAGACCTCCACCTGTTCCTGATAGCGTCCACCTTTTTTCACCGCAAAAGTAGCTTTGCCAGTACTACTGCCAGCGGAACCACTCCAGACCTCTTTACCATCAAACAGTACTTTGGCTGTTTTTCCGGTATCGCCACTCCAGATACTCCACTCTACCGTAACGGTAGCGCTATCATGGACTTTGACTAAATCATTGTAAGCAGTTGCACTTTGGTCGACTTCGATAATAGCAAACTTATCATTACCACTACCTAATGACGGTTTACCAGGAACAGCAGCCCACGCAGGAGCTGCTAGGGTGGCAATAATCAATGCCAGAATATTGGGCTTCATTAATTTCATTTATGAATACCTTTATCAGTAAAATAAACACCTTGCCTTATGCTGAAATAAAAACACAAAAGCACTCATTAAATCTTAAAAAATTCGTTGAAAGCAGAATTAACTTAATTAAAAAGACCTGACCTTACTCCTCTGAAATTAACCCAACATTGATTTCCTCATATTAAATAATTAGATATATCACCTTCATTATCTTTATGAGACGCAATAATCATTAAAATACTTACCAATCAGTCACATAAAAAACAAAAAATCATTAAATTCACAATAAAAACAATAAAATAAACCGCAAAAACGCTTCGTTAAAAATAAAAGATAGTATGGTAAAAGAATAATAAAACTTAACTCTCAGATATAATTTCATTAATTATTTTTAAATAATACTTTTCTAATACTTATTCATTAATTAAATTAATTTCATCAGTCTTAAAACAATAGCAACGAATAACTTTTTATTCCTTAAACTAAAAAAATAAAAACATTCTTTTTATTAAGCTAAAGATATATATGCGAATTATAAAATATAAATAATATTGCTCCGGAAATACTTAAACAAGGACCAAATGGAAATGGCATCTGTTTTCCCGAGCGCCAGATTTTCCAGACACCAATGAACATTCCTGACAGACCCGCAATCAGACATAAAAAGGGTAGCGCTTGCCATCCTAACCAGGCACCCAATGCAGCCAGCAGTTTAAAATCACCATAGCCCAGCCCCTCTTTCCCCGTCAGTCCCCGAAACAACCAATAGAGCAACCATAAGCACAGATAACCGGCAACGGCACCATAGACGGCATCAGATAATTTAACCGCACCACTACCGGCATTAATCAGCAATCCCAGCCAAAGTAGCGGTTGTGTTAATGCATCCGGCAATAACATATGCCACCAATCAATCAGGCTAAGCGCCAGTAAAAACCCGACCAGTATCCATGCCGCTAATAATCTCTCTGGTGATGGTATTAATATCGCCATCAGGCAAAACAGTAATGCTGTTGTCACCTCTATCCATAATAATCGAGCGGGTATGGCACTGTGACACTGACTGCAACGTCCGCGTAATGCCAGCCAGCTAGCGATGGGAATATTCTCCCACCAGTACAACGGGTGCAGACATTGTGAGCAATGAGAGCGTGGCAGAGCCAGACTCAGCTCTGGTTCCCCCGGCTGATGATTAAGCATCAAGGGCAAACGCTCTATCACCACTCCCAAAAAGCTACCAACAACGGCACCCAGCACCGCACTTAGCAGACAAAATAACCACAAATATTCACCCCGCAGCAGAAAAAACAGCTGTTCTGCTGAACTCATACTCTTGGGCCCCAGGCCAGCTTCAACTGGACTTTTACCCCTCCAGCATTGTCTGCCGGAGCCATGGTTATGTTCTCAATTCGAATTCCTGATGTATTGTTTAGCGTTGTCAGCCAACTTTTTAGCGACGAAAAAGGCACGTTATCAATGATGATATCGGCACTGTTAGCCGCCATTTGCATCTGTGCCAACGTGACTTTTGCCTGAGCCGCGCTCTGTTCTATTGCCTGTTTAGGATCGGCGGCAATCAGTTGATAAGTGGGTAAATCGCGATCTTCCGCTTGCTCCTGCATCCAGGTAATGGTGTCCTGAGAGCGGGAAATTGCCTGCCATCCTTCCTGTACTGCGTTCTGTAAAGGGATCCATAAACCGTAAAACAGCACTCCCCACAGCAGAGTTATCACACCTAAAACCATCAGCACTCGTTCCCGCGGCGCTCTGGCATTAAAATAGGCAATTAGTTTCTCTTTCATTTTGCGACATCTCCCCCAATCAGAACGCCGGTATATGGCGGATTTGTCGAACCTGGCTGCAACGTAAAGCCAAAGATCGGCTGAGTTTGTGTAACAAACGCGGAGATGCGGTCTTTTTCCATTGAGCTAACATCCAGCGTCAATGCTCCGTTCTTGCCATCATATTTTACTGAGCGAACCTCAATATCCGGATAGGCTTGTTTCATCATATCCAGCTGTTCTAATTGAGTAAAAAATCCACTTTTTGCTTTATTAATGTTTTTTTCAAAGTGATATTTGAGGTTGCTGGGCGGTACCTCTCCGGGAAGATAACGTTGATATACCTGCCGGGTTTCCTCGGCCAGAGCGCTCTGGCGGTCTTTCACGTTCCACAACACGGCAAACTGAGGAAACAGACTCAGACAAAAAGCCAGAATCACAGAAAGAATCAGTGGTTTTTTCCAGCGTTTTAAAATCTCAGCGCGGTTATCGGTCTGGCTAAACACGCCATGCAGTACATTGAGCCGCTCAGCACGCCAGCGTTCCTGAATTAACAGTAATGGATGCTGCCACGGATTAGCTTCATCCGTCGTCATACCTTCCGGTAAATCACCATAGCTACGTCTGGTTCCCTGAGGCAAACGAACCAGTAAATCAGGTAATAGCGGAGTTTCCACCACGCTGGCACCCGTGTCATAGCGAACCCACCACTGATCTTCCAGAGAAACAACGGTATGCCCCTGAGGATTTTCCGGCAGCAACAAAGCATCCGGTAATGCCTGAATCACTTTAAGTCCGGCATTGTTACACGCATCCAGCCACTGCTGCAGTTTGGCACTGCGTACTGCCACAGTATCCAGCTCGCCTCCTGCACGGCGCATAACGGTCCAGTGCAAATCATCAATTTCACCCATCAGTGAGTCTTCTGCTATCCAGGTAAACTGCGGGGTTTGATGCAGAGCCCATTTTTTAGGTAACTTAAAACGACGGAAGATCAGATCGCTGGTAGGAAGTAACAGGCAAACATAATGTGATAACGGATGTGACCGCAGTTGAGATAATTGATCCCAACTGTTCAGACGCTCGGGGCAGATGCCACTCCAGCCTGCAACGCACACCACCAAACGGGTGAATCCGACGTTGAACCTAATCTGATAAAAAGTGCCTGTTTCATTATTAATATCCCTACTACTCAATAGTTCGATATCGATGTAACCAGCGGCTAGCCTCTCTGGTCTCTTCATCTAGGTACAAATTATCAACAAATCGCAGAGTCAGATTGTCGGTACGCCCGGTGGTATAAACCGTGAAGAAATTACTGTTCACCGTCATATAACTATCCGCGGAGGCCTCTTTCCCCTTCACCGGAAACTGCTTTTCTAACTGAGCTCTAAATGCCTCAACGCTTTCCCATCCGCTATCGGGCCGTTTACTAATCAATTGACTGGCATCATCAGCCGTAAGCTCTCCTAAAAATAATCCTGAAAGCAGAGGAGCCTGCTGCTGCGTCAATGAATTGATATTCACTTTGGTTTTGGTATTAGGTAGTGCACAAAGCAATTTGCTCAGCCTGGCATAAGACTCCACCGGAAACCCCGGCAGCAACTTCAGTTCACTAATGGAGTACATCATCTGCTTAGCCGGTACTCTAGGCGGTTGCATAGCCCTGAAGGCTTCCGCCGCCGAACTGGCTTTACTGTTATCACTGCCGCTATCGATGCCTAAATACACCGTCAGTTCGTTAAACAGCGTCTCTGCCGTTGCCGAATTAATTCCGGCGTTAGTCATCAGGTATTCCACCACTTTTTGTGTCATCGCCTTTTCACCCGGTAAAGGTGAAGTCGTACTGTTATCCGGTGCCAGCAAGCTGTTGACGTTAAAACAGGTTTGTGCATCGAATACCTGACTGTCTAATTGGTAATCTTCCGTTTTTACACTTATGGGCTGAGCCCAGGACTGATCCAGTGAACTTGGCTTTTTCCCGTCGGCTAAATCGTCACCCAGGCGGATAATCGCCAGTTGCACGGCCGCATCAGAATTCCACCGTAAAGTTTGCTGACCCAGTTGAAACTGAATCTTCTGCAAGTTCCGCGTAAACTGCTGGCTAATACGGGCAGCCAACACCGACATTAATACCAGCAGAATCAGTACCACTAACAGAGCAACACCTCGCTGACGCCGTTTGGATGCGCTATTCATTTAGCACCTCCTGCATTTGGCGAGCTGTCACCCTGCGTTGGCGGTGTGGCGGTTGGAGCTGCCTCTCCCGGTTTATCCGCATCCGGTTTTTGTTCCCCTGCATTTGGGTCATTTTCATCTGTCCCCTGAATGCTTGAGGTTCCACCCTTAGGCCAGTTGCCCGGAGTCATAAACACCCAACGCCATACCGTATCGTCTTCCAGTGTTAACGTTAGTTCGATACCTTTGGGTATCATTTCCGCCTCTTCCCACTGGGGCTGCCAGTCGGTATTAAAAAAGCGCCAATCCATTTTCTTTACACGGTCAATCATTGGGATCTTGGTCCAGTCAGTCACACTGGCACCATCCAGTACTGAAGCGATACCGCGATAAACCTGATTATCTTTCAGCCACCATGAAACCCGTATCAGATCGGCACTTTGCGGATTTCCCAGACTGGCCACGCTGTCCTGAGTGGTCAAAACTAAGATGCCATCTCTCAATTGGAACGCCGCACTGCTGCCAACGGGGGCTCGAGGCATTGCCTGCGAAAAATCACGTTCCAATCGGCTGTAGGTCATTTGTAGCTGATTAAACCGCGCCGATTGAGCATCCGATACGGCAGAATTGCTCATTGAACCGTTTAATATTTGCCACGCCATCATGCTGATCATGGCAAATATCACCAGCGCAATGATCACCTCCATCATGGTGAACCCCTGCTGGCGCGCACGCTTTAAGGCGTTCATTTGGTTCCTCCGACCAGCGAAGCATCACGTAGTGTAACCAACGGATGTTCCTCCTCACCTTCGCGAAAGACGATAACTTCATTCACTTTTACGCCAGACGGCATCTGCGCTAATCGCGCCTGCCAGTACCAGGTCTGCCCACCAATCTCTTCATTACCACTGGGTTGATCGGTAAAGGTACGGCGGGTTAGCCGAGCTTCCGCCATCTGGTTTTCTGCCACCCAACTGGCGCGTAACGTTTCCCCCAACTGTAGGGTGTAGTGACTGCTGACAGTTACGGTATTCATCAAAGCTAACGCTGCGCAAGAGAAGATAGCCATGGCTACCATGACTTCCAGCAGAGTCATGCCTTGCTCATTGCGCATCTTTCTCATCTTTTGCCTCTTTAGCTTCGTTACCGTAGCCGTTTACCACCTCAACCGGAGATGCCCCTTGAGAGACAACAGAATAGACATCTTTTCTGTCCTCCCCCTCGAATGTCAGTCTGAATAAACTGACCTCACCGTCCGGTAAAAAAATAATTTGTGGCGCATCGTTTAAACTCAGTGCCATTTTCTGCGGCTCAATGGTGACGCGCAGATCCTCCGGGAACTCGCCTTGGGTGGTGATACGCCCCGCCACAAGCGGCTGCCATTGCAAGCTATCCTGTGCGCCCTCTCCGTTCCCTTTCAGAATCATCAACTGATATCCCTGATAGGTTAACGTCAGGCCAACAATGCTTCCCTCCATGACAGCCTTGCTTGATCCATAATCCACCAGCGTTTTAAACTGTTCGCCAAACACTCCCGGCCCGCTTTTTGAAGGTAATGTCATCACCACAATGGTGGCGCTGATGGCAAAGATCACCAGCGTTAGCATGACTTCAAGTAGCGTAAAACCTCGGGAGCGATGGCTGGACATTATTTTTGTCCCGGTTCAGCTTCAGTTTTCTTATCCATGTCCCAGTTGGTGACATCATCGGCAGTATTTGCCTCACCGTCCGGACCAACAGAGAACACATCAATCGGACCATGTTCCCCCGGGCTAACAATTAAATAGTCATTGTTCCATGGGTCGGTCGGCAGACGACGAATATAGCCATCTGAACGATAATTTTTAGGCACCGGTTGTAGCTCAGGCTTGGTAACCAGCGCTTTAAGGCCCTGTTCAGAGGTTGGATACCGACCGTTATCCAGCTTGTACATATCAAGGGTATTTTCCAGCGCCACGATATCACTCACCGCTTTTTGACGGTCCGCACGCTCTTTGTTGCCCATCAGGTTAGGAATAACCAGGCTGGCTAAAACGCCCAAAATAACGATTACCACCATGATTTCCATCAGGGTAAAGCCCGACTGGCTCCGCGCACTTTCTTGATTAACAATTTGATTTTTCATGATATGTTCAACTCACCATGTTATTAAGTTGCAGGATTGGTTGTAAAATCGACATGACGATAAACAGCACAATGGTCGCCATGGTAATCACCAACGCGGGTTCGAAAACGGCTAACGTTAAGGTAATGCGATGCTGAAGGGCCTTATCCTGAGTATCTGCAGCGCGCTCCATCAGCGGCCCCAGCTCACCACTCTGTTCTCCCGATGCCACCATATACAGCATCATCGGTGGGAATAGCTGTGTTTGCTCCAGAGAAGAGTTCAATGTTGCCCCCTGACGAACTTTGTCGGCCGCTTCGGAGAGCACTTCTCTGGCATAAAGATTCTCTATCCCGTCCACCGAGATATTCATGGCTTCTAATAATGGAACGCTACTGGCCTGCAAAATACTGAGGGTACGAATATAGCGGGCGCTGTTAATCGCCCGTACCAGCTTGCTAATTGGTGCCGAACGCACCAGCCATTTATGGTAGCGCAGACGGTTTTTCCCTTTGGATACCCAGGTACGAAATCCAAACACGGCACCAATAATGCCAATCAGGATAAAAAGCCCATAGTTCTGTAAGAAGTCACTCACGGCGATCAATGTCCGCGTGGTCACCGGTAGCTCTTGCTTCATATGAGTAAACTGTTCAATAACCTGTGGTACAACCGCCACCAGCAAAATACAAATAACCGTTGTCGCTACCACGGTCAGCGTGATGGGATACACCATTGCCTGAGTCAGTTTGCTTTTCATCTGTTGACGTTGATCGTTGTAATCAGCCAGCTTGTCGAGCACTTCCCCCAGATGACCGGTTTTTTCTCCGGCGGTCACCAACGTGCGGTATAAATTGTCAAACGCCTGAGGGTAATTGCCTAAAGCATCAGAAAGAGAGTAGCCTTCAACGACTTTGTCATGAATATCATCAATGGCTCTTGCCATAACTTCGTCTTCTGTCTGACGAGCGATCACTTTCAGCGCACTTTCTAGTGGCAATGCCGCGTTGGTTAACGTTGATAACTGACGGGTAAACAACGCCAGTGAGTTACTGGAGATCTTGCGCGAAAAAAACGATTTTTTACCGCCCGACTCAGCCTTAGTCTCTTCAATGCTGATTGGCGTCATGCCCTGCTCACGCAGCTGCTGGCGTGCCTGCTTTGGCGTATCCGCCTGCAAAGTACCTTTTTGGGTTTTGCCATTTGGCAATGTTGCCCGCCATGCGTAATGTGCCATTATGCTTCTCCGGATTCGTTTTGTTCAGCTGTGACGCGTATCACCTCTTCAATTGAGGTTTCACCGCTGATAACTTTTAATAATCCGTTCTGCCGCAGGCTTCGGGTATGTTTACGCAATATATCGTCCAGCGTCATTTCATCCAGATTGTCGTTAATGGCGCGACGCAATTCAGTATTCATCACCAGAAACTCATGGATACCTGCACGCCCCTGATAGCCGCTGTCACGACAATGTTCACAACCAACGGCGCGGTAAATCACTTCGGGTGGTTGAGGTAAAAAGCTATACATTGCCTTTTCCCTTGCGGAAAGTTCAGAAGTTGTACGGCAGTGTTTACAAAGGCGACGCACCAGACGTTGTGCAATAACCCCTAACAATGAAGAGCCGATCAGAAACGACTCCAACCCCATGTCCCGTAAACGCGTAACGGCACCGCATGCACTGTTGGTGTGAAGAGTCGACATAACCAGGTGACCAGTTAATGATGCTTGCACCGCAATTTGCGCCGTTTCGCTATCCCGAATTTCCCCGATCATGACAACATCAGGGTCCTGACGCAGAATAGCGCGCAGACCACGGGCGAATGTCATCTCAACCCGAGGGTTAACCTGGGTTTGTCCAACGCCTTCCAGTTCATATTCAATAGGATCTTCTACGGTAAGAATATTGCGCTCAAAGCTATTGAGGGAAGAAAGTACCGCATACAGAGAGGTACTCTTACCGGAACCTGTCGGTCCGGTGACTAACAAAATACCGTGGGGCTTGGCGATCAACCCTTCGAGATGTTCCCGGTCATCATCTGCCAGGCCCAACTGTCCCAGATCCATACGCATATTGTTTTTATCCAATAAACGCATAACCACACGCTCGCCATATTGTGAAGGTATGGTCGATACCCGCACATCAATGGCTTTACGACCAATACGCAAAGAGATACGACCATCCTGAGGCAGCCGTTTTTCGGCAATATCCAGCTTGGCCATAACTTTAATACGGGAAACCAGCAGCGGAGCTAACTTTCTGGCTGGCTGTAAAACCGGATGTAACAGGCCATCTACCCGAAAGCGAATACTTAAGGTGCGCTCAAAGGTTTCGATATGAATATCCGAAGCACCTTCTTTAACCGCTTCACTTAATATGGCGTTGATCAGACGAATAACCGGTGAGTTTTCGTCACTATCCAGCAAATCTTCGCTATCCGGTATTTCTTCTGTCAGCGCCATTAAGTCGATATCACCGTCCATATCATCGACCATCTGTTGGGACATACCGCTCCCCTGCTGCCAGACTCGTGACAAACGTTCATCAAACGCTTCAACCGTTAACGTAATAGGGGTAAATGCCTGTTCCTGTATACGCCGCATTTCCAGTAACGCCTGTAAAGGCGTATCCTCACGCAGGTAAACGTCGCCTTGATCCAATAGAATTCCATTCTCTTTGGCATAGCTATAGGAACTGAAGTCTTTGCTCGAAGTTTCCATATCATCCGCCTTCTACTCTTTAGTCGCGAAATGGATTACGTCCACGCGGTGCTGGCGTTGTTGTTGCTGGCACTATCGGTTGAGTCGTTTCGTCAGTTCCGGTACTGCCTAAAGTTCCGGGAGACAAATGATCCGGATATTCAGGCAGAACTTTCGGATCGATCGGCGGAATGATGCCTATCTTGTTCTCTTCAATTCGATACTGCTGATCTTCACGGCTCTTGTTGTATTTCACTTTCGAGCTGTAGTTATAGTCAGCATCGCTACGAATAACCGTAGGACGAATAAACACCATCAGGTTTCGTTTAGCTTTAGTATTGGATGTACTGCGGAACAGTTGGCCAATTAATGGAATATCGCCCAACAGAGGAACCTTAGAGACGGTTTGGGTGGTGAAATCTTCAACCAGACCGCCTAACACCACCGTTTGACCACTCTTAACTAAAACTTCGTTATTAATAGTCCGGGTGTTAAAGGTTGGCCCTAAAGTACTTTGAGCAGACGTTGGATCGACGCTGGAAACTTCCTGTTCAATTTTCATTTGAACCGAGTTGTCATCGTTGATCAGCGGAGTCACTTTCAGTTTGGTACCAACGGTTTTACGTTCGACCGTACTGAAGACATTATCGCCAGAAGTATTAGATTGAGAGCCTGACAGCACAGGCACATCCTGACCCACGTTAAATGAGGCTTCGCGGTTATCCAGCGTGACTACGCTTGGCGTTGACAAAATGTCGCTCTTGTTATCAGACGCCAGTGCAGTCAGCAGCGCGCCAAAGTCACCGTTAAAGAAGCCGGTGGCTAAACCGTTGTAGCCCCCAAGTACCCCGGTTAATGGGTTCGTCGCCGTGAATTTGCCATCAATATCTAACTGATCTTTACCCCGTCTGGCGGTAAAGATAGGAATACCGGTATTGGTAAACTGAGAAATGCCGTTAGAGGTCGCCCATTGCACCCCCAGATTCAGGCCTGCGCCGTCCTGAACTTCCACAATAATGGCTTCAACCAGTACCTGCGCCCGTCGTATATCTAACTTAGCGATAACCTGCGACAGTGACTGCATAACATCAGGCTGCGCGGTAATAACCAGAGAGTTGGTCTGATCGTCAGCGGTGATATTCAAGTCATTTTTGCTGGACAATGAAGCCGATGCCTTAGCACCACCACCTTTATCGGTTTGAATTTTGTCACCAATACCGGTTAACACTGCTGCAATTTTGACTGCGTTAGCATATTTAAGATAAAACACTCGGGTATTACCCTGACTGTTTTCGTTACGATCCAGCTTTTTAATCAGGTTACGGGTTTTCTCCCGAGCCTGAGATGAACCGCTCAATACCAAAGTATTGGTGCGTGTATCAGCAACTACTTTTGCCGTTAACTGTGGTGCGCTCTGCCCTTTCTGTTCTTCATTGCTCAGATTATTAAGCATGTCTGAAATTTCTTTGGCAGAGCCATATTGCAAAGGAATGGTTTCTCTTTGTTGTACACCTGAAGCATCAACCCGATGAACTAAATCCACCAGACGATTAATAGAAGAAGCTTTTCCCGTCAGTAACAGAACGTTCGACGGTTCATAATTCACTACGTTACCCACGCCGGAAGCATCATTGAGCTGGCGTAATAAAGGAGCCAGATCCCTGACGGGTACGTTTTCCATTTGAACAACCCGGGTAATGATTTCATCGCCCTTTCCCGGGTTGGCGGTATCTGCAACCGGTACACCCGCGGTTTTCGCTGTCGATGAACGGACAATTTTTATCATGCCGTTATCCATCGGAATAGCCGAAAAACCATACAGATCTAATACGCTAAGAAAAAACTGATAATATTGCTCTTCAGTAAGAAGGTCATAGGTTCTTACTGATACTTTTCCTTGAACTGCCGGATCAACTAAAATTGTTTTATTTAAATTTCTACTGGCAACATCAATAAATTCTCTGATATCAGTGTCTTTAAAATTAGCACTAAAATCAGCAGCGATTAAATGCCCGGAATATAAAAACAATAATGCGAGCACTGAGCGAGCGCAGATTTTTCTTTTCATATTAGTTTTAATTCATATAGGGTCACAGTATTTGTAAATCTAGATGAATGTTTTTATCTTCGCCACCGCGCTTAATCGTAATATTCGCAGAATCTAACTTAGCCCATTGGTCAATAACAGATTTTATTTCTTTATTTCCTGTTACATCATTAGAGTTTATTTTTACAACTATATCCCCAGGATTAAGGCCCGCCTTTTTAAAAACATCAGAAGCCGATTTAGGTGTAATCTTTAAACCTACCAATTTATCTGATGATTTATATTCAGGTCCTAAAATAAAATAATCGCCTAAATGATTCTCAACTAATTTGGTATCTTTTACCGGTAATATACGAGTGGTATCAATACCTTTAATATAATCAGGGTTTTTTAATTGTACGGTTTCCACATCACCTTTATCACGAATTTGAATGCTGTCTTTTTCAATCGAATCAATCCAGGCATCATCATAGCCCTGTAATTTCTCGCCTTCACGACTGACCTGCTTTCCATCCTGATTAACTGTCGCGATAGATAACCCAGGCTTACTGCTATATACAATAGCGCTGATGTCTAATACCAACGGGGCCTTTTTAGCGGCTCCGGGAGCAGCTTTCTGCGGCGCATTAAACAAGGTCAGAGTCACTGGCATAGCTTCTTCCACCTTTTTTGTTTTGTGTGTAGAGTGTTTGATATTGCTGTTTAATGTGTAGTTTTTATGATTATCATAAGTGTGGTAAGCCTGAAAAGCCCCAAGGCCACAAACCCCCAGAATCAGTGCCGGAACGGTGTATTTATTAATGATATTAATCTGCATAATTCAAATACCTTATAGATAAAACAGGAACAATAAGCTACCAACCCGAATACTCGGGAAATAATTAACGTATTTGTACACTTATTGGATTAAGAATATTTTCCCCATAATTGCTGACTAAATCCACACATTTCTTATCCTAAAAAAGACGGTTATGCCTTATTTTTGATAAGCACATATAAGTTAAGAAAATAAAAATATAATATATGAAAATAAAAATAACACTTTAGCATTATTTTTGTTATAAATATTCTTATAAGTCATTACATTCATGACAATGAAATAAATCATCTAAGATTTTAACTTAGAGAAATAACAAATCGACTAACATTGCACATTTTAATTAACACTTTCTCATGGCATAAATTATAAAGACTAGCGTTCCTTACAGCATTAAAAATATTACTTATGTATGACAGACAGAAATGACATAATGCGCTATATGAAATTTCACTTTCTCTTGCGTTAAAAAATCGGTTACATTTTCTCACCAATATCAGTCTTTCTAATTTATCGATTCTGTGATCATCACCATAAGAAAAAAATAATTCATCTCATATAAAAACATTAATCATTAATCATTAATCATTAATCATTAATCATTAATCATTAATCATTAATCATTAATCAACATTAAAAATAAATTATTAGCGATAACGAAAACCGTTAGTTATCTCTTGTAGCTATCATTAAAAATTAACCAATATGCTGACTATTTACCCTTAGATTGCTAAAACGACTTTTTATCACTTGTTTTTAACGTGAAAAAAATGCGCTTTCTTGACAGGGTGAAATGCGAGAACTATAAATTCATTATCACAATGATAATTTTATAATTAAGTTCAATAATTTGATCGCGTTGAATTAAATAATATTTTATCCGGAGGTCAACAATATTTGTTGATCGCTGGAGTATTTTTCACCAACAATCACACAAAATATATCATGTTGATTTAAATGAATAAAAACCCATCCAGATAAAACAAACCGCGGTCTCAATATCGTAAATGGTGATAATAATTATGTACTTAGAACATTTTAAATTTGGTAGCGAGCCCTTTAGAAATACTATTTTTCATAACAATCGTTTTTTTCTTGAATATTTTCATAGTATCTACTTATTAATTTCTCATGCCTGTAATAAAAAGGGGGTTATTGGATTCTATTCACAAGATGAAAATAGCCTGAATGATGTTATTAAAAGAGTTAGTGCTGAATATCATGGCCACAGCCTAACCATCAATGCCTCTCCCTCATTGTCAAAAAAAGAGTTAATAAAAAAATTGGAAAACATTGAGGCCAATCATCAGGTGGTCAATCATGGATTTATCACCACCAATTCACAGTTACTGATCGTTACCTCAGCCCAATGTATGACGGAAGGATGCTGGGACATATTAAAAAAGCGCCTTGCTCAAGCCGAAGAACAAAATGCCTCGCTGACCATTCTTCTGTGTGGTTCTGAAAAGCTGGGGCGCTTATTACCCAAAACCTTTCAATCGTGGTTACACACTAATCTTAACTTTCGTATGCCTGCCCTACGTGAGTACACAGAGTATTTTGAGCATCAATTGTCCTGGAATGATGGTAATCCTGCGCTGTTTACCCCTCAACAGATACGATGGATTTATCGGGCAGCCAAAGGCAAGCTTTCACTGGTAAATCGAATTGCTCATTACGCGCTACTAGGAGCTTATGCCGAGCGAAGCGAAGCTATCACTCAACATCATCTACGAATGGCAACCAAAGAGATTACCGGATCATGCAGAGTTACGCTTGCTCAGTTATCCACTGCATTAGCATCGGTGGTTGTTTGTCTGGCCCTAGGCTGGGCGATGTTGCCGGTTATCTCTCCACTGTTACCACATCCAACCGCCTGGAACCCGCCGGAACCCGACCCGATAGTGGTTCCGGAACCACAATCTGAACCAGCGGTAGATCTGGAAATCGGCAACCAGATAGCCGCCATGCGGCAAATGTACAAAATATGGGGCTATGACGTTTCGAACGATGATGCTTTTTGTGAAGAAGCCGGCAGAGCTAACCTGCAATGTAAAAAGGGGCAGGCAAAGCTGGAAGAGATGGAAAAAGTAGGTTACCCATGGATAGCTGAAGTGAAAGTTGACGACAATATTGGCTATGTCAACGTGGTTCGGGTTGGGAAAACAGATATCGATTTGTTGATTAATAATCGCACCTGGCAAACCAGCAGCAGTTGGTTTGAACAAAAAAGTACCGGACAGTACATTATCTTCTATCGGCTAACACCATTAGGCCGCGATAAAATCGATGGCACCAGCAGCAGTAGCGAAATTGCCTGGCTGGACAAGATGTTAAGCCGCACGTTACTTAAACCTAAGAGTAAAAAGAATGCCTGGTCTCCCGAGCTGATGGAGAGTGTTAAACAGTTTCAGAAGAATGAATGGTTAAAAGATGACGGGCTGGTCGGTTCAGAAACACTGATGAAATTAGCATTGGCCTCCGGTGATTCACCGAAGTTAATAAAAGAACAAAATATACCGGATGTGTCGGTAATCAAGCAAAGGATACAGTAACCATGTCCGCTATCTCCCTGACTGCTTATCGTAATCAGCGTAATCAACGCAACCAAACTAACCAACGAACTAATGACCGGGTTCGTATCACAGCAGCACCACTGAGCCCTTTTCGGTTAGGCTTGTATCTTGTTGCAGGTTCAATAGGCGCTTCCCTGCTTATCATTGCGGGCACCTTTGGTCATATGTACTGGCAATATCTCTATCCTAAACCGATAGAAGTTCCAACGTCAGTTCCTACCCCTGCAGTACCAAAAGATCAGCCAGAAATATTTCTGTCTGATATGCACTATATTTACACCACTAAACCATTACCTCAACCGCAGGCACCATCGCCATTGACGACGATGGATAATCTCAACCAGCCGCTGGTGGATCGTGATGTCATAAGAGGTGAACCTGAAGGTGATATTCCATTAGCACCGATGAACAATAAGGTCAGGACGCCAGTCAGTGATAACAGTAGTGAAAGTGAAGCAACGCGAAATTTAAGGGAGCGGCTGGCACAAGCGCTACAGGAACAGAGCCGGGAATATAATTCAGATATCCCACAGGTAACCACTGAACCACAGAAGAAATAGAGTGGCAACTTCAACAGCAAACTTACCGGGCTCAGAGCTGATACCTCTGAGCTTTTGCATTCTGATTCTGTGTTACCAGTCCAGCGTTCCCGTTCCCAACTGCCTCATCTGGCACAATATCCAGTTTTGCCGCTGAATCACATAGCCGGAAGGTTTATTAGCTTTATAACGAATGGGATTAGGCAAAACCGCCGCTAATCTTGCCGATTCTGAAGGGGTTAAATTTTTGGCCGATTTCTTAAAGTAACGCTGTGCCGCCTCTTCAACGCCAAACACGCCCTCGCCAAACTCAGCAACGTTCAGGTAGACCGTCAGAATGCGGCGCTTAGTCCACGCCAGTTCCATGCCAACGGTCAATCCGGCTTCCAGTCCTTTACGTACCCAACTACGGCCATTCCACAGGAACAGGTTTTTAGCCGTTTGCTGAGAAATGGTTGAAGCACCCCGAATACGATTAGGTTTACGTTCGTTATGGCTGAATGCTGAAGCGATGGCATTCATATCAAAGCCCCAGTGATCCGGAAACTTTTGGTCTTCTGCGGCAATCACCGCCAACGCCATATGAGGGGAGATATCATCCATCGATACCCAGGTTTGATGAGCAACATAGGAAAAATTACCCGTAAACCAGGCTCCCAGCTGCTTTTCTACCATGACGGCAGAAAATGGCACCGGTAAAAAGGCAAAGATAATGATCCCGGCACCCCAAATCAGTAAAACAACCTTAATGCATCGTTTTAACCAAAACAGCAGGCGCCCCATCATTGTTGAAGGGGCGAACTTCTTCATTCGCTCAGCACCAATACGCGAGCTACCAGTTTTTCAATACCCTGAGCGGCTTCGCTGATGCGCTGCGCCAGCATATAGGCTGGTGTGGTCACGACTTTTTGCTCTTCATCCACCACGATATCATCAACCGGACAGGTAATATGCTCACCGCCCATAGCATCCACCACTTCGGCGGTATCAATATCGTTACCGATGGTCAACCGAACCGGAACGCCTAGCATTTTTGGTAACAATACCGGTGCAATACAAATAAAGCCCATCGGCTTACCCGCGCTATGCATCGCTTTTACTAGACGAGTCAAATCCTGATTGATTTCACACTCGGCACCGCGAGAAGCAAAATTACTCAGATTTTTTGCGGCACCAAAACCACCCGGAACAATCAAAGCATCAAACAGCGCGGCATCAGCCTGAGACAGTGGCTGAATTTTACCTCTGGCAATACGCGCAGATTCAGTCAACACATTACGGCTCTCAGTGGCTGGTTGACCGGTAAAATGGTTGATGACATCGGACTGTGGCTGATCGGGCGCAAAGCAGGTTACTTCCGCGTCAGCACGGTCTAACGCCAACAGGGTTAATACTGACTCGTTGATTTCTGCTCCATCTAAAAAACCGCATCCACTTAATACAACGGCAACCCGTTTCATCAATCACTCCTCCCGTTAAACCAATCTGGTTATTAATTTTACCGATTATCACCGCGACATTCGGTCTGTTATTCGATATGACATTTAATATCGAAAATTTACCCGTAGCCATAAGCAACAACGCGGCAAACCTTTCGATTCCGCCGCATTAAAATCATTGGTATTGATATCTGTTAGCGTTTTTCCTGGGCCTCAACCCAAGTGCGCAATACCTGAACATCATTACGCCACTCCAGCTTCAGTTCATCAATCCACTCTTCCACGTTATCCCACCATGCAGGCAACGTTGGCGTTTGAATTTGGCGAGCCAGTTGTTGAAGATGTTTCAGCCCAACAGATCCGGAAGCCCCTTTAATTTTGTGTGCTTCTTCGGTGATACCTTTTTCATCTTTGGCCGTCATATTAGATTCAAGTACCGCCAGATAGCCTGGCATCACTTGTTCATACATGGTCAAACCGTCAAGAATAAGCTGTGGACCAACTAACTCCATATACTGCTCTAACATGGTTAAATCGAGTATAGACTCATTGGGCTTCATCGCGCCTTGCTCCTGTAATTTAGGTAACATTTTTAGTTGGGCACTTCCGATTTTCTTGATGACTACCATTAACTCCGGTACCGAAAGCGGTTTACTGAGTACATCATCCATCCCTGAGTTCAGATATTCTTGTTTGTCCTTTAATACGTTTGCGGTTAGCGCCACTAACGGTGGGATCTCTTCGGGCGCATAATGGGTTCTAATCTGCCGGGCAATATCAAAACCGGTCATATCCGGTAGCTGAATATCCAACAGCAGCAGATCGAACGCACCTGGTTTAAACTTCTCCAGCGCTTCCGTACCTGTCATCGCAACACTAACAGTATGCCCCAGTTTTTCCAGCACTGAACGGGCAACAATCACATTCAGCTCAATATCTTCTACCAATAATACCCTTAAAGAAGCTGAAGGTAACTCTTCTTTCTGCGGAGCCTCTTTTTCTGCTACCGATGCCTTAATAAATACGGTGAAGACAGTACCTTTACCCACTTCGCTCTTAACAAAAATATCGCCGCCCATTGCCTGAGCCAGACGCAGAGATACCGCCAGCCCAATGCCGGTTCCGGTCGCAGGACGACCGCCGTGTTTACTGGCGACTTGATAGTACATGGCAAAAATCTTATCAATCTCTTCCTGTGGGATACCAATACCGGAATCTTCCACTTCAAAGTAGAAGTGGTTCTCCCCTTCACGGCGTGCCCGAATGGTCACCCCGCCCTGAGAGGTAAACTTCACCGCATTACCGATCAGATTCCACAGAATCTGTCTTAAGCGGGTTCCATCCGTCATGATAAAGGCGGGCAGATTATCACCATATTCCAGCGTAAAGCTCAGGCCTTTCGGCTCAACTAACAGCCCGGATAAGTTTTCTAAATCTGAAAGGAAGTTCAGTAAATCCAGCGGCGCGATTTCCAGTTGAGTTTTGCGCCGTTCAATTTTATCCAGCTCGATAACATCGTTAAAGATATATCCCAGCGTAGTAGCACTAACGTAGATGGTACGCAGATATTTAAGCTGTTCGGCATTCAGATCGGTATCCAGCAAAATGCGGCTAAGTCCGACAATACCATTCAATGGCGTTCTTAATTCATGACTGATGGTAGAAATAAAGGTGGTTTTGTCGCGGCTGGCTTTTTCCAACGCATCCTGATAGCGCTTACGCTCAGTGATATCCCGGCCAAATCCCATTAAACCATGGCGTTTACCATCCAGCGCATAGAAAGGCACTTTACGTACTTCAAAGCATGCCTTGCGGCCATCCGGATAAACCAACCATTGCTCATAAGTCAGCGAAACATTATGGCGAAACACTTTGTCATCGGTTTCGATGACTTTTTCTGCCACTTCACTGTTATAAATATCATCCGGGCTTAAACCAATTAACTGTTTCTCACTGCGACCGGTCAGTAATTCCATTGCCCGGTTACAGCCAGAAAAACGCCCCTCTTCATCCCGGTAATACACCAGATCGGGAGACGAATCTAAAAACGAGCGCAGAAAGACTGACTGTTGCTCATACTCAATCTGCGCCTGCTGGCGCTGGGCGATCTCAATTTGTAACTCTTCGATTGCCCGCTCTCTGGCCTCTTCGGCCTTTATCCGCTCGCCAATTTCCTGATTCAGACGCTCAATATTATTTTGTAGTTTATGATTGAGTTCTAAATCGCGCGCGCGCATATCCTCCAGCGTTTCAACCAGCTTGGCTAAACGCTGACGAGAATCTTCCAGTTGTTCAACCACGATAGAGAGAAAATAGACTGCCCATGGCGTGACCAGCAGCCCAAAGAAAATAGAGCGGATAACATCGATGCGTTCAATTTCGCCATGCAGCGCTGCGGTTACCGAAATCTGCACGGTAAAAGCCAAAACAATAATGATCGACGCTAAAATAAGAGAGAAGCGTACCAGGCCTAACTTCACCATGGCATCAACATAATACTGGGCTAATTTCCGCAGTTGCTTCATTGTTACTCCCAAGATTTTTTTATCGCCGAAATCATACCGTAAACCGGGGATAAATAGCGAAAAATGCAGTTAAATCAAATAATGCATTAATTTCATATTGATAACAAAGTTAATTGGGCTACTCCGTCGTTATCCGCGAGGAATAAAGCTTTGTCCCAAAGCCGATCCTTGATTCCCTATCTCAATAAGATACTTCTCAATAGCATTCATCGCCAGCCAGCGGTTTTCACACCACAGTGGTGCTAACAGGGTTGGACGACGTGCCGTTGCCGAAATCCGGTGATAAATAATATCAACCGGCGTATGGCGGATCATTTCACCGGCGCGTTGTACGTACTCTTCCAGCTCCAGAGCCGTCAGGCGATCGGCCTGCCAGGCTTTTGCCATGGTGCTGCCGGTAACAATATGCAGAGGATGCAGCTTTAAACCATCGGTGCCCGTTTCCACCACTCTGGCAATCGTCGCTAAATTGTCATTGATACTTTCATCTGGCAATCCGGCAATCAGGTGAGTACATACTTTAATTCCCCGCTGCCGGGCGGCAATCGTTGTTGCCTGATAACAGGCAAAATCATGACCACGATTAATTTTTTTCAGGGTTTTATCATTCGCGCTCTGTAACCCTAACTCCAGCCACACCTCATAGCCCTGCTGGCAATAACCTGACAATAAGTCTAATACTGGCTCGGATACACAATCAGGGCGGGTACCAACGCAGATCCCAACAATATCCGCCTGTGACAACGCCTGTTGATACATATCACGCAGCAGACAAATCTCTGCATAAGTGCTGGTATAGGCCTGAAAATAGGCCAGATAGCGACTGGCCCGGTTGGTCTTCTTCGCCTGACGCGCCAACTGTTCTGCAATACTCTGATGCTGCTGTGCCTCATCTGAAAAAGAAGCCACATTACAGAAAGTACATCCTCCCCGGCCCACCGTACCGTCACGGTTAGGACAACTGAACCCGCCATGCAGCGTCAGCTTATGAATTTTTTCGCCGTAGCGCTGCTGTAAGTCAGCACCAAACATATTGATATGTCGATTCAGTTGCATGATTAATCAGATGTTTTAGAAGGATATTCTATTATCTCTCCGGGAGAAAAAGGGCCACCAGACTACGCTTAATTCTTCCTTCACGAGGTGATAAAGATCAAATCAGTCGGGCTGTGACCACAGAATATATGTCGATATAAGCCAAAATGAAGAACGCCAGCCTGTTATGATTTCTTTTTATACTGATACTCAACCAGTCCGTAACATAATCACAACAAACAACACAATTAAATACTAAAGATAATTCAAAAACCGACATATAGTACCAGAATATGCGATATCAGGAGAGAATGAACATATTCTCCAGCCAATAGCACAGTGACTTAGCTCACATTTTATTGTTACTCAAAAACAAAACCCTTATCTCAAATAGGTTATAAATCTTTTTATATTCAATCAGATAACCACAAAAGCATAAAATAGCGCGTTTTACGCTGCATATTTGACCTGAATTCTCTTTGTATATTAAGTTGGTTGAGCGCCATTATTAAGGATCTAAGGAATAGATTCTGCTATCCAATAACAGTGGCGTTATGTATGCGGAGTGTCCCCATAACGCTGACCATACATCCCTCTCTGGACTGGAAAATATAATTAACGGATATAGCAGATAGCGTGGTTATCAACACGGGAAACGGGGTGTCCGCTATCTACCGGATAGACAGCAAACTATAACAACATCAGAAATACACACATGGGGTAACTGGAGAGCAATATCATGCTATACGACGCGTCGAAAGAACGTGACAACTGTGGCTTCGGCCTTATCGCCCATATAGAAGGCGAGCCGAGCCATAAAGTCGTCAGAACGGCTATTCATGGCCTGTCACGCATGCAGCATCGCGGCGCGATATTATCGGATGGTAAAACCGGCGATGGATGTGGGCTATTACTACAAAAACCTGACCGTTTTTTCCGTCTGGTGGCGGAAGAGCAAGGATGGAGACTGGCAAAAAATTACGCCGTCGGCATGCTATTTTTAAGTCAGGATGCGGAAGAAGCAGAAGCCAGCCGTAAAATTGTTGAAGAAGAACTTCAACGTGAAACCCTTTCAATTATTGGCTGGCGCGTGGTGCCAACCAATCCGGATATGCTGGGGGAAATTGCACTCTCTTCCCTACCGCGTATTGAGCAAATTTTTGTTAACGCACCGGCAGGCTGGCGCTCACTGGATATGGAGCGTCGTCTGTTTATGGCGCGTCGCCGTATCGAAAAACGGGTAGAAGATGAGACCTTCTACGTCTGTAGCCTATCGAACGTGGTCAGCATCTATAAAGGGCTGTGTATGCCCGTTGACCTGCCGCGTTTTTATCTCGACCTGGCGGATCTGCGGTTAGAATCCTCCATTTGTCTGTTTCACCAGCGTTTCTCCACCAATACCGTACCCCGCTGGCAGTTGGCGCAACCATTCCGCTATCTGGCACATAACGGTGAAATCAATACCATCACCGGTAACCGTCAGTGGGCCAGAGCTCGCTCCTATAAATTTAAAACGCCGCTGATTCCTGACTTACAGGATGCAGCTCCATTTGTTAATGAAACTGGTTCTGACTCCAGCTCGCTGGATAATATGCTGGAACTGTTTCTTAGCGGTGGAATGGATCTGATTCGGGCCATGCGTTTGCTGGTTCCACCGGCATGGCAGAATAACCCGGATATGGATGAAGAACTACGCGCTTTCTTCGACTTTAACTCCATGCATATGGAGCCGTGGGATGGTCCGGCGGGTATTGTTATGTCCGATGGGCGTTATGCCGCCTGTAATCTGGACCGTAACGGTCTGCGCCCTGCCCGCTATGTGATTACCAAAGATAAGCTAATTACCTGCGCCTCCGAAGTCGGCATCTGGGACTATCAACCGGATGAAGTGGTTGAAAAGGGCCGCGTTGGTCCGGGTGAGCTGATGGTGATCGATACCCGCACCGGCAGAATTCTGCGCACCAATGAAACCGATAATGACTTAAAGAGCCGTCACCCTTACCTGAGCTGGATGAGCAAAAACGTTCGTCGCTTAACGCCGTTTGAAGATCTGCCGGATGACCAGGTGGGCAGTCGTGAAATGGATGATACGCTGCTGGAAACCTACCAGAAGCAGTTCGCCTACAGTAACGAAGAACTGGAGCAGGTAATCCGCGTTATAGGCGAAAATGGCCAGGAAGCTACCGGTTCCATGGGTGATGATACCCCATTCGCCGTACTCTCCAGCAAGCCGCGGGTTATTTACGATTACTTCCGTCAGCAGTTCGCGCAGGTCACTAACCCGCCGATCGATCCACTGCGCGAAGCTCACGTCATGTCACTGGCCACCAATATTGGTCGTGAGATGAACGTCTTTTGTGAAGCGGAAGGTCAGGCTCACCGTCTGAGTTTTACCTCTCCGGTATTGTTGTACTCTGACTTTGTTCAGCTCACCACGCTGAAAGAGGAGTATTACCGGGCCGATACGGTAGATATCACCTACTGTCCGGACAAAATGGACCTGCATGCTGCTGTTATCGCCATGTGCGATGAAGCCGAGAAGAAAGTGCGTCAGGGCACGGTTCTGGTGGTACTGTCTGACCGTAATATTGCGCCGAACCGTTTGCCGATTCCGGCACCCATGGCGGTGGGCGCGTTACAAACCCGTCTGGTGGAGTCAAACCTGCGCTGCGATGCCAACATTATTATTGAAACCGCCAGTACCCGCGATCCGCATCACTTTGCCGTGCTGTTAGGCTTTGGTGCCACCGCTATCTACCCTTATCTGGCTTATGAAACGCTGGCCAAAATGGTAGAAACCGGCGTTATTGAGAAACAGCAGCGCCGGGTAATGCTGAATTACCGAAACGGTATCAATAAGGGTCTGTATAAGATTATGTCCAAAATGGGCATCTCTACCGTTGCCTCTTACCGTTGCTCTCAACTGTTTGAAGCCGTTGGTCTGCACTCCGAGCTGACAGCACTCTGTTTTAAAGGGGTCTCCAGCCGTATCGGTGGTGCTCACTTCAGCGATTTCCAGCAAGATCTGCTCAATCTGTCTAAACGGGCATGGCTGAAACGTAAACCACTGGATCAGGGCGGTTTGCTGAAGTTTGTTCATGGCGGTGAGTATCATGCTTACAATCCTGATGTGGTGTCGACCCTACAGGCCGCAGTGAAATCAGGTGATTATGAAGACTATAAATTGTATGCCGATCTGGTAAACAAGCGTCCGGTAACCACACTGCGTGATTTACTGGCGCTAAAACCACAGGATGAGTCTCAGGCTATTGCGATTGATAAAGTTGAACCGGCTGAATCGCTGTTCTCCCGTTTTGATACCGCCGCGATGTCTATTGGTGCGCTAAGTCCGGATGCCCATGAATCACTGGCGATTGCCATGAACACTATTGGCGGAAAGTCTAACTCCGGCGAAGGTGGCGAAGACCCGGTGCGTTATGGCACCAATAAAGTATCTCGCATCAAGCAGGTGGCTTCTGGTCGTTTTGGTGTTACTCCAGCCTATCTGGTCAATGCGGATGTTATTCAGATTAAAGTAGCCCAGGGCGCAAAACCGGGAGAAGGCGGTCAATTGCCGGGGGATAAAGTGACCCCTTATATTGCCAAATTGCGTTATTCCGTTCCCGGCGTAACCCTGATATCACCACCGCCTCATCATGATATCTACTCTATCGAAGATTTGGCCCAGCTGATTTTTGACCTCAAACAGGTCAATCATAAAGCCATGATCTCGGTGAAACTGGTTTCTGAACCGGGGGTGGGTACCATCGCTACCGGCGTTGCTAAAGCCTATGCTGATTTAATTACCATTGCCGGTTACGACGGCGGCACCGGGGCCAGCCCATTAAGTTCAGTGAAATATGCCGGCAGCCCTTGGGAATTAGGTCTGGCAGAGACCCAGCAGGCACTGGTGGCTAACGGCCTGCGTCATAAGATCCGTCTGCAGGTGGATGGTGGTCTGAAAACCGGACTGGATATCATTAAAGCGGCCATTCTTGGCGCAGAAAGCTTTGGTTTTGGTACCGGCCCGATGGTGGCATTAGGCTGTAAATATCTGCGAATTTGCCATCTGAACAACTGTGCTACCGGCGTTGCCACACAGGATGAAAAGCTGCGTGCAGACCACTATCACGGCCTGCCAGAGCGGGTCATTAACTACTTTAATTTTATCGCTCATGAAACTCGCCTGATTATGGCTGAACTGGGTATCGCACAGCTAACCGATCTAATTGGACGTACCGATCTGTTAACCGAGCTGGACGGCTTCTCAGCTAAACAGCAGCGTCTGGACCTCTCCGGTCTGCTGCACTGTGCTCAGCCACATCCGGGCAAAGCGCTGTTTTGCACCGAAAACAACCCGCCGTTTGATAAAGGCATTCTGAACCAGACCATTCTGACTCAGGCAGAACCTTATATGCAGGCGAAACAGAGCAAATCGTTCTACTTTGATATCCGCAATACCGACCGCTCGGTAGGCGCGGCACTGTCCGGTGCTATCGCCGAGAAACATGGCGATCAGGGACTGGCAGGCGATCCTATCAAAGTTCACTTTAACGGTACCGCCGGACAAAGCTTTGGCGTTTGGAATGCCGGTGGAGTTGAACTCACTCTGACCGGCGACGCCAACGACTATGTGGGTAAAGGCATGGCGGGAGGCACCATCATTATTCGCCCACCGGTAGGCTCTGCTTTCCGTGGGCATGAAGCATCCATTATCGGTAATACCTGTTTGTATGGCGCAACCGGTGGCAAGCTGTTTGCCGCAGGTCGCGCAGGTGAACGTTTTGCCGTGCGTAACTCCGGTGCGATTACCGTAGTTGAAGGCATTGGTGATAACGGTTGTGAATATATGACCGGTGGTATTGTTTGTATTCTGGGTCGTACCGGTATCAACTTTGGGGCGGGTATGACCGGCGGTTTCGCTTATGTACTGGATGAAGATAATGAGTTCCGTAAACGGGTTAATCCTGAACTGGTTGAAGTACTGGCAGTCGATGCATTAGCCATTCACGAAGAGCATCTGCGTGGATTGCTAACCGAACATATCCAGAACACCGGTTCCGCCAGAGCAGAAGAAATTCTGGCAAACTGGTCCGTGTGGGCAACTAAATTTGTCCTGGTCAAACCAAAATCCAGCGATATCAAAGCACTGCTCGGCCATCGTAGCCGTTCCAGCGCTGAGTTGCGGATTCAGGCGCAGTAAGAGGAAGGTAAACCATGAGCGAAAATGTCTATCAATTTATCGACCTGCAGCGTGTTGATCCGCCGAAAAAACCGCTAAATATCCGGAAGATTCAGTTTGTTGAAATCTACGAACCCTTTCTGGATACGCAGGCCAAAGCGCAGGCAGACCGTTGTCTCTCCTGCGGTAACCCCTATTGTGAGTGGAAATGTCCGGTACATAACTACATTCCTAACTGGCTGAAGCTGGCCAATGAGGGAAGAATTATGGAAGCGGCGGATCTGGCTCACCAAACCAACAGCCTGCCGGAAGTATGCGGTCGTGTTTGTCCACAGGATCGCCTGTGTGAAGGCTCCTGTACTCTGAATGATGAGTTTGGTGCCGTCACCATCGGTAATATTGAGCGCTATATCACCGATAAAGCGCTGGAGATGGGCTGGAAACCGGATATGTCACAGGTGAAGTCTACCGGTAAGAAAGTGGCAATTATTGGTGCTGGTCCCGCTGGATTAGCCTGTGCCGACGTGCTGGCGCGCAATGGCGTACAGGCGGTGGTGTTCGACCGTCATCCGGAGATCGGTGGCCTGCTGACGTTTGGCATCCCCTCTTTCAAACTGGATAAAGAGGTGATGGTAAAACGTCGCCAAATCTTTACCGAAATGGGGATCGAGTTCCGACTGAACACCGAAATTGGTCAGGATATTTCCGTCGCTCAGTTACTGGCAGAGTATGACAGCGTGTTTCTTGGTGTAGGCACCTATCAGTCCATGTCCGGAGGCTTACCGAATGAGCAAGCCAACGGTGTGTATAACGCCTTACCTTATCTGATTGCTAATACCAAACATATTATGGGCTATGCCGCCAGCAAGGATGAACCTTATATCAATCTGGAAGGTAAGCGAGTGGTGGTACTTGGCGGTGGTGATACCGCGATGGACTGCGTCAGAACCGCTATCCGTCAGGGGGCTACTCAGGTGATCTGTGCCTACCGCCGGGACGAAGAGAATATGCCAGGTTCACGACGCGAAGTGAAAAATGCCCGTGAAGAAGGTGTTGAATTCCAGTTTAACCTGCAGCCAGTCAGTATTGAAGTCAATGCTGCCGGTCAGGTAAACGGCGTGAAAGTCGTGCGTACTGAACTGGGAGCGCCAGATGCCAAAGGGCGTCGTAATCCACAGGTGATCGAAGGTTCCGAGCATACCCTAAACGCCGATGCCGTCATTATGGCTTTTGGTTTTAAACCACACAGTATGCCGTGGTTAACAGAACAGCGCGTCAATATGGATAAGCAAGGACGAATTACCGCCCCGGATGACAGCGAAATGCCTTATCAAACCAGCAATAGCAAAATATTTGCCGGTGGTGATGCAGTGCGCGGTTCCGATCTGGTAGTAACGGCGATTGCCGAAGGGCGTAAAGCAGCGGACGGGATTATGACGTTTTTGGGTGTTTAGGTTGTTGTGAATTATGAGAATAGCCCGCCAATACTGGCGGGCTATGACTAGTAAAAAACTAACAAATCAGCAGCTCTGGATATTCCGGTCGTAAAATCTAAAGTGCTTATATTAGCGTTATGCTCGACCGGAAGACCGTCCGTACGTAACTTCAGAGTACATCAGACCTACCCCCTCCCTCCTGACGATTAGCCATTTTTAAGTACAAAAGTAAACAGTCAGACTTTTCATCAATCGCTTTCAGTTTCCTTTGCTTTAACAAGTTTCCCTTCCTCCGATGCACACTTAATAAACAAACTTCTTAGCCATTGAACTGCCGGGTCATAGTGCACACGATGGTGCCAAATCAATCGGGTAAAAAACTTTCGTGAATCACAAGGATAAGGCAACACCACCAAATTATTCTTTTCCGCAAAATGATGAGCGGTTTGGCAGGGTAAGGTTAATACAAAGTCGGTTTCTGCCAGTATCATTGGCGCCGCTAAAAAATAGGGGACTGACATAGCAATATCATGGTCTGCCGAATGTTCAAAAGCACCTTCATCAATGGCATATCCTTGCCCCTGTTTACCGTCATGAACGGTAATTTGCATACGTCGGTACTGATTAATCTGTTCCATTGAAGGGATTTTTCCCGAGCCGATATACTCCGTCAGCGGATGCCCCTGTCGTACTAAGCAGGCGTAAGAGGTTTCAAACAGATTAATTTCATGAAAATCTGATGGCAAAGCCAGCAAAGGGAAAATGGCTAAATCCATGGTTCCATACTTCAGGCTGGAACAGAGATCTTCCCCTATTGGTAATATCTCAATTCGCGCTTTTGGCGCCTGACGAAAAAGCTCACCAATCACTCGGGAAAAAATGGTAAATACACCATTATCGACCGCCCCTACATATAACGTGCGCGTCAGCTCTTCCGGTCGAAACTCATCCGGATCGGTTAGTCGATCCAGTTCCTGTAAAGCAGCCAACACCCTGGGAGTAAGCAGCCTGGCCCTCGGCGTTGCCTGCATACCGTAGCCCGATTTAATAAACAGTTGATCGTTAAAAATGGATCTCAGTTTAGTTAATGCTCTGCTGGCAGCCGCCTGACTCATTCCCTGCTTGTTTGCTGCTGCCGTTAGCGACTGAGTTTCCGATAAAGCTTTGAATAAATTAAGTAATTCCGTATCCAGAGGAATGTTTTCCACTTTACGCATAATCGTTATCCGGAAAGGAGTATTTATCTCCCCACAGAGATAACCTACTATCGGCATAAAGTAAACAAATGTAACAAACGTAACGTGATTTAAGTCAAATTAAATTAATTTAACTATTTGATAAATATAATCATAAAAGATTTAAATCATGATTTTTTATTAATAATCAGCATCTAAAATTTACATTTAATTTTACATAACTTGGAATTTTTCATTCATTCAGAACATAGAAAAACAATAACTATTAAATAGTTACGGGTTTAAATCATTTATCTGGTTTACAAAAACTCTTGGTTAAGTCAACCGCTGAGTTGCCCCATTAATCGCATAAAAAAGATTCCCTTTTGGGATGGTTGGGGTTAGTGCCTGACTGGTAAGGCATGCCCCTCTAATCGCAAGAAAGTAGCATTGCCAATCAGGAGATAACTATGTTTATAAAAACCAGAAATACGCTGGTAGCAGGTACAGTCGCATTAGCGCTGGGCTTTGCCTCCCCAACGCTAATGGCTGCCGGTTTTAAACCGGCACAGCCTGCTGGTAATTTAGGTGCCATCGTGGTGGATCCATACGGAAATGCCCCCTTAACCGCATTAGTTGAACTGGACGGTCACAAAGTTTCTGACGTTAAAGTCACGGTACACGGAAAAAATGATAAAGGTGTTCCCATCAGCTACGCGGTTGGGGCTGAATCAATAAAAAGCTACGATGGCATTCCAATATTTGGCCTGTACCAAAAACACGATAACAAGGTCACGGTGGAATATAAGGAAAATAATAAACCGTTAAAAGATGAGTACATCATCAAGACCTCATCCATCGTCAATAACTACATGGATAACCGTTCATTAAGCGATCTGCAGGAAACTAAAGTCATCACTGTCGCCCCCCGGATTTGAAGATCGTTTGTACTTAGTTAATACCCATACTTTCACTGCTCAAGGTTCCGATCTCCACTGGCACGGCGAAAAGGATAAAAATGCAGGTATTCTTGACGCCGGCCCTGCTGGCGGAGCTTTGCCTTTTGATATCGCTCCTTTCACTTTTATCGTTGATACACAGGGAGAGTATCGCTGGTGGCTTAATCAAAATGCCATTTACGATGGTCGTGATGTAAACATCAATAAACGTGGTTATCTGATGGGGATTCGTGAAACACCACGAGGCACTTTCACCGCCGTACAAGGGCAACACTGGTATGAGTTTGACATGATGGGCCAGATTCTGGTGGATCATAAACTCCCCAGAGGCTTTATGGATGCCACCCATGAATCGGTGGAAACCTCTAACGGCACCGTGCTGCTACGGGTAGGTAAACGCAACTATAAGCGTGATGACGGCTTACATGTACATACCATTCGCGATCACATCATCGAAGTCGATAAATCCGGGCGCGTTATCGACGTATGGGATTTAAACCTGATACTTGATCCATTACGCGATAGCCTGTTAGGCGCGCTGGATGCCGGTGCGGTGTGTGTTAACGTCGATTTGGCTCATGCCGGTCAACAGGCCAAACTGGAGCCGGATACACCTTACGGTGACGCTTTAGGTGTCGGCCCTGGCCGTAACTGGGCGCACGTAAACTCCATCGCCTATGATGCTAAAGATGACTCCATCATTCTCTCTTCCCGCCATCAGGGAGTGGTAAAAATCGGCCGTGATAAAGAGGTGAAATGGATTCTGGCTCCGTCCAAAGGCTGGAATGAAAAGCTGGCTAAAAAGCTGCTGAAACCGGTATCAGACAGTGGAAAACCATTGCAGTGTGATGAAAACGGCAAATGTGAAAACAGTGACTTCGATTTCAGCTATACCCAACATACTGCCTGGCTCTCCAGTAAAGGCACCCTGACCGTGTTCGACAACGGTGATGGTCGCGGTCTCGAGCAACCTGCGCTGCCCACCATGAAATACTCACGTTTTGTGGAATATAAGATTGATGAGAAGAACATGACGGTTCAGCAGGTTTGGGAATATGGAAAGGATCGCGGTTATGACTGGTATAGCCCTATCACTTCAATTGTGGAATATCAAAAAGACAGAGATACCATGTTTGGTTTTGGTGGCTCCATTCACCTGTTCGATGTTGGTCAACCGACTGTCGGTAAGCTGAATGAGATCGACTATAAAACCAAAGCGGTGAAAGTAGAGATCGATGTGCTTTCCGATAAACCTAACCAGACCCACTATAGAGCCCTGCTGGTGCGTCCACAGAATATGTTCAAGTAATTCAGATGCTCCCTGAATGCGTTTTCGTATCGGGGAGCAATAAGTTCTGGTTGCGAAAAGCCGTTATATCTTTCAATTTTTAAGGAGCCATCATGTATTCATCAGGGTTTAAATGCTTACTCAAAAGTGCACTTTGTGCCTCTTTGTTGGCAATGTCATTTGTTGCTTCAGCTTTTACTGAAGGAACCGACTATGTGGTTTTGGAGAAACCGATTCCTGACGCAGAGAAAACGCTAATCAAAGTATTCAGCTATGCCTGCCCTTTCTGCTACAAATACGATAAAGCCGTCACAGCACAAGTTGCCGCTAAAGTGGCTGATACAGTGACTTTCCTTCCCTTTCATTTAGAAACCAAAGGTGAATATGGTCGGCCAGCCAGTGAAGTCTTCGCCGTTTTAATTCATAAAGATCAGGCGGCTGGTGTCTCTATTTTTGATGAGAAATCTCTATTTAAAAAAGTCAAGTTCGCCTATTACGCGGCCTATCATGATAAGAAAGAACGCTGGTCTGACGGTAAAGACCCTGAAGCCTTTATTAAAACCGGACTGGATGCCGCCGGTATCACCAAAGCGGACTTCGATGAGAGTCTGAAGGATGCAAAGGTTCAGGAAACGCTGGAGAAATGGAAAGCCAGCTATGAGGTGGCAAAAATTCAGGGAGTACCGGCTTATGTGGTCAACGGAAAATATCTGATCCTGACCAAGAGCATTAAATCTATCGACTCCATGGCCGACCTGGTTAAAGAGCTGGCCGCCAAATAAGGATTTCACATTATGCGTCTGTTCAAAACAATGTGGAAAAACCTACGCACCGCACCGGTTGATACGCTGGTCAGATGGCAGGAACAGCGTTTCCTATGGTTATTGATGGTGGTGGTGATGGGCGGATTAATCGTTCTTGCCCACTCGTTTTTCCAGATCTACCTGTACATGGCACCATGTGAACAGTGCGTCTATATTCGCTTCGCTATGTTTGTCATGGTTATTGGCGGGCTGATTGCCGCCATCAATCCGAAAATAATTGTGCTTAAGCTGATTGGTTGTATCGCGGCATTTTACGGCGCGATTACCGGTATGGGCTACTCCATTAAATTAAATGGTATTCACCATGCGGTACATAACCCTGACCCTGATGCGCTTTTTGGCGTGCAGGGGTGCTCCACCGATCCAACATTTCCCTTCGGTCTTCCGCTGGCCGACTGGTCACCGGAATGGTTTAAGCCAACCGGAGACTGTGGCTACGATGCCCCTATCGTTCCGGATGGGGTAACGCTAAACAGCATCCAACAATGGTTTATTGATATGTATGTTCAGGCGGAAGGTTGGTATCTGATTCCATCATGGCAGTTTATGAATATGGCTCAGGCTTGCTTTCTGGCCTTTGGGCTGTGTTTTATTATTCTGGTGATCATGACTATTGCCTGGATAGTTAAACTGGCTCGCGGTAATAAACCGGTACGCATGGGTTCTCAGATACGGTGATTTTTTCTTTTGGGTATAAAAAGGCGGAGATAAAATCTCCGCCTTTTTTCACTGTAAAACTGGTACCGCTATTTCACCACTCTCAACGCAGGACGACCGCGTGGAGGTTGAGGGGGCTCATCATCACCCGGACCGTTATCAGAAACTTCGGGTTCTTCATCTGATACCAAATGAATTCCCGTTTCTGATTTGTCGCTGTCGGTCTCATCAGCATCCTGATAAGCGAACGCGGATTCCAGATACTCGGGTTCCGGTTCAAACATGGTACCTGCACCGTTCTCTCTGGCATAAATCGCCAGTATTGCTGCCATAGGAACATGAACATGGCGAGGAATGCCGCCAAAGCGAGCATTGAAACGAATATCATCGTTTCCCAGTTCCAGATTGCCTACAGCATGAGGCGCAATATTCAAAATTATCTGACCGTCACGGGCAAATTCCATTGGAACGGAAATTCCAGGGACAGAAACATCCACCACTAAATGGGGAGTGAGCTGATTATCCAGTAACCAGTCATAAAAAGCCCGTAACAGATAAGGGCGACGCGGAGTCATCTGTGTAGGCTCCATCACTCTTATCCCCGCATTTGCAGGCGCATTTCACGCTCAGATTCGGTTAAAGAAGCCAGGAATGCTTCACGTTCAAATACGCGATTCATGTACAACTTGATTTCTTTAGCTCCAGCACCTGACAGTTCAATACCCAACTGCGGTAAACGCCATAATAACGGGGCCAGATAGCAATCAACCAAGCTGAACTCTTCGCTCATAAAATAAGGCGCTTCGTTAAACACTGGAGCGATTGCTAGCAGTTCTTCACGCAGTTGCTTACGGGCTGATTCAGCCTCTGAAGCACTGCCAGTCAGGATAGTATTCAGCAGTGAATACCAGTCTTGCTCAATCCGATGCATCATCAGACGGCTGGTTCCACGTGCGACAGGATACACTGGCATTAATGGAGGATGAGGAAAACGCTCATCTAAGTACTCCATAATAATGTGAGATTTGTACAGCGTCAGCTCACGATCAACCAGAGTAGGAACAGAACCATAAGGATTGAGATCTATTAAATCCTGCGGCAGGTTATCCATGTCGACCTGCTCAATCTCGACGCTCACGCCCTTTTCAGCCAGAACAATACGTACTTGATGACTGAAAATATCTGTAGGGCCGGAAAATAGCGTCATGACCGAACGTTTATTGGCAGCGACAGCCATGAAAACCTCCAAGTTTCTCAATATAATGACCAGAAATGGGCAGCCGTCAGACACGACAACTCCCCTAATTTTGTGCTTTCAGCTATGGATTATCTTCCTGCAAGGAAATGACCTGAATCGATAAGCATACGAAGCGTCGGCTATTCTAGCAGATTTTAGCCATCTTGATCAGACGTCAGTGATGATTTATTCAACATTATTTGTAGGGGGTTTAAAATCCTGCAAAATAACGCGGAAATTTCTTTTGATTTGTCCCATAAAAAAACCCGGTATAAACCGGGTTTTTAACATTAAGCATCTGCCCGAAGGGCAAACAATTAACGCTTGGAGAACTGTGGACGACGGCGTGCTTTACGCAGACCGACTTTCTTACGTTCAACCTTACGAGCATCACGAGTAACAAAACCTGCTTTACGCAGTTCGCTACGCAGTGATTCATCATATTCCATCAGTGCACGGGTGATACCGTGACGGATAGCACCAGCTTGACCGGAGATACCACCACCTTTAACAGTGATGTACAGATCCAGTTTCTCAACCATCTCGACCAGTTCTAACGGCTGACGAACTACCATGCGGGCAGTTTCACGACCGAAGTACTGTTCCAGACTACGCTGGTTAATTACGATATTACCGCTACCCGGCTTGATAAAGACGCGAGCGGAAGAGCTTTTGCGGCGACCAGTGCCGTAGTATTGATTCTCTGCCATTGCCTATAATCCCGATTAAATGTCCAGAACTTGCGGTTGTTGTGCCGCATGGTTGTGCTCGTTGCCTGCGTAAACTTTCAGTTTACGATACATAGCACGACCCAGCGGGCCCTTAGGCAGCATGCCTTTAACCGCGATTTCAATCACACGCTCAGGGTGGCGGGCAATCATCTCTTCAAAGGTCGCTTGCTTGATACCACCGATGAAACCAGTGTGGTGATAGTAGATCTTGTCAGAACGCTTGTTGCCGGTTACAGCAACTTTCTCTGCGTTCAGAACGATGATGTAATCACCAGTATCAACGTGCGGAGTATATTCCGCTTTATGCTTGCCGCGCAGACGACGAGCCAGTTCAGTAGCAAGACGGCCCAGCGTTTTGCCAGTTGCATCTACAACATACCAGTCACGTTTTACTGTTTCTGGCTTAGCTGAAAAAGTTTTCATTTAAATAACTTACCCAATATAAAGTTACACACGTTGGTGAACACCAAAACGTTAAAAACATTGTTGAGGCTCACACGACCAATCGAGTCCAGCAAACCTACCCCTTCGAGCAGTTAAATGCCGGCACCATTAAAGTTTCTGGGAAAAAAAACTTTGTTGTAACGTGGGGTCGCAAGATTATAGAGAAGTCGCCCCCAAAGGTCGACCTGTTTTTATAGCTAAACCTACTTTATTCACGATTAATTACCCAAAAAATTAGCCCGCAGTGGATACCGCGGGCTAAACAGTGGAATGATGTTAACGATTGATCAACTATCGGACTTAGATAATGCCCATGCTGATTAACAGTTCCCACCAGCCCAGGCCAATGGTCATATGAACAAACAGGCTCAGGAAGGCAATCACACCACCGATAATCCACCATGAACGGATGTCGTTATAACCGGCACCGAACACGATTGGAGCAGCAGCGCCTCCGTAATGGGTCAGACTACCACCGTAGGAGTTAGAGAACAGTAACCCTAACGCCAGCAACATTGGAGGCGCACCGGCCACCATACCAACGGTAGCAAATACCGGCACCATGGCTGCCACATAAGCACCGCCGGAAGCGAACAGATAACGAATGGCAACGCTGATGAACATGATAACAAACAGCGCGGTCATTGCATGGTCACCGAAGGTCAGGTGCTCACCCATAAAGGTGGCTAACCACGCGAAGAATCCGGTTTTAGTTAATACACCGGACATCCCGATAATACCGCCGTACCAAATCAGCGTGTTCCAACCGCCCTTATTCTTCAGCACATCATCCCAGGTGACCACACCCAGAATCAACGTAACTGCCATAACACACAGCGCGACAGTAGATGCATCAATGCCGATAAAATCAGCGCCAATCCAGCCTGACAGGGCTAATACGAAAATCACACCCAACAGTTTTTCACGCAGCGTCATTGGGCCCAATTTTTCCAGCCCTTCTGCTGCAATCTCTTTGTTGTTAACTTTTTTCAGCTCTGGCGGATACATCTTGTAAATCAGATAAGGCGTGATCGCCAACATGATCAACCCAGGAACTGCGGCAGCCAGTGCCCAGCCAGCCCAGCTCAGTTTAATGTGCAGGATATCTGCCATCATGGCTAATGCCAGCGCGTTAGGCGCCATTGCCGTCAGGAACATATAGCTGGTGGTTTTAGTCACCATATATACGTTAACCATCAGATAGTGACCCGCTTTACGTGGGCTATCGTTAGGATCGGAACCTAATGCTACGGATACGCTGTTAATAATGGGGAATACAATTCCCCCTGCGCGCGCAGTGTTAGACGGGGTTGCCGGAGCAATAAACAGATCGAGAATAGCGGTAACATAGCCTAAACCCAGCGTTGTTCCCCCCAGTTTACCAATCAGGATATAGGATATTCTTTTGCCCAGACCAGTAATAACGAATGCAGCACTCAGGGTAAACGCAGCAAACACTAACCAGGTTGTACCGGAGGAATAGCCTTTCAGTACTTCAGATATCTTAATATCTTTACCGCCGTAGAGGCCAATCACCACCGCCGTTGCAGCAATGGTTGCCAGCAAGATAACCGGTTCAGAATAGGGTTTTAATACCAAGCCAACGATTGCAGCCAGATAGAGACCAAACAATAGCCAGGCTATCGGCGGTAATCCTGCCGGCGTCGGTATTAACGCAATAATTATGGGAATGGCTATTAACAGCAATAGCTTCCACATTTTTTCTTTACTCATTACTCTCAATCTCCTTAAGATAAAAACAAAATAAGGGGTACGTGCTTAAATCAACAGAAATAAGCATCAAAGCTATTTATAAAAATCGGCGAACTACTTTTAGTACTCTTTTATTTATTGTTATCGACTTGTTATTATCGACACGACTGTCGATATGACTATCTAACCTTAGTAAATAAACCCAATGCCTGAAGGCAAATATATTCTTATCAATTGCATCAGATAATGCGGCAAACCAAATAATAATTATGTGACGCAGACTAAATTGAAGTTATAAATTTAATGTTTTTAATTACCATTTTAATTCTTATTAACTTTATATATTTAACTATTCATATGAATAAAATTATTCACAAAGAAAAAATGGCACTTACCAAGGAATAATAAGTGCCAAGACAGAGAAACAAACAGGAGATTAATTATTACCTATCCGATTCTATATATTTTCTAATTGTTATTACTTAATTCATAAAGAATATAAAAGATGGTTTACTATTAATTGAAATCGATATCACCCCTCATCAACACACGGGCAGTTCGATATACCGTTCCGTTTAATACCTTCAGTTCACCGTTCTGGCTTTCTACCTCAGCACTAACCGAAAGAACCCCGCTGCAATGGCCGATATTTAATTCATCTTTTTCACTACAGCTTCCGGCGATTTCATGCACCAGCGTTCCGGGAATTTTAGCCGCGACACCAATGCAAACCCCACCAGTAATAGCCAACACCGGGTGTAATTTTCCCATAGACAGCATTCTGGCCTGAATATCAATGGCGTTTGCCGAAACCGCCTGACCAGACAAACTGGTATAACCCATTGGCGACGCAATGAAGCAGAACTTCGGTACTGCCTGACTATTATGTTTGGCGTCATGCATATCTTTCGCCAGCCCAATCAGTACCGCGGCAGCCTCACGAATCGCCAGCATTCTGTCTAATAGCTTAGCGTTACTGTCGATTTCAGCCGGTAACTCATTACCAGTAAGACCTAAATCAGCAGCTCTGACGAATACCAGAGGATTGGCTGCATCAACAATGGTGATCTCTGTTGGCCCATAACCGGGCACATCGATTACATCTTTAGGCTGTCCTGTTGGCAGTAACTTTCCGGTTACCGCGCCACCAGGAGAGAGAAAATCAAGTTGAATACGGGCGCCGGTACTAGGCACACCGGAAATAGAGAAGTCACCGTTATACACCACTTTCCCAGCTTTAACCGGTACATGGGAGACAATGGTTTTTTGCGTATTGGTATTAAAAATTTTAACTTTGGTTACCGGTTCGGTGATTTCATCCACCAGCCCATTTTCAATCGCGAATGGTCCAACAGCAGAAGAGATATTGCCACAGTTTCCTTTGCGATCTACCGCGTTAGTCGCGGTTTCAACCTGGCAAAAGGTATAGTTGACGCTGTTCTTCTCTCCAGCCCGCTTACCTACGATCATCGCTTTACTGGTGGTTGACGTCCCGCCACCCATGCCGTTTATTTGTCGTCCGGAAGGATCGCTACTGCCATAAATACGGCACAGTAACTTATCCTGTTCTGAAACTTCTGGTGGAAGAGAATCCTCCACAAAACAGCCAGCTTTACTGGTTCCCCCGCGCATCCAGAAGCAGGGAATGGTATGATTTTCCACGATTAACTCCTCCAGCGATGATTAATTAATATTTTTACTGTGGGACTCAGGAAACTGAGCTAAAAACCAGGTCACAATCAGCAAATCGGCACTGCCACCAGGGCTTAAATTGCGTTCAATGCACTGCCGATCGAACTCTTTTAGCTTGCTAATGTAATCGGTTTGCATCACACCACCTTCGGCCAAAAACTGCTGTGCCGTTTGCTGTAACCAGCGCAAACCTTCCGGCCCACCGCGAGAAGCGACGTTGGTGTCGCCATTTACCGCCATCAGGCTGAGTAGTGCCTGCAATAGGGCGCGTTGTGGGTCAATTCCCTGAGCAATTAAACTTTGATAAACCGGCAATGACGTGGTTTGCACTGACTGAAAACCAGATTCGGCCTCACCACGAGCACCAGACAGTCCATACTGCTGATAGAGCCTCTGTCCCGCCGTCAGCGCCTGATTATTCTGTTCCAGTTCACGCATCACCATGCCGTGACTCATGGCCGCGACTTCATGACATAGATTTTGCTGGGTAACCGCCTTCTGATTTGAAACCAGCCGCCCCATAGCGGTTGCCAGTAATCCCAGCGAGAAAATAGTGCCTTTGTGAGTATTTACGCCGGATGTGGCTTTATACATCGAGGCTTCACATGCCATCCCCAGCGGGCGTAAGCCATACAGAATATCGCTGCTGGGCTGCAGATGAGTGCTCATGCCATATTCGATAAAATAAGGGATCCAGACCCGAATCGCTTCGGCGCTACGGTAGAAATCCGTCAGGTCCATATCTTTATGCGCGCCGTTATTGCGCATATCCACCAGTCCCGGCTTAGGTGTCAAATTAACTTCATTCAGCATGGCGCTGTTAGCCAGTTGGCTACAGCGGACTACCCAGGGCAGTTTGTTAAGTTCCAGACGATGAGCGGCATTCGCCGAATTCATTGAACTAAACATGATTGATTAAATCCTCCATCGCCTGATGCAGCGCCGGTACGGAATGGGTGCGTTCACGGGCGCAAATTCGCGCATCGCGGGAGCAGAGAAAACACTGTCTTGGTGCGATATTCATTGACTGGCGGGAGATGATGCCTTCGCTGCCGATCACATCAATATCCCACAGGCGACCAACCGTACTTTGCTCTTCACTTTCTACGCAAGCACGCTTAACTTCTCTGGCATCATGACCTATTGCTATCAGCCCCTCCGGGCCGGTTGGCAAACAAAACACTGCCTTATCAACAACATTCCATTTCTGCTGCTGACATAATTTGTCTAACGTTTGCCAGGCCAGATTGAAGGCCTGGCGCACTACTGTGCTGTCCTTAATTTCACCCGGAACCACAACAGTTAACGAAATCAGGGTGGTTTGATGTTTAGCTAACCAGAGCTGCTGCCGTTCCTGGCGAGCTTCTCTGCTCAACAACACCTCTTCCAGCGTGACTTTGTGATAACTCGCCTGTTCCGGGAGAATATTCATTGCACGATTACTCTTTTATCTGATTAACAACATCAATCACTGAGCCATCGCGATAGCGAACCACTGCCACCACCCGATCGGTAAACTCAATCGGTTTAGGCTTACCGGTTAGCATTAATGCGCGCTGATACAGGTCATTAATACTGACAATATCCATACCGGCTTTTTGCAACCGTTCTGCCAGTTCAGGACGTGCGGGGTTAACGGCAATACCATGATCGGTAACCAGAATATCGATACTGCTTCCCGGTGTGATTAAGGTTGTTACCTGCTCAACGATGGTTGGAATACGTCCACGGACCAGCGGTGCCACGATAATCGATAGCTTGGAAGCCGCGGCGGTATCGCAGTGTCCACCAGACGCACCGCGCAATACACCATCCGAACCGGTGAGTACGTTGATATTGAACTGGGTATCAATTTCCAGAGCACTCAGGATCACCACATCCAGATGGTCAACGGAAGCGCCTTTGGAAGTGAAGTTAGCGTATTGGTTAGCGCTGATCTCAACGTGATTTGGATTACGCGCCAGTGATGCCGCAGCGCCACTGTCAAAGCTTTGCACATCCAGCAGCTTGTCGATAAGCCCCTTCTCATGCAGGTCAACCATGGCCGCCGTGATACCACCTAAAGCAAAACCGGCAGTAATATTCTGGCTGCGCATTTTGTTTTCCAGAAAACGCACTACCGCCAGCGAAGCACCACCGGTACCGGTTTGCATCGAGAAACCCTGTTTGAAATAGCCAGAGTTAATGATCACTTCAGCCGCTCTGAGGGCAATCAGCAGTTCACGTGGGTTGGTGGTCATGCGCGTGGCATCCGCACCAATCTTATCCGCATCACCGACGCGATCGACCTGTACAATTAGATCGACCTGATCCTGACAAATACTCAGCGGATGGTGTGGGTAAGGCAGGATATCTTCCGTCAACAGCACCACAGTTTTAGCGTGTTCAGCATCAACCCGACCATAACCCAGCGAGCCACAACAGGCTTTGCCGGTGAATCCGTTGGCATTACCAAACTCATCGCATGCTGGAACCCCAAGGAAAGCCACATCAATGCTTAATTCCCCTGACTCCACCAGATTAACGCGGCCGCCGTGAGAGTGAACCTGAACCGGCTCTTTTAATAAACCACGGGAAATCTCTTCAGCCAGTGGCCCGCGTAGACCAGAAGTATAGATACGGGTCACCACACCATTGCGGATATGTTCAATCAGCGGAGAGTGGCAGCCAGCCAGCGAACTGGAGGCCAGCGTCAGGTTTTTGAACCCCATGGCGGCGATTTGAGCCATGACTAAATTGACGGTTAAATCCCCACCGCGAAAAGCATGGTGGAAAGAGATAGTCATGCCGTCCTGCAAGCCGGAACGGCGAATCGCATCTTCCAGAGAATTACAGATTTTCTTATCTCTTGGTTTTTTCGATTGCAGATTAGCCTTGGAAACATCGCAGAAAGGCGATAGTTTCAATGGAGCTTTAGCCCCGGATTCTTCATCAAAGTCATTAAGTTGCTGAATCAGGCTATTACATAAATTCGTTACACGTTGTTGGCGAGCCATTATTTTCACCTCATCTTATTCTTCACGAACGCCGGAAAGCGCTGCGCGTTGTACCACCAGACGAGCACGTTCAATAATCGGGCCGTCAATCATTTTGCCATTAAGAGAAACCACACCCAGACCTTCAGCTGCCGCAGCTTCTGCCGCTTCAATCACTCGCTGAGCATATTCCAGCTCTTTGGTAGTTGGCGCGTAAAGGTTGTGAAGAAGTTCTATTTGACGAGGGTTAATCAGCGATTTGCCATCAAAGCCTAATTGCTTAATATGAGCCGCTTCATTCAGGAAGCCCTGCTCGTTATTGGCATCGGAATAGACGGTATCAAATGCCGCAATTCCCGCCGCACGAGCCGCCTGCAGGATAGAGCAACGGGCAAACAATAACTCAATACCTTCCGGTGAGCGTTCGGTACGCAGGTTGCGCACATAGTCCTCAGCACCTAGTGCAATACCAATCAGACGTGGAGAAGCCAGAGCAATATCAACGGCATTATTGATGCCTTCCGCAGATTCAATCGCCGCCATCATTCCGGTGCTACCCACTTCCCGACCGCATTCAGCTTCAATGCGAGCGATCTGTTGCTCCATATCAACAACATCCTGGGCGCTATCGGTTTTCGGTAAGCGAACGATATCAACGCCACCGCGTACTACCGCTTCAAGATCTTTAATACCAAATTCAGAATCCAGTGCATTTACCCGCACAACGGTTTCAATCTTCTGATACATCGGGTGTTGCAGCGCATGAAATACCAGTAAACGCGCAGCATCTTTTTCTCTCAATGCTACCGAGTCTTCCAGGTCAAACATGATGGCATCAGCAGAATAAATAAAAGAGTTACTCACCATGGCGGCATTCGCACCAGGAACAAACAGCATACTGCGGCGGACCCGCTGCTTTAGAGCTGGATTCATTTTAATGCCCCCCACGGAAGTTCTTTGCTGTCGCTGGCTCTTAACAACACGGTTTGCAGACGAGCACGTAAAATGCAGTCAAGAGCGCCTTTATCATCGATAATCAGTTGAACGCCCGTTACACCCAGTTTGGATAATGTATCCATCACGGTTTCCCGGATGGCATCACCAAACTGTTTTTCCACGCTGCTGTTTAACTGCAGATCGATCTCCGACCCTCCAATGGGTGCGATCCGTACCATGACATCACTTGATTCAAGTGTGCCGGCAACGGCTTCTTTTACAATTTTCATAATTCACCTACGGTAATAACAGATTCTTCTGAGGGGGTTCCTGCACTTTTCTGCCGAATATTCGGGTTATTAATTAAATAGTTATAAGTGCAGTCGGGTACTAAATCAGCAATAACATCCATCTGTTTTTTGGCCAACAGACGACGTACCCAGGAAGCCGAAATAGCGGTGCCTTCATGTTGTAAGCGCTCTATTTCAACTAACTCAATAGGGGGGAAAGTTAATTCAGGGGTATTTAACCAGTAACGCATATCGGCGTTATATTTACTGGTCACTTCACAGAAAGGTTCAGTACCCACAAAGCGATGGGTCACTCCCAAAGCCGGTGCCAGATACTGGCGGAATATTTTCAGATCAATTTCGGTATAACAGTTATCAACGATGCCCTGCTCTTTAATAAAGTAGCAAGGGAAGGTTGCCCGGGAAATCATATACTCCGAGCCGGGATGAACCGTCAAATTGGCGATATTTGCGGTTCCTTCTGTAACCAGCCTTAAGCGATCTACATAAGGGAAAGTCGAGGTATTCTCTTTGACTAAAAACAGATGAAGCCAGTCGCACTGCGCTGCTGCCTGCTGTACCAGATATTGATGGCCGAGCGTAAACGGGTTGGCATTCATGATGATGCAACCAATTTTTTCTCCGGGCTGACGGCTGGTCGCTAACTGCTGACTATAACGACGCAACCGGCAACTGCTGTTTTCCATTAAAACCACAATGCCGGGAACGGAAGCGATAGGGAAAAAACCACACTGGCGAAACAAAACTTCATTTTGAGTTTTAGTATAAATAAACAGATGGCTATGGTGACGCTCATAAGCCAGATTAACCAACTCCGTTGCCAAAGAGAGTGCAATCCCTTCACCACGAAGTTCTTCGTTAATTGCCACGCATTTAATTATATTATCGGCAATACCACCGCAGGCGATAATTTGGCTATCGCGCATCACGGTAATAAACTCTTCAACCGACGTATCAATATTCAAATCGTTCTTGCGCAGAAATTTTGTGATCTCTGCTATTTTTTTATACTCTGAACGTTTTACACGGCTGAATATTGTTGAATTATACATGTTCTATTCTCTATATAAGTATTTAGCTATAGTAATAAAGAAAAATACCGTGCCAACTTACACATTTATCAGAAGTTAATAATTAAAAGAAAACGATGTCTTTAACATTATCGGGAATGTTATTTTAATAATTAAAAAAATAAGTCAATTGACTAATAAAATCATGGATAACATCATAGTAACTAGGTTGAGGGAGTTAATTGATCTGCTTCACACTTAGCCGAATAAACATTAATATCTTAATGGTTTTTATTTTTTTTATTAATTAAATGCATTTTATAAATAAATTAATTATATTCATTCCTCACACTTCAAATAATAAAAAGTGAATGTTAAATGCGTATTAAAACGAAAAAGGAATATATTAAGAATATGTTAAAAAACATGTCATTCCAATGGCGTGTATTCTTATTATTGCTTGTGGTTTTTACCTTACTGTTAGGCGCATTAAACAAATTCATGGAATATCAGTTAGATAATTATCTGACCGATAAAGTCAGTGAAATCGCCATGAACCAGGCCAAGATCATTGCTTCAATGGATGATGTGATTGAAGGCGTGGAACAAAGAGATACCAAAAAACTTAAAAAGATCGCTGACCGTCTTAGTATGGAGTCTAACTTTAGCTATTTGGTCATTGGTGATGAAAATTCTACTCGCTTGTATCACCCTAATCCGGAAAAGATTGGTTATACCATGCAGTGGAATAAACCCGGCGCACTGGAACGAGGCGAAAGCTACATCATCAGCAGTGAAGGGTCGATGGGGTTGGCTCTCAGGGCTAAAACCCCTATCTGGGATAAAAATAATCAGGTCATCGGTGTTATATCGTTAGGATATCTCAACAGTAAAATTGACATGTGGCGCTCTAATCAAATTCTGCCACTCACCAGCGCCCTGTTACTGATTCTGTTTATCCTTATTCTTCTCTCCTGGCAATTCTCCACTCATATTAAAAAACAGATGATGGGTATGGAACCCATGGAAATTGCCAGAGTACAGCGCCAGCAAGACGCGCTGTTTGGTGCCGTTTTCGAAGGACTTATTGCCGTTGATACAGAAGGTAAAATCACCGCCATCAATCAGAACGCCCAAAAAATGTTCAAACTGGCCGGTGCAGCAAAATATCTGGTGGGTCAGAAGGTGCAGAATCTGATTACACCTTCTGATTACTTTCTTGAAACCAGCGGTACCAACCGTATTGACGACCTACTTATCATTAATGGCCTAAAAATTATAGCTAACCGGGTAGGAATCTGGATTGACGGTGAGTTTCAGGGCTGGGTTGTCAGTTTTCGCCGCCATGATGAGATCAATACTCTCAGTGCCCAACTGAGCCAAATACAACAGTATGTAGAAAACCTGAGAACACTACGTCATGAGCATCTTAACTGGATCTCCACCATTGGTGGATTGCTACAGTTGAAAGAGTATGACCGGGCGCTGGAGATGGTTAAATTTGAATCCTCAAATCAACAGTCCCTTATCGATAGCATTAGCCAAATGTTTAAAAACCGTCTGATTGCTGGTCTGTTGTTTGGTAAATATCACCGGGCAAAAGAGCTCGGACTGGAAATGCAGTTTATTCCCGGCAGTACACTGAGCGCCAATGTTAATCCACTCACGGAAAATGAGCTGGCCAGTATTCTTGGAAATTTGTTGAATAATGCTTTTGAAGCCACATTAAAAAATCCTGACAGCAATAAACTGATTGAGTTTTTTATTTCAGATGAGGGATCTGAACTCATTATTGAAGTTTCAGATAATGGCTGCGGCATTGCTCCCGATATTCATGACACTATTTTTACGCGGGGCGTGACGTCTAAAAACAGTGGAGACCATGGCATCGGTCTCTATCTGGTCAAAACCTATATTGACCAATATAACGGCACCATCACTATTGATGATAATGAGCCTTGCGGTACTGTATTCTCTATTTTTATCCCCAAAGGAAAAGGAAGTTAATTATATGAAATACCTAAATATTCTAATTATTGAGGATGAAACCCCGCTTGCCGAAATGCACGCTGAATTTATTAAACGTCACAATAGCTGTCGTCAAGTTTGGCTTGCCGGTAATCTTGAGCAAGGACGCATGATGATTAATAACTTCAAGCCCGACCTGATCATTCTGGATAACTACCTGCCGGATGGCCGGGGCATTGAGCTATTACAGGAGCTCTCCGCTGAAAAATACCATGGTGAAGTTATCTTTATTACTGCCGCCAGCGATATTGATACCGTTTCTGAAGCCATTCGCTGTGGTGTTTTTGACTATCTGCTGAAGCCGGTTTCTTACGATCGTCTGGAACAAACGCTGGTTCGCCTTAGCCACCTGCATCGGGTTCAGAAGCAAACGGAAGATGTCAGCCAGTGGCAGGTTGATGAAATGTTTAATACCTTCGCCCGCATTCAGGCTAAGCCAACCATGCCCATTGGTATTGATGAAATCACACTAAAAATTGTTCAGGATGCGTTCAGCGATGCACAAATTGGCTATACCGCTGAAGATATTGCCAAAAAATTAGGATTAAGCCGAACAACAGCCAGACGCTATCTGGAGTTTTGCGCTAAAGAGCGCTTCTTACAGGCTGAAATTATTTATGGAAAAGTAGGCCGACCTCAGCGCATATATCGCTTAAGCACCCCCGGTCGAATAGTATTAACCGATTAATAAGTAAAACATTACTGCTAACAGAGCTGTAAAACTCCTATTACGGGTTTAAGATTAAAAAGTGCGTTTTATCATGGTAAGATATAAGGAAATGTCGAACGAGGTTCCCCCGGAGCACCATTTGCAGGTATAGTTGGTGGGTAAAAATTGAGTAAGTGGATTTCACTGGTAAGGTGAGTATATAACTATCAGTAAAAGATGACTTGTTCCACTATCACTCTGTTATCTGGGATTGCCCCTCTGTAATTTGTGACCGTAAAAAGGAGTCAATATGACTTGGGAGTATGCACTGATTGCTGGCTTAGTTGTTGGTCTTATCATTGGCGCTTTAGCTATGCGTTTTGGTAACAGAAAACTACGTCAACAAACTGCATTACAGCAGGAGCTTAATAAGAATAAGGCAGAGCTGGAAGCTTACCGTCAGGAACTGGTTAGTCACTTTTCCCACAGCGCAGAGCTGTTAGAAAAAATGGCTCAAGATTATCGCCAGTTCCAGAAGCATATGATTAAAAGTTCAACTGCATTGTTACCTGATATGGCCACCAGCGATAATCCATTTAGCTATATCAACTATAAGCCCGTTTCTTCTGCTTCAGAACAGGATCAGCTGTCGGCTGATATCCCACCGCGGGATTACTCTGAAGGTGCTTCCGGATTATTCCGCCCGGAACGTAAAGACTAAAATCTCTAATGACGCTATCAACCCGATAGCGTCATTTTCTTCTGCTACAATTAATTACCTTTCTTTACTTTATCCGTTTTATCTGCGCCCCAACTGTATTTGAAGCGTATCACATTTATTGATACCGCCGATTTCAACCCTTGCTGGCGCTTGAATCATGAACTTTTTGACACTACTTACAGTCATAGCAATAGCTACACTATTTTGTAATAGTTTAAACATGTAACCTGTTGGTATTGAGAGTAATCATCCATGAAAAAAACCACTTTATTATTAAGCGCCCTGACAGTCAGCCTGGGATTAACTTTTTCCTCAGTACCGGTCGCCAATGCGGCTTTACCAACCACCGTCGCCGGAGAGCAAGTACCAAGCCTTGCTCCAATGCTGGATAAAGTTCTTCCTGCTGTGGTCAGCGTATATGTTGAAGGTACACAAGTTCAGCGTCAGCGTATCCCTGAAGAGTTCAAATTCTTCTTCGGTCCAAACATGCCGTCTGAGCAACAAAGTTCTCGTCCATTTGAAGGATTGGGCTCTGGTGTCATCATCAATGCAGAGAAAGGTTATGTGGTTACCAATAACCACGTTATCAACAATGCGGACAAGATTCGCGTTCAGTTGAATAACGGTAAAGAGTATCAGGCAAAACTGATTGGGCGTGATGAACAATCTGATATCGCGCTGTTACAGTTAACCGATTCTAATCCAAAGGATCTGACCTCGATTAAGATGTCCGATTCTGACAGCCTGCGCGTTGGTGATTTCGCCGTTGCGGTAGGTAACCCATTCGGTCTGGGTCAAACCGCGACATCCGGTATTATTTCCGCTTTAGGCCGTAGTGGTCTGAACCTGGAAGGTCTGGAAAACTTTATCCAGACGGATGCATCCATAAACCGTGGTAACTCCGGCGGTGCGCTGGTTAACCTTAACGGTGAACTGATTGGCATTAATACTGCGATCCTTGCCCCTAGCGGCGGTAACGTGGGTATCGGTTTTGCTATCCCGAGCAATATGGTGCAAAACCTGACCGATCAGTTAATTAAATACGGTGAAGTTAAACGCGGCATGCTGGGCATTAAAGGCAGCGAAATGACCGCCGAAATGGCAAAAGCATTTAAAGTGGATGCTCAACGCGGTGCGTTTGTTAGCGAAGTTCTGCCAAAATCTGCTGCGGCACAGGCTGGTATTAAATCCGGTGACGTCATTGTTTCTCTGGATGGTAAGGCCATCAGCAGTTTTGCTGAACTACGGGCTAAAGTTGCCACCGCCGGTGCCGGTAAGAAAGTTAAAATGGGTCTGCTGCGCGAAGGCAAACCAATGGAAGTCAACGTTGAGCTACAAAACAGCGATCAGTCTTCCATCAGTGCAGAGTCACTGTCTCCTGCCCTGCAAGGCGCCAGCTTCAACAACGGTGAAGTTAAGGGCACTAAGGGCGTAATGATCAAAGATGTGGAAAAAGGCTCTCCGGCCGCTCAAAGTGGCTTAAAAGCTGGTGATATGATCATTGGGGTCAACAGCGATCGTACTACCAATATTGGTGAACTACGTAAGATACTGGACAGCAAACCAAATGTGCTGGCACTCAATATTTTACGCGGCGATGACAATATCTATCTAATTCTGCGTTAATCCCGATCGCAAAAACGGATACGGCACTATGCCGTATCCGTTCAAGTCATGGTATCCTTCCTTACCTTTACTATTTTTGACGATATGCATGCTTGCCAAACTGTTACGTTCAATAATTATTGGCTTAATTATTGCCGCTGCTCTACTGCTGATATTTCCCTCACTGCGTGATGCATCGGGGTTGTTTAACAATTCACTGAATTTACCTCTTAGTGAGTCACCAGTAAGCTATAACAGTGCCGTCAGGCGCGCTGCACCGGCTGTGGTTAACGTCTATAACCGCAGCGCTCTTAGCTCTTCCAGCCAGAATACATTGGGGATTAACACCCTGGGTTCTGGCGTTATTATGAATAAGAAAGGTTATATTCTTACCAACAGACACGTTATTCTGAACGCCGACCAGGTTATTATCACATTACAAAATGGTCAGGTTTATGAAGCAATTTTGGTTGGTGCCGATACCTTAACTGATTTAGCGGTTCTCAAAATCAAAGAGGACAACCTGCCAGTTATTCCAATTAACTCAAAACGCTCACCTCACGTTGGCGATGTCGTTCTGGCAATTGGTAACCCCTATAACCTTGGTCAAACCGTTACTCAGGGCATCATCAGCGCCACCGGACGAACCAGCCTTAGCCCTTATGGTCGACAAAACCTGCTGCAAACTGACGCATCGATTAACCACGGTAACTCTGGTGGTGCGTTGATTAACTCACTGGGCGAGTTAGTGGGTATCAATACTCTGTCATTAGATAAACGTACCGACGGCGATACGCCGGAAGGTATTGGTTTTGCGATTCCTACCGAACTTGCCACTAAAATTATGAATAAGCTGATCCGGGACGGACGAGTGATTCGTGGCTTTATCGGTATTGAAGGCCGTGAATTCAGCCAGATGCAAAATCAAGGCAGTCCATTCGATCGGTTACAAGGCATACTGGTGCGCTCCGTAACCCCAGGCGGTCCGGCTGAAGAAGCGGGGCTGCTGGTTGGCGATATTCTGGTCAACGTCAACAACAAGCCAGCCACCTCGGCCATTGAAGTCATGGATGAAGTTTCAGAAATCCGCCCTGGCACTAGCATCCCGGTCATTGTATTACGTCAGGGCCAGCGCCTGACCTTCACGCTAAAAATCTCCGAATACCCGGTGCAGAACAATTAATTCATTTCATACATTTAAGTTAAAACAGAAAGGGTGCAGAAAATAAAATCTGCGCCCTTTTTAATCGATGGCAAAAAATGAAAGTTTAGTTTTATGCCTAAAAATGGCCAACCGGAGGGAGGGGCTGCCGTGGGGGTCGACTTGGCGTAAGCCAACGACAAACAGGCTTCGCCTGTTTGAATAGCGCTTGCGCTGGCCCGTCAGGGTGAAACACCGCAAGGTGTTTCATAACTGCCCGTAGGCAGACCAGGCCCGACGCGCACTCAAGCTGAGTACAGATGGTTTTCCGACCGCACTCAGTGCAGATTTGAATACTTTATTTTTACGGTCGGAATATTCACTGATACCAATTAATCAGGCTTACTAATAATCAAAAAGGGCCCAGAACTCACATTCCACGCCCTTTCAACTTCAATCAATAACCAACCTAAACGTTATTCATCTTTCTCTTTAAAACGCTGAATATTAGCACCTAATGCATTCAGCTTTTCTTCAATGCGCTCATACCCACGATCGATATGATAAATGCGGTCAACAACCGTAACGCCTTCCGCAATACAACCCGCTAATACTAAGCTTGCCGATGCGCGTAAATCCGTTGCCATTACCTGAGCGGCAGACAGTTTATCAACGCTGTGACAGATAACCGTATTGCCTTCAATTTCAGCATGAGCTCCCATACGGATCAGCTCAGGAATATGCATGAAGCGGTTTTCAAAAATGGTTTCGGTAATGACACCGGTTCCTTCCGCCACCAGATTCAACAGAGAAAACTGGGCCTGCATATCGGTCGGGAAACCAGGGTGCGGCGCAGTACGAATATTCACACTGTGCGGACGCTTGCCTTTCATATCCAGACTGATCCAGTCGCTACCCGTTTCTATTTCAGCACCCGCTTCGCGTAATTTGGCTAATACCGCATCCAGCATATCCGGGCGAGTATTACGACAAATCACCTTACCACCAGAAATCGCGGCAGCCACCAGGAAAGTACCGGTTTCAATACGATCAGGCAGCACGCGATATACGCCGCCGCCTAAGCGTTCAACACCCTCAATAGTGATATGGTCAGTTCCTGCACCTGTGATTTTCGCACCTAACGTATTCAGGAATTCAGCCGTATCCACAATTTCTGGCTCACGAGCCGCATTCTCAATAACCGTCGTTCCTTCCGCCAGCGTTGCTGCACTCATAATGGTTACCGTAGCGCCTACGCTAACTTTATCCATCACGATATGCGCGGCCTTCAGACGACCGTTAACCGATGCTTTAACATACCCTTCTTCCAGCTTAATCTCTGCACCCAGTTGTTCCAGGCCTGAAATATGTAAGTCAACCGGACGAGCACCGATAGCACATCCACCCGGTAGGGATACCTGACCATAACCAAAACGAGCAACCAACGGTCCTAACGCCCAAATAGAGGCACGCATGGTCTTAACCAGATCGTACGGAGCACACAACTCAGTGACATTGCTGGCATCAACAAAAATCGAACCATTACGCTCAATTTTTACCCCCAGTTGGCCCAGTAACTTCAGGGTGGTATCGATATCTTTCAGCTTTGGTACATTCTGTAGCTCTACCGGCTCTTCCGCCAACAGTGCTGCAAAAAGAATTGGTAGCGCTGCGTTTTTAGCGCCAGAAATTGTCACTTCACCACTTAGTCGGGTGGGGCCCTGTACTCGAAACTTGTCCATAATCGCTCTCTCTAATACAACAACATTTAAAAGGTCAGATGCTGATTTAATATTTCTTGTTATAGGTTGTTATTTAATCAGCACAGATAAAATCACTGCAGCCCGTATGGGTTGTTCACCCAATTACAAACCGCTCAGTTTGCGGTCGCGTTCCCACTCTGTCGGGGTATATGCCTTAATTGATAGTGCATGAATGCGATTATCGGAAATGTATTCCATCAGCGGAGCATAAACGGCCTGCTGTTGCTTAACGCGGCTCATACCTTCAAACATATCACCAATGGCAATCACCTGGAAATGGCTACCGTCACCCGTAACGCGAACATCTTGCAGATTTAATGCATCGAGCAAAATTTGTCTTATTTCGTTAGTATCCATCGTCTTCACTATATTAATCAGAAAGGTTCTGTTTTTCAGAATAGAAAACAGCTTAAATTAGCACATAAGCTCTGATTCGTTATAAAAACATCGCGGAGATATAGATGACTATATCTCCGCGACTCATTTCAAATCAGCCTGATGAACATACTATCACACCATAGTTGGTGTACTCACGAGGTAAGGCTGAATAATTTGTTGCAGATTATACAGAGATGCCAACATCTGTAGCTTCTCCGTCATACCCGTCAGTTTTAACGGCTGTTGGCGTGATTCACCTTCATCAAGCAGATGAACCAACATCGCTAATCCAGCAGAATCCACCCGGGACAGCGCCGACACGTCAATCGTTGTAATATCAGCACTCATCACCTGCTGCCGAACTTTCCAGAACGGCAGCAACGTTTCACGATCTAAATCACCGCTTAACGTTATTACGCCATTTTCAGCCTGCCAGTTCAGAGCGTTCTGCATTATTTTTTATCATCCAACGTAATTCGCTGACTGGCCAGAGCCTTCAGCTGTTTAGTTAAGCCATCAACACCGTCACGACGCAGAGTTTCAGCCCACTCATTTTGCTTAGTGGTAATCATACTGATACCTTCAGCAATCATGTCATAAGCCTGCCATTCACCGGTTTTGGTGTTTTTACGCCATTGAAAGTCCAGACGAATTGGAGGACGACCGTTGGTATCATTAATGGTGATACGAATAGAAACGTTATCTTTATCACCTAATGGTTGCTCAGGGGCGATTTGATATTTTTGACCATTATACATAGCCAGTGCCTGACCATAAGCCTGCTCCATATAGGCTTCAAAGGCTGGCATATAAGCATCGCGCTGTGCCGGGGTAGCATCACGATAATAACGACCTAACACTAAGGCACCTGCATATTTCACCTGAATGTAAGGAAGAAGTTCTTCCTTCACTACGGTACGTAAATAGTCAGGATTTTGCTTAATCTTAGGTTGTTCATTGGTCAGGCGGGTAAATACCTTCTCCGCCGCAACTTGCATCTGCTGGTAAGGATTACTGGCATCAGCTGCATTTGCCGCCAAAGGGGCAATCATGAAAAGTGCTGCCATCATAAAACGTTTTAACATAGCTGTTCCTCTTATCCTACTGTTGTCCATAATGTTGAATAAACATGGTTAACTCCGTAACCAACCTTTTGCCAGCCGGATATATTAATGAACCGGAGCGGGCGCAGTGCCTTCATCAGCCGGTTTTTCATCACCGCCGCTTTTATATAAGAACTGACCGATAAGATCCTCCAATACCATTGCTGACTTGGTATCTTTAATCTCATCGCCATCTTTCAGAATTTTGGTGCCCATATCTTCATCTTCAAAGCCGATATTCATCGCCAGGAATTGCTCGCCCAACAGGCCAGAAGTGCGAATGGATAAAGAGCTGGTATCCGGAATATGGTTAAAACGCTGCTGCATATCAATGGCTACGCGCGGGAAGTAGGTCTTTTGATCAAGGGTAATATCAGCCACACGCCCAACCAAAACTCCCCCTACTCTTACCGGGGAACGCGCTTTTAAACCGCCAATGTTATCAAATGTAGCGTAAAGCCGATAAGTTGGCTCATTACCCAGAGATTTTACATCTGCGACTTTTAAACACAGGAATAAAAGTGAGCACAGGCCAATCAGCATGAACACCCCTACCCAGATTTCCGTTTTTTTACTTTGCATCGATTTAATTCCCAAACATCATTGCGGTCAGTACAAAATCTACGCCTAACACGGCGAGAGAGGCATGTACGACGGTACGAGTAGTCGCCTGGCTAATTCCTTCAGATGTCGGAATACAGTCATAGCCATTATAAAGCGCAATCCAGGTTACTGTGATTGCAAATACTACACTTTTAATTAAACAGTTCAGCAGGTCGGTGTGCCAGCTAACGGAGTCCTGCATCGCAGCCCAGAAGAAACCATCATCGATTCCTTTCCAGTCCACGCCTACCATCGCTCCGCCCAGAATACCAACCGCAACAAAAATAGCGGTTAGCAATGGCATACTGATAAAACCGGCCCAAAAACGTGGTGTAATCACCCGACGCAGTGGGTCAATAGCCATCATCTCCAGGCTGGAAAGCTGTTCTGTCGCCTTCATCAGGCCAATCTCTGCGGTTAACGCCGAGCCAGCCCGACCAGCAAACAGTAAGGCGGTAACAACCGGCCCCAGTTCGCGCAGTAAAGAGAGTGCCACCATCATGCCCAGGCTGGCTTCAGCGCTGTAGGTAGTGAGGATCAGGTAGCCTTGCAGACCCAGAACCATACCGATAAACAGGCCGGAAACCATAATAATCAACAGTGACTGAACGCCAACAACATACAGTTGCTTGAGTAAAAGCGGCCACTGCTTGCGAAACTCCGGCTTTCCAACCAGTGCCCCATACAACATCAGCCCGGAACGGCCAAAAGAGGTGCAAAATTGGATACCACGGCGCCCTAAAGACGCCAATGCCTGTAGCAACATTAACTTAGTAACTCCGTTTTATAATCACCGGCGGGAAAACGGAAAGGAACCGGGCCATCCGCCACACCGTCCAGAAATTGTCTGGCGCGAGGGTCAGGATTAGCACGTAATTCGTCCGGCGTTCCTTCTGCAATGACACGATGCTCCGCCACAATATAAGCATAATCAGCAATGCTCAGTACTTCCGGTACATCGTGTGAAACAACAATACAGGTGATACCTAATGAATGGTTAAGCTCATCAATAAGTTTAACCAGTACCCCCATGGTGATTGGATCCTGACCGACAAAAGGTTCATCGAACATAATCAGTTCAGGTTCAAGAGCAATTGCCCGAGCCAAAGCGGCACGGCGCGCCATACCACCCGACAGCTCTGCCGGCATCAGATTAGCTGCGCCACGCAGGCCAACGGCCTCCAGCTTCATCAATACGGTGCTGTGCAGTAATGCTTCAGGTAATTTAGTATGTTCCCGTAAAGGATAAGCCACATTGTCAAACACCGTTAAATCAGTGAACAGCGCTCCGGACTGAAACAGCATGCTCATTTTTTTACGGACTTCATACAGGTGGCGACGGGAAAGCGTTGGGATATTATCCCCGTCAAAAATGATATCACCGCTATCCGGCGCTAACTGCCCGCCGATTAACCGTAACAATGTGGTTTTACCAATGCCTGAAGGCCCCATAATCGCCGTCACTTTACCGCGGGGTACCGTCAGGTTGATATCCTGAAATATTGGACGACCGTTACGGGAAAACGACATCCCCCGTACTTCGACCAAATTCGCTGCCGATTTAATCATAACGTCCTTAAACTATCAGGATGAATACTTATCTCGTCCATCATAAGTATTAATATACTCTGGCTCAACATTTCATTCCCCTTGACGAACAGAGGCCGAAACGCAGGCGGTGTTTTACTTTTCATCCAACGCCAGTCAAAATTAACTCAAGGATTTTATCAATGTTCTCAGCCTGAACTAAAGACCCTTGTGATAATTCAGCAATAATAGTACTAAACGCTATCCGAATATTACTGTCCATCTGACCTGACTAAGACGAATAGATGAATGAAAAAGTTCAATTTTAAACAGGATAATGCATGCTGATTGCCATAGTAATGCTGTTTATTGGCCTCATTCTGCTGGTTTATGGTGCCGACCGCTTAGTTTTTGGTGCTACCGCTATCGCAAACACCTTAAATGTACCCCGTCTTGCCGTAGGAATTATGGTTACCGGAGTCGGTACCTCACTGCCAGAACTGGCATTTTCAGTTACCGCCGGGCTTAATGGCAAAACCAATATGGTGGTCGGTAACGCTATTGGCTCGAACATCACCAACATCTTACTCATTTTAGGATGCGTTGCTATTATTCGCCCACTCAGTCTGCATTCCAAACGGCTAAAACGCGAAGCTCCCTTACTGTTTCTGATCATGTTGCTGGCGGGTTTTGTCCTTTATGATAACCAGCTCAGCCGCAGTGATGGTATTATCCTGTTGCTCGCCTTTATCAGCTTTATGGCGCTGGTATTCAAAATGAGTAAACGCAATTTCCTTCGGGAGACAGATTCACTTTCTGTTAGTCAGGAAGCCGAAGCGCCCAAAGAGATAAGCCAAACCGTCGCGTTTTTATGGATACTAATAGGCGTATTGGTTTTACCCATTGCCGCCAAAATAACGGTAGATAACGCCACTGTGGTTGCCCGCTATTTAGGCTTGAGTGAACTGATGATAAGCCTCACAATTATTGCTATTGGCACCAGCCTGCCTGAATTAGCAACCGCTATCACCGGCATGTATAAACATGAAGATGATATGGTGCTGGGCAATGTGATTGGCTCGAACATTTTTAATATTTTAGTGGTCATGGGGATACCGGCGTTAATTTCTCCGGGTAGTTTTTTCAGCGAGGCCTTCCTTCGTGATTACTGGATTATGCTGGCAGCCAGCCTGCTTCTGACCCTGCTCTGCGTGGGTCGTAGCCGCCAATTAACGCGGCCGATGGGAATCGCACTGCTGGCTGGTTTTATCTTTTATATTGGTGTGCTGATGTATTCTGCGTACGCCTGAATTTAAGTTTCCTCGATCCAAAATAAGAAAAAGGAAACGTTATTGATGACAGTGAGAACGAGTAATGTCTAACTTTGATTTTCAACAAGCAGGAAAACAGGTTCTTGATATTGAACGATCCGGGCTTGAACAACTCTATCAATATATCAATCAGGATTTTTCACGTGCCTGTGAGCTAATGTTCCACTGCAAAGGTAAAGTCGTGGTCATGGGAATGGGTAAGTCCGGACATATTGGCTGTAAAATGGCGGCCTCTTTTGCCAGTACCGGAACACCTTCATTCTTCGTTCATCCTGCCGAAGCCAGCCACGGCGATTTAGGCATGATCACCGCTGACGACATTGTGATTGCTATCTCTTACTCTGGTGAATCCAGCGAGATTATGGCGCTGATTCCGGTGATCAAACGTTTACAAATTCCATTGATCTGTATGACCGGTAATCCGAACAGTTCAATGGGGAAAGCGGCTGATACACACTTATGTATCAATGTTCCTCAGGAGGCTTGCCCATTAGGGCTGGCTCCAACAACCAGCACCACCGCTACACTGGTCATGGGTGATGCATTAGCGGTTGCTTTATTAGAAGCCAGAGGGTTCACCGCTGACGATTTTGCCCTGTCGCATCCGGGGGGAGCTCTTGGACGCAAACTGTTATTACGCGTTAGTGATATTATGCACACCGGTGACGAAATTCCACTGGTGAACAATCAGGCATCACTGCGTGAAGCGCTGGTGGAAATCACCAGAAAAAATCTGGGTCTGACCGTTATCTGTAATGACGATATGTTGATTCAGGGGATCTTCACCGACGGCGACCTGCGTCGGGTCTTCGATCAGGGTGTAGAAATCAGTAATGCTAAAATTGCCGATCTGATGACCAAAGGCGGCATTCGCGTTCGCCCTGATATGCTGGCGGTAGAAGCACTGAACCTGATGCAATCACGCCATATTACGGCCGTTCTGGTGGCTGAAGGCGATCGGTTAGTGGGCGTGGTTCATATGCATGATATGCTGCGCGCCGGCGTGGTTTAAGGCAAAATGGCTGGTTTGCACGATTTAAGTGAAAAGCAAAAGAGTATAAACATGATTAACACCTGCTATGGCGCAGTAAGCAAAGAGATTTTTCAACGGGCGGCCCAAATTCGACTGTTGATCTGTGATGTGGATGGCGTCATGTCCGACGGCCTGATTTATATGGGTAATCAGGGGGAAGAGCTAAAAGCCTTCAACGTACGTGATGGTTATGGTATTCGCTGCCTGATTACTTCTGGCATCGATGTTGCCATTATCACCGGACGTAGCGCCAAGCTGGTTGAAAATCGTGCCAAAACGTTGGGAATAACTCATCTGTATCAAGGGCAATCTGATAAACTGGTGGCTTTCGAGAAAATACTTAAAGAAGTCTCCCTGACGCCAGAACAAGTGGCATATATTGGCGATGATTTGATTGACTGGCCTGTGATGCAAAAAGTTGGCCTGGCGGTAGCAGTAGCGGATGCGCATCCTCTTCTTCTACCAAAAGCACACTATGTAACGCAAATTCCCGGTGGTCGTGGTGCTGTACGCGAGTTATGTGATTTAATTCTGCAAGCGCAAGATAAACTCGACGGGGCACAAGGGTTATCCATATGAGTATGAGCAAGACAAAGCTAAGCCTGACGATTGTACTAATGCTAATCGCTTTAGGTCTTATTGGCTGGAATCTGGCTGATTTTGATGACAATAAAACCATCGTGCCGCCGGATGATAAAGAACCCACCTATCAGAGCCAACAAATGGTGACGATAGTGTACAATCCGGAAGGTCAGTTAAATTACAAATTGACGGCGGAAGACGTAAAATATTACGCCACGCCAGAAGATACCTGGTTCACTAAACCGGTCATGATTATGTATGACAAGGACAAAGTGGCAACCTGGTCGGTGCGCTCCGATCGCGCTAAATTAACCAAAGACCGTATGCTTTATCTGTATGATAATGTTGAGGTCAACAGCCTGACGACGACGTCACAGCTGGAAAGAATCAAAACAAACAGTGCTGATGTCAATCTGGTGACTCAGGATATCAGCTCTGACGATCATGTTACTCTGTACGGGGCTAATTTTACCTCCGAAGGAATGAAGATGCGTGGTAATCTGCGCAGTAGAACAGCTAAGCTGATTGAAAAGGTAAAAACCTATTATGAAGTTCAACCAAAAGCCGGCAATGAAACTCAGCCATCATCGTAAAAGCGTGGTTAACAACATGGTAGCCGGTATACTTCTGGTTACCAGCGCCTCTGCGTTTGCATTAAAAGATGATACGAATCAGCCGATTAACATTAGCTCTGCTCAGCAATCATTAGACATGAATGGTAATGTCGTCACTTTCACCGGTGATGTTATTGTGAAGCAGGGAACCATTGATATTCGCGCGGATAAAGTCGTCGTAACTCGCCCTGAAGGCAATGAAGGGAAAGAAGTGGTAGAAGCGTTCGGTAATCCGGTGACGTTCTACCAAATGCAAGACAGTGGAAAACCAGTAAAAGGCCGGGGTTTAAAACTCCGCTATGAATTGGCCACTGACTTTGTTGACCTGACGGGCAATGCCTATCTGGAACAGCTGGACAGTAATGTTCAGGGTGATCGTATCACCTACAAAGTGAAAGAGCAGAAGATGGAAGCGTTCAGCAATAAAGGCAAACGCGTCAACACCGTTCTGGTACCATCCCAGATACAGAAAAAATAAACACTTTTAACCGCAGTTAAAGAAAAGAGTAAACAATAGCGAATGGCAACGTTAACAGCAGAGAATCTGGCCAAGGCCTACAAAGGTCGCCGAGTGGTAGAAGATGTCAGCCTGACCGTCAACTCCGGTGAAATTGTCGGTTTGCTTGGGCCAAACGGCGCGGGTAAAACCACCACGTTTTACATGGTTGTGGGTATCGTCCAGCGTGATGCGGGCTCGATTCTTATCGACGGTGAAGATATCAGTCTGTTACCGCTGCACGCGCGTGCCCGTCGCGGTATTGGCTATCTGCCACAGGAAGCCTCTATTTTTCGTCGTCTGAGCGTTTACGATAATCTGATGGCGGTGCTGCAAATCCGCAATGATTTAACCAATGAACAGCGGGAAGATCGTGCCAACGAGCTGCTGGAAGAGTTCCATATTGAGCATCTTCGTAAAAACCTTGGGCAATCACTCTCCGGTGGTGAACGCCGTCGGGTAGAGATTGCCAGAGCGTTAGCCGCTAACCCTAAATTCATTTTGCTGGATGAACCCTTTGCCGGCGTTGACCCCATTTCGGTTATTGATATTAAAAAAATCATTGAGCACCTGCGCGATAGCGGGCTTGGTGTATTAATTACCGACCATAACGTACGTGAAACGCTGGACGTTTGTGAACGCGCTTACATCGTTAGTCAGGGTCATTTAATTGCTCATGGAACACCATCATCTATTCTGGAAGATGAACATGTGAAGCGGGTCTATTTAGGCAATGAATTCCGATTGTAGCTATTATTGCTACCCTATGGGAACATTCGCTTAGCCATTCCGGAATGCGATAATAAGTGTAATATGTCATTATGAAGCAAGGTTTACAGCTCAAGTTAAGTCAACAATTAACCATGACACCTCAGTTACAGCAGGCCATTCGCCTGTTGCAACTGTCGACACTTGAACTGCAACAAGAGATTCAAATCGCACTGGAAAGTAACCCACTGCTTGAGCAGGCGGATAATCATGACGAAATAGATTCGCATGAAGAGACCGAACACGAACAGCTCGATACCAGTGAAGCGCTACAACAGTCCGATATTCCTGAAGACCTGCCCCTCGACGCCTCATGGGACGAAATTTATACCGCAGGAACACCGTCCGGCACCCATAACGATTATGGCGATGACGAACTCCCGGTGTTTCAGGGTGAAACCACCCTGACCCTGCAAGATCATCTGATGTGGCAGATGGATCTAACCCCCTTCTCCGATCTGGATAAAGCCATTGCTACCGCCATTATTGATGCGGTGGACAATACCGGCTATCTGACGGTTTCGCTGGAAGATATTGCCGACAGTCTGGGACAGGACGAAGTTGAACTCGACGAAATTGAAGCGGTGCTGAAGCGCATTCAGCGTTTCGACCCGGTGGGCGTTGCTGCCCGCGATCTGCGAGAATGTTTGCTGGTGCAGCTTTCCCAGCTATCTTCTGATACCCCTTATCTGAATGATGCTCGTCAGATTGCCGACCATCATCTGGCACTGTTAGGCAGCCATGATTTCCGCTCATTACTAAAACTGACTCGAATTAGTGAAGAGGCACTGAAAGGGGCCATGCAACTGATTCAGAGCCTTGATCCTCGCCCTGGTCAGTCAATTCATGCCAGCGAGTCCGAATACGTTATTCCTGATGTGCTGGTGCGCAAAGTTCAGGGCAAATGGGTGGCTGAGCTCAATACGGAAAGTATCCCACGCTTGCAGATTAACCAGCATTACGCCTCAATGGCAAATACCCATAATGCCAGCGATAATCAATATATCCGTACCAATTTGCAAGATGCCCGCTGGCTAATCAAAAGCCTTGAAAGTCGTAACGACACGCTACTTAGGGTAACGGAATGTATTGTAGAACGGCAGGAAGAATTTTTTGAGCTGGGCGCAGAATACATGAAGCCAATGGTTTTGGCAGATATCGCCCAAGCGGTTGATATGCATGAGTCAACCATCTCACGCGTAACAACCCAAAAGTACTTACATAGCCCCAGAGGGATATTTGAGTTAAAATACTTCTTTTCCAGTCACGTCAATACCGATAGCGGCGGCGAAGCCTCTTCTACCGCAATACGTGCACTGGTTAAAAAATTGATTTCGGCTGAAAATCCAGGTAAGCCGCTGAGCGACAGTAAAATCGCCAGCATGCTAACCGACCAAGGGATTATTGTTGCCAGAAGGACGGTAGCAAAATACAGGGAGTCGTTATCTATTCCCCCGTCAAATCAGCGTAAACAACTGATCTGACTCAATGGTTCCTACAAATGATGAACACGTTATCCGCCATGCAATTACGCTCTATTCTGAAATTAGACAGCACACGCAGTGCCGTTCACTGCTCCAGTAAAAAACGGGCGTTAGAAATTGTTAGCGAAATGGCCGCCAGCCAATTGAATATACCAACCAGCGTGGTGTTTGAGGCAATCCTCAGCCGTGAACGTATGGGTAGCACTGGTATTGGCGCAGGTATCGCTCTTCCGCACGGTAAGCTGGAAGAAGACACCACTCGTGCTGTAGGCGTATTTATCACACTGGATAGCCCGGTCAGTTTTGATGCGGTCGATAATCAACCGGTTGATATTTTATTTGCCCTGCTCGTTCCGGCTGATGAGTGCCAGGCCTATCTGGCAACCCTATCAGCCATAGCCCAACGTCTGGCAGATAAGACCCTGTGCCGTCAGTTGCGAATGGCGCAAACCGATGAAGAGCTTTATCAGCTGTTTACTCAGGAATCATCTGATAAAGAGAATGAACCAACTGAAAATCAATCTGTTTAAAAACGATTGTTCGTGTTAACGTTTATTCTGTTAGGGTTGATGTTTAACCCAAAGCAACACATGAAGTGTTGTGCCAGGCCCAGATACCGGCGATATTGATATCGTATCGTGATGATTAAGAGGAATAGCAACATGGTGCTGATGATTGTCAGCGGCCGCTCAGGCTCAGGTAAGTCCGTAGCGCTGCGCGCTCTGGAAGATATGGGTTTCTACTGCGTCGATAATTTACCGGTAGTATTATTGCCCCAGTTAGCCGAAACGCTGGCGGAAAGACAAACTTCCGCCGCGGTTAGCATTGATGTGCGAAATTTACCTGAAACCCCAGAAATTCTGGAAGAAGTTCTGAATAATCTGCCGGGTGATTTCTCTCCTCAGCTACTGTTCCTTGATGCCGATCGTAACACGCTAATCAGACGTTACAGCGATACCCGTCGCCTGCACCCTCTGTCGAATAAAAATTTATCGTTGGAGAGCGCTATCGATGAAGAGGATACCCTGCTTGAACCATTGCGTTCACGGGCCGATCTGATTATCGATACCGCAGAGATGTCAGTTCATGAACTGGCAGAAATGCTGAGAACCAGATTGCTTGGTAAGCGCGAACGCGAACTAACCATGGTGTTCGAATCATTTGGCTTTAAACACGGTATTCCAATCGATGCGGACTACGTTTTTGACGTTCGTTTTCTGCCAAACCCACATTGGGATCCAAAACTCCGCCCAATGACCGGTCTGGATAAGCCGGTGGCTTCCTTTTTGGATCGCCATACTGAAGTACATAACTTTATTTATCAGACTCGTAGCTACCTTGAACAGTGGTTACCGATGCTGGAAACCAATAACCGTAGCTATCTGACAGTCGCGATTGGTTGTACCGGTGGTAAACACCGTTCCGTTTATGTGGCTGAACAGCTGGCTGATTATTTCCGTTCCCGTGGGAAAAACGTGCAATCACGTCATCGCACGTTAGAAAAACGAAAAAATGACGGAAAAAACAGTAACTAAGCGATAAAAATCGTTAATTAGCCTTTGGTCTGCTTTACTGATATGATTGATTTAGCGTCTTATCGTATTGCTCCGGTGGTCAAAATGCCCGGAAAGCCAAAGACGATATAAAACCAGAATCTGTAGAGCGTGATCCCGATCTCTTTAATTTAACGTGGTTTTATTAATATTCAGGAAACAGCGCTCTTAGCCCCCGCATTCAACCTGCGGGGGTTTTGTTTTGCTTAGTATATTATTTTACTGCTGGTCTGAAACTCAGGCCGACAAACAATGAACCCTAAAATTAGATAGGACTAGTCTAATCAAAGATATTATCGGAGTGATGTATGCTTAAACCCGCCATAATCATAAATGAACTGGATGCAGAGCGTATCGACATGCTGCTTGAACACCCTGAATTCGCTTCATCACCGGTGGCTCAGGCACTTAATGCAGAAATCGATCGGGCTGACATTGTTGCGCCAGATGAAGTTCCCGCGGATGTTGTCACTATGAACAGCCGGGTGCGGTTTATCGATCTCAGCACCCAGGAAGAACGGACTCGCACTCTGGTATTTCCTCATGACCTGAAAGACAGTGCTGAACAAATTTCCGTTATGGCTCCTATTGGCGCAGCACTGTTAGGAATGCGTGCAGGCAATGATATTAGCTGGCATTTACCAAACGGTACCGTCACGCAGATTAAAGTGCTGGAGATATTGTCCCAGCCAAAAGTTAGCTAAGTATCGTTAACCAGACTAGTAATAAGTGCAGCAAAATAACGCTGCACTTTAACCCCAAAACAGATCTAAAACTTCGTCTTCTTCAGCGCCAGTAAATACAACAGACGTTTCACCACAAAAGCACTCAGCAAGAAAAAAACCAAAATCAGCATTGCTGAAACGGCAGGCAGTTCAAAATAGAGGGTATAAGCTAAGGTTACACCAATAGCCGAATCCACCTGATCGCTAAAGATAAAAAGAACCCTGTTCCGGTCGGGCAGCTTGCCCGGTGGAATCCCCAATCGCCTTTTCATCCATGAGTTAGGCAATTCCAGCAATATATAACCGAGTCCGGCAAACGCCCCTGCCAGCAAACACTCTTCTATCCGCACCGGCAATATCTCTTGTGAATGAAGCTGACCAATGGGTATCCACAACAGAGAAAACAGCGCGGTTAACAGGGGAACCAATAGCAGCCCACGCCAGGTTTTATTGGCACCAAAACTGGACGTTGCCAGAGGAATATTCAGCACAGAAAAACGGTTATATTTAACAATAACCATATGGGCACAGCCTCCCAGTATCACAGGGATCATCAGATACCAGGCATGTAATATTTTATACCACACAGAAGCCTCTGAAATGGAGCCAGAAGAAGGTGAATGCGCCAGATAGCGTTATGCCTATAATGACGCTCAGATGCTTAAACTTATAAAACGGCCGCCGCCATAACATCGCTATGCTAAACAGCAGCAGCGTAACGCTAAGCAATAAATAGCCCGACAGTGGCGGCAGCACAAAGCGCAGCAGCAGATAGGCACTAAGGATAAACAGGCTCCAGAATACCGGCATACCGAGATAGGAAAGCCCGCTGCTACCTTCGATGTTACCCACCTCATTAAACACCGAAAGCCGAATAGAACCGCAGGCAATCATCAGCAGTAAAAATAGTGACCAGTAGCCATCAAAACCGGAAAGGTATAGCACTACCGCCGGTGAAATCAGGTAAATCAACTGATCCATAAAGCCATCAAGATAACGCCCAAAGGCGCGGACCAGTTTATTACGGCGGGCCCAGATCCCATCGAGCGCATCTGCCAGCATGGCGAGAAACAGCCACGAAACCGACAAAAGTAATTGCTGGTTCAAGGCACAAACCATGGCAATAGCACTAAACAGCAACCCAAACAGCGTAATACAGTCGGCTGAATTTAAACGAACAAGAAAATGAGACGGTTTCATACGGCCTCCCTGTTCAGACTGCATACCGTTAAGGCGTTCTTTGACAGTAATCTTTTCAGTTCCAGACGATTAATCTTGCTGTTGTGCCGAACATCAACCGGCATTTCTGATATCTGATAAATTCGGGTGACGTCTGCCAGCTGTAGCTCTTCGAGAATGGTTAATAACTCTTGCGGTAAGCAGGTACATTGCAGAATTAATGCGGCATTTCCTTGCGGATTAGCAACCAAAGCACAACGTTCAATTTCCCTGAGATCGTTCAGCCTTTTTTCAGCCGTATAAGGATAAAACACCCGCTGCTGATTAATAGAAATGCGGTCATTAACCCGCCCCAGCAGCCATATTTGCCCTGAGTCATCGAAGTAACCCACATCCCCAGTACAGTGCCAGATTCCGCCCTGTTTACGTGGAATTTTATGCAGCCGGGTCGCCAGGGGATTATCAATATATTCGGACAGCACATGAGGCCCGGCCACCAGAATTTCGCCGATTTCACCGGCAATGGGTGCTTTAAGTGCCCCTGACTCTCCGGACAACATGATTTCCCTCAGACAGATTTCAGCAACGTCTATCGGCTTGCCAACCAGATAGCCATCATGTTGCGCCCAGCACTCCGTTAAGGTTTGCATATCAACACTGGCAATAGGTTCCGCTTCCGTTGAACCATAAATGACGTGCTGCTGCGCCAAAGGAAAAACCTGCTGGCAACCCTGATACAACGCTTTATTACCCGGAGCACCGCCAATAACCACCTGACGAACTTTGGGAAAGGTCAAACCCTGTCTTTGTGCATAACCAATGATTTTCTGCATATAGGCGGGTGCACCGCTGATGCGTGTAACATCAAAGCGGTTAATTTGCCGAATGACATCAGGAGGGTTAACCGCCCCCGGTTTAGCAAAGTCAAAATGAGGTAAGATGCTCTGCTGCCCCATACTTAACGTCTGCAGAACAAGTACCGGAAAACTATGTAAATCAACATGATGACCCATTGAAGGGAAATGGTTTTCGATGGCCCGATGCTGCTCCATCAAACTACCGTGGGTGCGATTCGCCCCTTTTGGCATGCCCGTAGTACCGGAAGTAAAGGTAATCAGGCCGGTAGTTTCTGGCGTTAGAGATCGACAGATAAAAGCCTCATCCGATGCATTTACACTGGCTGATAGCTGCTTCATCCCAATCATTGACCGGTCAACCACCAAGCGCTTTATCCGCCAGAGCTCAGGGATCAGCGGCCAAAACTTACCTATTGCCGCTACGGTAATAATGGCCTTAGGCCGACAATGACGCAGTGCCGCTCTGAATTGCGCTTTAGGCAGCCCTCTCTCCGGCATAACGGCAACAATGCCTAATCCCAGCATGGCAACCAGCAAAGGATAGAGATACAAACCGGGAGGAATCATCAGCACCAAACGATCTCCGGTGGTAAAACCGGACTGAATCAGTTGGCGCTGAAAATGTCCGGCCAGATTGATAAAGTCCCGGTAGCTCAGATGAGAATACTCACTGCCGGATAGCGGAATACTGAGCGCCATGCTATCCGGATAGCGTTCAGCAGACTGAACGATAAGCTGACACAGATTCATCAGAATAGCTCCTTACCATACAGCGCATAGTGATGGTGACTCTGAGTGGCTCCGCTCAGCATGGATTGGGACATAACCAAACTGGCGTTATCGTCACGCATCATCGCCCCGCCGATGCGCGGATAATGCTGGCGAGTATATTGAAAAAACTGATTGCACAGATGCCCCAGTACACCGGTACGCCGATAGCGGGGGGTGTATTGCTACGGTTTTGCACAAATTAGTTTCAGCTTTGCCATCGCGGTAAACCGGTAGCGCGATGGCCAAACCGGCAATGTCTCCACTGGCAGTTTGAGCCAACATCGAGGAGTCGGGGCAAAAACGTTGAATAAAGCGTTCGCCACAACGCTGTTGAAACTCATCCCACTTTAGCGGGGTGTAAGCAAAACCCTGTCTAAACAGACGATCGACAAATTTAAACAGTCGGTGCTGCTCGCGCATCCATAAAGCTGGCGTCAGCGGATGAATGTTAATATCCGGCATGGGTAGCCTTTTGATCCGTTGATAGTGCTTTGACCAGTTATCCGCTGCCGTACTGGCATCATCGAAAGTCGAGGTATAACGATGCTTAATGCTAAAACCTAGCTGTTCCAGCAAAGCACCATAGTAGGGTGGATTGTAAGGTTCCCCGGCGAAAGCCCCCTTATCAAACTGATTCAGACGAATTCGGTACTGGCCAAAGGTGGAAAAATTAATTGGCCCGTATAGCTGAGTAATACCGTACTGCTTTGCCCATGCGGCAAGGGCATTGAACAGATGCTGATTACAGGACAGATCGTTAATCGTTTCCCAAAAACCAAAAAATGCCACCTTCTGCCCCTCGACCAAATGAGAAGGTAGGAAACCCACCAGACGAGCCTTTCCGGGAATAGTACCTGTCCAGGCCTTCCCCTGCTCAAACCATGGATTCTGCTGACTAAACTGCTGCTCAATCGACAATGGATCCTCTCCCGGCCAGAGAGGATCGTGGCGATAGATTTCCGCCGGAAGCGACATAAACTCAGGAGTTAGCCGCTGGTTGGGCTGCCATTCCGACGCATTAATCATAGTAATGCATCCTCTGGTCTCCTTTCTTCCTCTGCACAGGCATCCTTTTCCACCTGCTCCAGACGCATTACCGTGCCAGCTCCCCCATCCATACGCACATATTCACCGTTACGCAATAAACGGGTGATATTAGGAATACCAACAATGGCAGGGATCCCCATCTCTCTGGCTACCACCGCAGAGTGAGACAACGTAGAACCTCGCTCTATCAGCAACCCACCCGCCGTTGGAAACAGCGGTGCCCAGCCGGGATCGGTCCGCTCGGTACAGAGGATCTGACCGGACAATGACATTTTATCTTCGGGCGATTTAATTAAGCGCACCGTGGTTTCTACGATGCCAGGGTAGCAGCCAATACCATGCAGTTGATTGATATCTGATGAGGTTTCTTCCACCTGATGAGGATAGGCAAAATCATGCTGCTGGAACAAAGACCCCTGGCAATAGAAATGATGGGCCAAGTCTTCCGCTTCATAGCTGGCATATTCCTGTCGACGGGATTCAACCAGCGGTTTTAGCTGAGTTTGCACCGCAGTTCCTTCGTAACCGCTATAGATCTCATTCAGGGTGAGATAGAAAATATCACGAGCCTGAGACAGAATACCTTCCAGCGCATACTGGCGGCCTAGTTGATTAAACAGATCGCGATAGAGGCCAATCATTCGGGTACGGGTAAAGCGCATATTTTCCCGATGGCGGATGGCCTGACGAAGCTTGCTCAGATGACGCTTAAACGATCGCATACGGCGGTTGCCCAGTTTCTGCTCTACGGCGCTAAAAGCCCGATTCTCCGCTTCGGTACGTAACCCTCGTTCTCTGGCCGCCAGTGATTCTGGCGTTAAGTCGTCCAGCGTCAGATAGTTTTTTAAGATGGTGAACAGAAAACGGGAATCATAGCGAAGCGTCAGGGTTTCCAGCTTCATTTCTCCTATGGTGCGATCGCCATATTTATCAATATAGTTAATGCACTGCTGGTGGAAATGCACGTCCCGGGTCTTGAGCTGATTGAGCAGCGTGGTGCCCTGTCCCTGTTCAATCAGTTTACGCAATTCTGGTTTAGAACGAACGTACTGACACATGACCAGTAGCTCTTTGGTCGGCTGAGTACTTTCAATATCCTCTTCACCGGAGAGTAAATCCCCCATCAGGGCCGCCGTTTTTTCAACGCCTGCCGCTTCCAGAGTACGGTACACCCGCCCGTTGTACATCATGACGTAAAAGTCATTGAGAATCGGCGTAGTCCAGCGTTGCAGCAAGTGCGTATCCAGATATTTAAGCTGTTCTGTCAGTTGGTTGGCCGTAAGAGTATGCAGACGATCGCGGGGAATATTCGCCGTAAGAGAACTGAACTGTTGTAAAAACTGTTCTACGTTTTTATCCATATTACGGAACGCAGCCAACAGGCGAACCAAAGCTTTTGCCATACCCGGCAGTTTGGCGGCCTTTTCCCACAGGGTGAACTCTCTGGATTGAATAAAATCCACCTGATCCGTCAGTCCCATCATCCGTTCCATATCCTGCTTGTTGGTTTTGAATGATGGCAGCATCAGCAGGCCGCGATACCAGTTATTGATATTGTAATAAACCCGCCCTTTAATCAGCCCCAGCATATTATCCAGCATGTCCTGAGACTGGCTAACTTGCTTATCCGAGCAGCCAAGAATACGCATGGTTTGCTCATACACTGTTGCATAGGTGGCACTGGCAAACGAAAAGGTCAGCGGCGTAGTAACACCACAATAGGATTCCTGAATATTGGCGTTGTTAAACACCAGATTGCGATCGACAGGAGAAGCGACCTTCGGCAAGCGGGTAATCGGGCGGGTTTGTAAAATATAGAGCTGCTGATCTTTAATGGTCCACTCAATATCCTGCGGACAGCCGCAGTGGCGGGCAATACGATTACCAATATTCCGTAACGCATAAATTTGTGCATCGGTGAGGGTTTCAGCCCACTGGTTAGCTTGGTCAATATCCTGAGCAACCGTACCCCGTTGGTTAGTTTTATCAAACACCAGCGCAACGCGCTTTTCCACAATACGACGCTCAATCTCATCGTTAAACAGATGAACGCTAAACTCATCGGTATCGCACTCACCGGAAACTACCCCTTCACCAACGCCCCAGGCCGCGGAAATCAGTCCATGCTGGCGACTTCCCGTCACCGGATGCGCAGTAAACATCACGCCGGAAACCTCACCATCCACCATCTTTTGAATAATCACCGCACAGCGGATATTCTCCACCGAGAGTCCTCTGTGTAGTCGATATTGCAGAGCCCGGGTATTAAAAGCCGAAGCCATCACGGCACAAACGCTGGCGCTAATCGCGTCAAGCCCCTGTTGAAACAGATAGCTATCCATCTGCCCGGCAAAAGAGGCATTATCTGCATCTTCACCGATGGCCGATGAACGAACGGAAAAGAAAGTGTCAGGATAATCCGCCAACAGCAGCGACAGCTGCTTTCGCAGATCTTCTGGCAACGAAGCCTGCTGTATCTGCTGGCGCAATGGCGCTGCCAGCTTATCAAGATCCTCAAGGGTGATATCCGCGGTAACGGTTGTTAACCGCTGTACCATGTCGGCAATAACCGGGTCCTGAGTGACTATTTGAGTAAGCGTATCGCTTGGCACCACCCACCATTCGGGTACGGGATACTGTTCCAGCGATAACCATAAAAGGTTGGCGGCTTTTCCACCCAATTGATCCTGAGTTAATTGTACGGCCTGATGCTGAGAATATAAGTCTGTCATAGAGTCCATTTGAGCGCTCCGATAAGGTCAGCTATCCAACAGAATTCACTGAATAAACTGACAAACCTTGCACGCTTCTCCTTAGCTAAAATGAATGACGTGGAGCTATGACTGAAGCGAAGTCCGCGTCAGCTCAATAAGTTTACGCAGGGTCTGCATAGCTCGATCGATAAACGGATACTGGCTGACGTGGTGAGCCATTAAATAAAATGGAATACGCCGTAGCCAAAAATCATGAAGCGCCAGCACGTAGCCTCTTTGCCACTGAATAGGGTCAATGGCGCTTTGGCTATGCTGTTCTAACTGCTGGCGATGAAGTTCCAGGTAGTACCTCACCGTTTCAGCACTAATGTCTGCCTGCTGAGTAAAAACCAGCAGCTCGACCAGATCCCGCTGAGGCAGATGCAAAGTAGCCAGTTCCCAATCCCAGGTGCATAGCTCCAGTCGCCCATCAAGCTGACGGAAGGCAATATTGCGCGGATTAAAATCGTTATGTACCAGAGTACGCGGCATCTGCTCAATTTCGCTGCACCAGATTTCTGCGCTTTCTACCCATGACAGGAAATAGTCGCGATCGGAAGAGGTAAAGTAGTGGGCTAGGTTTTGCGCCATAAAATCAGCAAATGCATATAACAGAGGACGCTGCGCTAAGGTGTTCTCTTTACCCTGTAAACAAATTTCAGGGAATCGCTGTAGCAGGGCCCCTTCCTGTCCCAGCCAAACGGCATGAATTTCTGCAATACCGGCAATGGCCGTTTCAATATGGCAGGATTGCCATAAGTCGATGTCGTTGGTGGAATCCATCAACACTAAATCGCGGAGCTGCTCTTCAACCAAGGCATAGGTTCGCGTTTTGTCATCACGAATAACCCCATAAATCGTTGGCATATAGCGTGTCAGGCGTGGGTCCTGCTGATTCATCACGGCCACTTCACGACTGTGAGTATTAAAAAACTCTATCAGGTGTGTCGAATCTGAAATAGCCTGCAACAGAGCAGGAGAACACTTCCCGGCAAGAAACCTCATCATGGTGAAGATGTCTTGATCCAGTGGCTTGAGCTTCAGCATTACCGGAATATCCTGTCGCGCCGTATTGGTCAGGGTAACGGGAAACAGTCCCATCAGCCTGTTCGAATGCTGCGAGCTTAGGGTGGTCAGCAAGCTGTGTTTATCGTCTGAACCTGTTGGTATATCAACGGATACCGGCGGTTTACTGCCCCAAACCGGGTTATAAGATGCGGAGTGAAAGAAAGCCACATTGAGATCCGCTAAGGTAGAAGGAGCGGCTGCAAGGTGTGGACGATTACGCCCCAACTTTTCATGAGATTTAGCAAATTCATCGGCGGCAATAGCGGACAAGGTGGAAATATCCAACGCAAGACAGTAGCTGGCAATAATTTCAGCCAGCTTACTGGTGCTGTCCGGCCCGGTACAACCTAACATATTCAAACACTCACGCTGATGAGGGAGGTGAGTTCCGCCGCCAACGGTACCGATGACCAGAGAAGGTAATGTGATACTGCAATAAAGCGCACCATCGTCGTTCAGCGCCATACGTAAATGAGCAACAGAAGATTCATGGATACAGGCAATATCCTGTCCTAAAGCGGTAAACAGGGCAGCAATTACATTAGCTACATTGATATTCATGCCAACCATACCGGCTGCCACCGCCCCTTCTGCCACATGGTGATAAGCATTAACCAACTGAGCCGGAGTGACGCGCAGGATGGACTTGCACACTTCTGCACTTAAATGAACTTCAGCAATGACCCGCGTGCCCCGACCGTGAATCAGCGATTGATAAGAGACTTTCTTATCGCTGGATAAATTACCATCGATCATAAAGTGATGAGGTTTCAGGTCTGTCGTCGCTGCCAACCTATCGTGAATCCACTGGCAGGCGTGCCAGGTACAGGTTGTGGTCATATTCTGTCCGGCGGCAGCGGCGGTTTCATAGATAAAATGCAGATGTACACTACGTCCGATAATCTGGGGCGTTAAGGCCACCAATTGTGCATAACGCGAGTGATTAGCAATTTCGCTGCGTAGCTCATCAAGGTAGTTAACCACCCAATGGCTGAACGCCATCGCCTGTATCACACTGCGAAATTCAAAGTGCGGAACCCGCATCATACGCTGGCCCAGTACCCGAGCCGTTGCACCACCCGAACGGGTAATCGCGGTAGCCCCCGTGAAATAGAAGCAATCAGGGCGCCTTCCGTGGTCGCAAACGGGGCATAAAACATTCCCTGAGCGTGAAGTCCATGAATTTGCAGCGGACCGCCAATACCCACAGGGACTTCCACCGAGCCAATAAACCCTTCAATCGTGTTGGACAGCGCAGTGGCATCAAATGAGTTATGGGCAACCTTATCCAGCGTACACTGGGCGTGTTTTGACAGATAGGCCAGACGCTGTTGCCGGGCTTTTTCTGTATAGGTATACAGATGACGTGGTGATAGCTCTTTTATCGACATAAAAAATCCTGCAAATATCAAACGTTTATGGCAGTGAAAATCGTTATTGCACAAACCAGATAACCAACGGCCATGTAGAGGCCAACAATGGCTTCATTACGCTTTCGGTTGCGAACGCAGGGGTGGCGTAAAAACGACCTGAGTTGATACAGGCTTAAGATATAGAAAATGACTAACGAAATTAGAGACAAGAAAGGAAGATTGCCGATAGTCGCCATAATCAACCATAGCTGGATGAGTAACATTACAGAGATCAGTACGACCAGAACGATAAACACCGTTTTGATGCCATAAATTGAAGAGTAGGTAGGCACCTCTTTCCGATCTTCATCCGGACCTTTAAATTTACGCGTGATTTCAAAAATAAATCCGGCGGTAAAAGAGAGCAGCATCAATATTTGCATCGGAATGCTGAGCGTAACGCCCGGAACCGCTATATTGGCCAGCCACCAGATGATTAACGGCATAACCAACATATGAGAGATGGCATACCAGGTCAGGTATTGGTTGAGCCACTGACCAATAAAGAACTCTTTGCCCATCAGGCAAGTCCAGATAAACAGAAATACCCAGGCTAAAGTTGTTCCACCGATCCCCCCATCAATGGCCATACTGCCGAAGAGCTGCAATGCAATACAACCTGCACCAACAATTTTCAGATGTTTAAGCGTGATCAATCCCCGTTGCAGTACCCGCTGGGGATGATTTTCACAATCAATCAGATAATCTTTATGTTCGTCAAAAATCCGCAGCAGCAGAAAATAGGACCAGGACACCAGACAACCTAAAATAATATTCCATGAGAACATTACCTCTCTCTTTTCTGAACTGGCCGCTACGGCATAAGCGACAATAAACAGCAGGAAAAAGAATGGGGGCATTTGGCAGAGGAAAACGTTCATGTATCCATAGCATAAAGCGCCGTATCAGCGGTTGTTTATATATTCCATTATCTTTCATAAATAGCTCTCATCTGGTTTTGAACAACGGGGTAGCGGTATTAATTAATCCAAAGTGCGGTGATAGAAGTAGAGACCGAGCAGCATAAATCCGAAAGTAAACCCAATAAGAGGCCAAACGTCGGACCACATTTCAAAAATAGTGTTACCTTTCAGAATCACACCGCGAATCAGCCGAAGAAAATAAGTCAGGGGTAAAAACGAACCAATAACCTGTGCCCACTCTGGCATCCCCCGAAACGGGAACATAAATCCGGTCAGCAACACCGACGGCAAAAAATAGAAGAAGGTTAACTGCATTGACTGCAGCTGATTTTTAGCAAAAGCGGACAGCGCGATGCCCACCGCCAGACTGGAGGCGATAAACAGCAAAATGGCGATAAACAGCGAAAACAGGTCCCCCAGAATTGGCACATTAAACAGATAAACCACCATAAAGCAGATCACCACGGACTGAACGCTACCAATAATCACATAGGGGGTAATTTTTCCAATCATCACCTCTAAGGGGGTCGCTGGCGTTGCCAACAGACTCTCCATGGTGCCGTTTTCACTTTCTCTGGCAATGGCAAGGCCCGCCATCAATACCAGCGTCATGGTCAGGATAATCCCCAGCAGCCCGGGAACAATGTTGTATTGAGTAATCCCTTCCGGGTTGAATAGCTTATGCTGGCGCACATCAATAGAAACCAGTGGCGCCACTGGCTGCTGTGCTTTAGGCAGATTTCTTTTTAGCACCAGCTCCGACAGCATATTTGCTGTCATTAAGGGTAAGGTGATAGCTGCTGGATCTGTGGCGTCGGCTTCAATAATCATACTGGCTTTTTCACCGCGTAATATTTTGCGGGTAAAATCAGCAGGAAAACTAATAACGAATTGTACTTTTCCCTGTGCCAGCGCCTCTGCGGCCTGTTGCTCGGTGGTAAATTCTTTTTGAAAAGAGAAATAGCCGGAATTGTGCAGTGCATACAACATACTGCGGCTCATTACATTTTTGTCCGCATCAATAATCGCGGTGGGTAAATGGTGTGGATCCGTATTAATGGCGTAGCCAAACATAATAATTTGCATCAAAGGAATAATAATCAGCATCCCGGCGCTTAACTCATCGCGCCGTAACTCCTGCAATTCTTTGACGACAATTCCCCACCAGCGGGTTATAGAAAATAGATACATGGGTTAATTCCTGACGACCGTACTTTGTTGGTGCTGCTTAATTAAGCGAGCAAAAATGTCCTCCAGTCCGGTATCCACCTGAGCCAGAAGATAATCCTGATGGAATGGAGCCAGTGACTGGTCAAGCTGCGAAGGATCGCTACCGGTGACGTGCAATACATTGCCCAGCAGAGTGGTATGTTCAACGCCAGGCAGCTGTATCAACTGCTGTTCCAGATGGCTGAGCTTTTCACCACGCACTGCCCAGGTAATAAGCCGCTGCTGTTTAATCACCTCATCCACACTGCCCTGAACCAACAAATTGCCGTAGGCAATATAGGCAATCTGATGGCAGCGTTCTGCCTCGTCCATATAGTGAGTACTCACCAAAATGGTGACGCCGCTGTCTGCTAATTGGTGCAATATCTGCCAGAATTCCTGCCGGGCATTAGGATCAACCCCTGCGGTAGGTTCGTCCAACAGTAAGAGTTTTGGGTTATGCAGCAGGCTGGCGGAGAGTGCCAGCCGTTGTTTCCAGCCTCCGGATAGCCGTTTAGCTAATTGATGGCGATAATCCTGCAACCCCATCTGTTGCAAAATCTCTTCGACTTTTTTCTCCCGCCGGGGAATGGTTTGTAACCGGGCGATGAAGCGCAAATTTTCTTGTACCGTCAAATTTTCCCACAGAGAAAAATGCTGAGTCATATAGCCCACATGGCGTTTGATGGTTTCCTTTTCACGGTAGAGATCAAAACCAAGACAGTGTCCGGTACCAGAATCGGGTGTCAACAGGCCGCACATCATACGAATAGAGGTGGTTTTACCGCTGCCGTTAGGACCGAGAAAACCACAGATCCTGCCGGTATTAATTTCCAGAGAGAGATCTTTGACCACATGGCGATCGCCAAAATATTTATTCATATTCTGGACGCTGATAGCCAGGCCACTCATGATGAAAGGTCCACCGTTACTGGCATTCCAGGATGTAAATCACTCGCCTGACTTTCAGAAGTTTTAGCTTCGATGAGAAAAACCAGCTTATCCCTGCGCTCATTGCTATAGATAACAGGCGGGGTGTACTCCACGTCGGCAGAGATATAATCAATCGTTGCACCAATCGGCTCAGAGCCCAGCTGTACTATGACTTTAATCTCTTTTCCGACTTTTACCTGAGGGAGCTGTGCAGCAGAGATAAAAAAGCGGATTTTATGCTTACCCGGCGGTAACAGGCTGACAACCGGACTTCCCGCAGGAACCCACTCCCCAACCTGATAAAAAGTATCAAATACTTGTGCAGTAACTGAGGCAGAGCGTGTCATTTGGTCCAGCGCCCACTGGCTTTGATTAAGCGCTGACTTTGCCGCTTCAATACGGGCTATTTGCGCCTGTTGCTGGGCATCACGAGCGGGCAATTTATCAGCGGAAAGACGGTTTTGTAGCTCCTCAACCACCGCGGCTTTTTGATTATAATCAGAGCGGTGCGTTTCCAGCTCAAACTCAGAGATAGCACCGCTTTTCGCCTGTTTCTCATTGCGGGCTAATTTTGAATAGGCGAGTCGTTTTGCTGCTATGGCACCGTTAAGCTGGGCGCGTAAAACGTCTAATTCTGTTTTTCTTCTGCCGGACTGTAAATCAACAAGATTTGATTGCTCTACATCGAGCTGATGCTGCGCTTGTAAATAGCGCTGAGTTTCACTTTCATTTTCCAAAGAGAACAATAAAGCATCTGGTTGAATACGATCGCCTTTTTTAACGTCGAGTATTTTTAGAACGCCAGGCGCTGGGGCAGCAATATACATAAAATCCCCTTCGACATACCACTGGATCAACAGATCATTCTTATTATCACAAGCAGCGATCAGGCTGGAAAATAAAATGCAGGTTATTAGCCTTTTCATATTAATGGCATTTTTTAGCGAAAAAGAGAACATCAGGAAACTATCCTTTTCCATAATATTAAATAGTGGGATTAAGAAATTTCACATACTGAATTATCTATTAATTATTTTTAGACCTTTATTTTTATTATGCGTCACAACAATAAACAAGTCATCAAAATACCATTGAGCTCTAATAAATATATTTTTAAGAAAACTAAAATCAATATAACCAATTGTTAACCATTGTGTTTTTTAAATTTATTTACAATAAACACCGTCTCAATAATGCCTTATATTTTAATTAATTAGATTAAAAACAAGAAATGATCAAATTATCATTTAAAAACAATTATATAATGTGAAATTAATTTAGAAATAATTAAACATATCAGGTTGTTACAAATAATAATCAGAAAACAAAATGATATTAATTAATTTCTTTTAAAATAATTAAGTTTTATACTAATTTTATTAAATCATTTTAAAATTAATTTAATTACCCAATCAATAAAATTTAATCCAAATTCATATAGGGAAATATAAATATATTAATTTAAATTTACTTAAATTAACTTATTTTAGTTCAATTTTTAATTATTATCTTTGTTTGTTTTTTTTGAATAAAACAATTCGATAATGACGAATAATAAATTGATTATCAAACAAGGTGTAAACAGCATCTTCAATAAAAAGAATATAAATAAAGGAGAAAGTGGCAAAACCTGATATGAGAAGTGTAAGAGTCGCTATCTGATAAAGATTTATTACATTTGTTGGTAAGCAGAGCTGGTACAGCAACATGACATAAATTCAGGCTACTGTAACCAGCTACTCATCTTATTGCTAGTTTTCTGGCAATATCCGCTTACTCACCCGCTATCTTCATCTGCTCCAGCAGAACGGAACCACATTGAATGTTACTGCGGGTTTCGATGTCATCACCAATGGTGACCATATTACGGAACATATCTTTCAGGTTACCAGCAATGGTAATTTCACTAACCGGATACTGAATTTCGCCATTCTCAACCCAGAAGCCAGCAGCACCACGGGAGTAATCACCGGTTACCGTACTAACGCCCTGTCCCATCAGTTCAGTGACTAACAGACCGCGATCCAGCTGTTTTAACATGGCATCAAAATCATTTCCCTGGCCTTTGATACGCCAGTTATGGATGCCGCCGGCATGACCTGTATTGGTCATATTTAATTTACGTGCTGAATAGCTGGTCAGAAGATAGGTTTCCAGTACTCCGGATTTGACGATATCGCGGGTTTGAGTACGAATACCTTCACTGTCAAACGGCGTTGAAGCCATTCCTTTAAGCAGATGTGGATATTCACCAATGGTCAGCCAGTCCGGCAGAATCTGCTGACCTAAATGATCCAGTAAGAAAGAGGATTTGCGATAAATATTTCCACCGCTGATGGCAGAAACCAGATGCCCGAATAGCCCGGTGGCCACTTCAGCAGCAAACATCACCGGTGCCTGCATGGTTGCCAGTTTACGCGGATTCAAACGCGCCAGCGTACGGCGTGCGGTCTCCTGCCCTACCCACTCAGCGCTTTTTAAATCGACAATATCGCGACCAATGGTGTAAGCATAATCACGCTCCATATCACCATTATGTTCGGCAATCACACAGCACGACATAGAATGACGGCTGGAGCAGTAGCTTTGCAGCATACCGTAGCTGTTACCATAAACTTTGATGCCATAATGGCTGTTAAAGCTGCCGCCTTCACTGTTGGTAATACGGCTGTCTGCTGACATAGCGCTACGCTCTGCCAGTGCTGCCTGTTGAATAAAACGTTCCGCATCCAGTTCCGTTGGGTGGAACAGGTCTAAATCCGGCGATTCAAAAGCCATCAGATCACGTTCGCCCAGCCCGGAATAAGGGTCCGGTGAAGTATAGCGAGCAATATCCAACGCGGCCTGAACGGTGCGGGCGATAGCGTCCGGACTTAAATCCGTCGACGAGGCATTGCCCTTACGTTGCTGGTGATAAACCGTAATGCCTAACGCACCATCACTGTTAAACTCCACGTTTTCCACTTCACCAAACCGGGTCGATACGCCAATACCGGTAGATTTATTAATGGCAACTTCCGCGGCGTCTGAAGCGACTTTAGCAAGCTCCAGTGCCTGGGCAACCGCCTGCTCTAACATTTTACGTTGTTCTGCAACTTGAGTGACTATTTTCATTGTTCAGGGCTCTGCCATCATCAGAAAAGAATTGAATGAAGTTTAACAGGATATGCGTCCGATTTCGCAGAAAGCCAACAACCTGTTAAGATTAATCTCCAGATTTCGTCCCCGGCACTAGCCTATTCGGACGCTGTTTATCCTATAATAATGGAAAAACAGAAAGAGATTAATGGATTACCCATTTTAAGCATCCTGATTTAGGTTAAGTAACAATATGAATAAATTCGATAATGACAACGAATGGCTTGATGACGAGCTTCCCGGCGAAGAGCAGGAAGACGATGAGATCATTTGGGTCAGCAAAAGTGAAATTAAACGGGACGCTGAAGTACTCAAAGATCTCGGCACCGAGTTAGTTAAGCTGGGTAAAAACGCTCTGGAACGTATTCCGTTGGATGAAGATCTGCGCGCCGCCATTAATCTGGCACAGCGGATTAAAAAGGAAGGCTATCGCCGCCAAATCCAGCTGATTGGTAAGATGTTGCGTTCACGTGATGTGGAACCCATTCAAACCGCGTTGGATAAGCTAAAAAACCGCCATAACCAACAGGTATCGCTATTCCATAAGCTGGAGAACCTGCGCGACCGCTTGATAGACCACGGTGATGATGCCATCTCTGATGTATTGGAGCTTTATCCTCACGGTGACCGCCAGCAGTTGCGTTCACTGGTACGTGCCGCACAAAAAGAGCGTGCAGGAAATAAACCACCGAAAAATTCACGTTTAATATTCCAGTATTTGAAAGAGTTGGCTGAAGCCTCTCAGGAATAATCATCCAAATGCAGATTTACCAGCACTCCTGGCTTCAGGAATGCTGGTAACCTCATGTTTCAACTCTCACCTTCATTTTAAATCCTCAATAGCCACTCACTACAGGCGCTCTTCTTTACGCCACTTTTTCCGATCGCCAGTAACGAAATATCAAAAATCCCCGCTCTGGATGTGCCCGTAACCTCTAAGTCCACCTACCTATAAATAATTAGAATACCCATAACTTTATTATGGGGAATCAAAAAATGAAAAATAACACAATGTTCACCCTTGTTACCGGTGCTCTGGTCGCTGGCTCTTTATTTAGTGGAAGCTTAATGGCACAGGAATCACTGGTACTCAACGGGCATAACCTGACTCTGGCCGATGCCTGGAGCGTCGCTGCGCAGGGTAAGAGTGTAAAAATCGACCCTGCGGCTATGGAACGGGTAAAAAAATCAAATCAGCTACTGATGCTGGCGGCAGAACAGGGCGTACCGGTTTATGGTTTAACCGTTGGCGTTGGCCTGAACAAAGACAAATCGTTATTCGATGCCCACGGTCGTTTAAGTCCTGAAGTGATGGAGGCATCCAAAGCCTTTAACCGTAACGCGCTACGCGCCCACGGAGCAGGAGTTGGTCCGGATATGCCGGTTGATATGGTTCGTCTGGCCATGGTGATTCGTCTAAACACGATGCTAACCGGCGCGACCGGCGCTCAGCCTTACGTGGCAGAACTGTATGAGAAATTCCTCAATCAGGGCATTACGCCAGTAGTGCCGTCTCAGGGTTCGGTAGGGGAAGCGGACATTACTTTAGCCTCCCATATCGGGGATGCCATGATGGGAGAGTGGCGCGTTAGCGTAAACAACAAGGTAATTCCTGCCGAAGAAGCGCTAAAAAATGCCGGTATCACCCCGCTGGACCCTATTGGTAAAGATGCCCTTTCCATTCTGTCCACCAACGCTATCTCTACCGCTTACTCTGCAAAAGCGATTATGGATGCACAACAGATTGTCGATATTACCCCAGTGGTATTTGGTCTTAGTCTGGAAGGGCTAAACGGTAATGTCTCTCCGGTGTTACCACAAAATATTAACGTTCGCCCATTCTCCGGGTTGGATGACAGTGCTAAATCAATCCGTGATGTTCTGACCGGTTCCTATTTGTGGGAGAAAAATGATGCTCGCCCGCTGCAAGATCCGCTCTCTTTCCGCACTACCGTGTTTGCCTTAAACGAAGCAAAACGCGATTTGGTTAATGCTCAGCAGATGCTATCGGTTCAAATGAATAGCTCTGACGATAACCCTGCCGTGATTCTGGATGCCACTCAGGAGTACGCAGACAATAGCCAGGTTAAACAGTACTACGTACAGGGCAAAGACGTTAAAGGAGCCATCTACCCCAGCGCCAACTTTGAGCCATTGCCGCTGGCTTTAGCAGTACAAAAACTGTCGCTGTCATTAGGTCATCTTTCCCATAATAGCGTGCAGCGCACGCTGCATTTATCCGACGATCATTTCACCGGTTTAAGCCGTTTTCTGACCGCGAAAGATAACCCCGGCCATGCATTTGGTGCGATCCAGAAACCTCAGGTTGCTCTGCATTCTCAGATTGTTGATTTAGCTAACCCGGTCTCTCTGGATGGACAAGTCATGGCTGGTACCATTGAAGATACCTTCACCAATAATCTGTATGCCTCTCAACGCTTACAGCGCATCGTCGACAATATGAATGTGATATATGGCCTGGAGTTGCTGCATTCCACTCAGGCTATCGATTTACGCAAAACGATCATGCCGAAGATGACAATGGGGAAACAGACTGAAGCGCTGTATCAGGCTTATCGCAAAGTGGTTCCTTTTGTCGATCAGGACCGTATTTACAGCGATGACATCAAAAACAGTGCCGATCTTGTTGCCGGTTATCACAGCCAGAAATAGAGGTGGAAAGGGAATTATTATGAGTAACAGCAAAAAAACGTTACCGCCAGACAGCATTAATAACCCAACCCGGCGCAGCTTCCTGACGAAAGGAGCGCTGCTGGCAACGGGAGGTGTTATGTCTCTGGCTATGGCACCCGCTCAGGCAACACCGGTAACGATCAATGTGCCAGAGACAGTTACCGGCGGCAGAACTCGTTTTCATCAAATCTATGATGTGATTGTAGTTGGCAGCGGCTTTGCCGGCCTTGCTGCCGCGCTGGAGGCGAAAAGTCACGGACTGAGCGTTTTGGTTATAGAGAAAATGGCAGTATTTGGCGGTAACTCGACCATTAACGGCGGCGCTTTCGCCGTTGCTGGTTCGCCACAGCAAAAAGAGGCGGGTATTCAGGATTCTCCGGAGCTGATGTATCAGGACATGCTGAAAGCGGGACGTGGGTTGAATCATCGGGACATTCTGCACGTATTAGTTAATGGCACTCAGGAAGCCTATGAGTTCACGCTTAAACACGGTGTCCGGTACAAACCTTTTGTTCAACATTTCGGGGGACACTCTGTTCCCCGTACCCTGCAAACGGTTGAGAGTTCTGGTGCCGGAATCATCATGCCGATGCGTCAATCAGCACAAAAGCTGGGGATTATCTTTAAGTCTCGCTGCAAGTTTGAATCCTTTATTCAGGATAATCAGCAAACCGTGGTTGGTATTGAAGTAAAAGAGAACTACTACTTTCCCGATGAAAACTCCGGGTTACAAAAAAACTATGGCGCTCGCTATGGGGTCATTATGTGCAGCGGCGGCTTTAGCAACGACCTGCGTTTTCGCATGATTCAGGACCCTCAGCTGGTTAGCGACTTAGACACCACTAACCATCAGGGTGCTACCGCAGAAGGTATTCTGGCGATGCTAAAAATTGGTGCAACGCCGGTACAGCTCGATCTGATTCAACTGGGGCCCTGGTCATCTCCGGATGAGAAAGGCTTCGGTAACGTTTCTCAGTTTAATACTATTGCCGGTTACCCGATGGGAATTATGGTGGATGCGCGTACCGGTAAACGTTTTACCAACGAGCTGGCTGACCGTAAAGCGCGTGAAGATGCCATTCTTGCTCAGCGCGATGAGCAGGGAAATCCCGTGTATCCCATCTGTTTCACCAATAAGGAAGGGGCCAAAAATGCCCAAAGTTTGCCTGCTGCATTGAAATATCAGGTTGCCTGGCAGTTTGACACTCTGAAACAGTTGGCAGATCACTTCTCTCTCCCTTATGACAATTTGCAAAAAGAGGTGGATGAGTACAACACCGCCGTTGCCAACGGCGGTGGCGATCGCTTAGGAAAAGATGTTAGTCGGGCAATTTCACTGGCAGAAGGCCCCTATTTTGCCGTTCGCGTCTGGCCCAAAGTGCATTACACCATGGGTGGCGTACAGATTAACCCAAATGCTCAAGTGTTAAATTCACTTTCGGGTAACCCTATTCAGGGGCTCTATGCCGCAGGTGAAGTCACCGGTGGTCCACATGGGGCCAGCCGGTTAGGCAGTTGTGCTGTTGCTGATGGGTTAGTACTGGGCCGTATTGCCGGTGCTCATGTCGCCACTCAAACCGCCAACCCATTGTTTAGCACTTCAGATTCAGATAACGCCTGAGGAGACGGGAGAAACTTATGTCTATCTATCAACGTATCGCCGTCATCTTAGTTGCGCTATTTAGCCTTTCTGTATGGGCGCAAAACGATAAGCCAACGGCTGACGACGCAAAAGCATTTCAGCAAAAGTTAAGCGACATTACCATTAAACCTTACCATCAGCCGCTGGCGGCAACAGGCCGCGATGCCAGTTGCCAGCTTTGTCACGGCGCTAAAACGCCAACCACACCAGCTAACGACAGTAATTGTCTGACCTGTCACGGCAGCCTCGATCAAATTGCCGCTATGACGGAACCGAAGTCAAAAGAGGGTCATCCGGAACCTAATCCGCATAACTCGATTCACTACGGTAAAGATGTTCCCTGTAGCACCTGCCATAGCGAACACAAGCCATCACAGGTCTATTGCAACAGCTGCCATTTATTCAAATACCCGAATATGAAACCCTGATGAGGATGTTATGAAAACAATATCAATGGGGAAATGGCTGGGGTACCTGATCCGCTCACTGAGTCTGCTGGGGTTACTCACTCTTAGCCATGGACCGCTGGCAGTTGAAGTCAACAATAGTCAGTGTCTGAGTTGCCATAGTGACAGTGATATCCATGCGGTCACTTCTGATAATGCAGGGGCAAAACTGTTTATTGCAGAAGAAGCCTATCAGGAGAGCGTTCACGCCACGGTACCCTGTGTTGCCTGCCACCAGAGTGAACAAGGCAATGCCGGATTTGAGGCACTTCCTCATACGCAAACGACTGTCGCGACCAACAGCTGTGAAAGTTGCCATGGGCTGGTACAGCACAAAATTACCGATGCGTGGAAAAACAGTGTTCACATCAGCAAAACTGAGAAGGATGGAAAGAATAAGTTCAGCTGTGAATCCTGTCATGATGCACATACCATGCAAAGCAGTGTGATAACCAAGCCTACTGTGCAACAGGTTGCCTCCTCTAATGCGTTGTGTACTGACTGTCACACCAGAGCGGTAGAATATCAGGCGCTGTCTGGCGGCAAAAAAGTAACAGAGCAGGATTTGACTCACGCCTCTATTCCTAATGCCGCTTTGCACCTGGGCTCATTACGCTGCATTGACTGCCATGCGGGCAGCAACGATCTGACATTGCACAATATCGTGCCGGCAAAAGAGAGCGTCAGCTGTAATCAATGCCACAGCGACGAGTCTATTCTGGTTCAACGCCGCCATTTTGCACCAACGGAGCAAAACATCGCAGGCAGCCGACTGAATCAGGGGCTGTTTGATGATAAATCGCTACAGGAGAAGCTGAACTCACTGGGTGGGATTCCGGCCCAACAAGAGATTCAATGGGTGAATGGGTCACTGTTTAACAACAGCTATCTGATTGGCGCTAACGGTGATGTACGACTGGATCGCGCCATTATGTGGCTGGCGGCTGCCCTGCTGATTATGCTTGCATTACATGGTTTATTGCGTCTGATCATCAGCAAAACACAGTCTGGCGGTCAATGGCATAAGACCTATCTGTATACCTTACCGGTTCGGATATGGCACTGGCTAAACGCGCTCTGTTTTATTCTGCTATTGGTATCGGGCATTGCGATGCACTTTAGTCAGGGTGAGTTGGCAACCTGGGCCGATCTGCACAATATCACCGGCCTCACGTTGTGTGCCGTGTGGGTACTGTTTATTGCGGTAAACCTGCTGGGTAATGGTCATCACTATGTGGTGAAACTTAATGGTCTGTTGGGGCGTCTGCTGCGTCAAACTCGCTATTATCTGTTTGGTATCTTCCGTGGAGAAGCCCATCCGGAGCACCCTTCAGCGCAGAGCAAATTTAACCCTCTGCAACAGTTAGGCTATGTCGGCGTAATGTACCTGATGGTGCCATTACTTATCGTCACGGGCCTGTTGATGCTGTATCCGGAATACACCCCTGAAATAGTATTTGGCCTGCCGGGTAAACAGTTGGTGGCCTATAGTCACTATCTGCTGGCCTCGGTGTCATTATTATTCCTGCTGGTTCACCTCTATCTGTGTACCACGGGCGATAGTCTTTCAGCTTTGCTGAAGGGAATGTTGGATGGTTATCACCGTCATAAAAATGGTGGAGATAAGCAGTAAAACGGTTATATCTCCCCCGGGTTATACCGGGGGAATTCATTTCTACGTCAACTCCCAAACGACAAATCCAAAATTAACTTTATTTAACTCATTGTAATAATTGAGTTACCAGTCATTTACAATCAACTGAAACATTTAGAAACATTTGCTCTTCTCTTTGAGTTAAATCAGAGAAGCATGGGTTATATGGGCCTACATTATCTACAGGCGACTATATTTCAGTCGAAATTATCGCGATAGCTTACTAAGGAACGGCCACCATGCATGAAGCCCTGTGCAGTACTCTTCAACTCGAGAAAGCGATCTCCGCCTGTATTCAGGCTGCGCCGGAGACGTTTCCTATTGATGGCATTTTTCTTAACTATTACCGTGATGATATCCAAAGCATTCAGTTTTTAGCCCTTGCTACCCGCAACCGCAGTCGAATAAAGCTGAATGTGTTATCCATCCCGATTCATGTTCTGTCGCGATTTATTGTGAGCGATAACTTCACCACCACGATTCTTAACCGACTGGCTGACGATCCGCTGACTGACTACGTGATTAAGCATCATTTTCGTAAAGTGAAGTCAGCCATTGTAATGCGTCTGAAGGTGGATGACATTCGATTGGGTGCCGTGGTCTTTTTTAGTTATAAGAGCAATGCGTTTCAGCCAGAACACGCTGAACTGGTGGAATCACTGCGCGGATCGTTTTCTCTGTTAGCATCACGTGCACTGTCGCAACTTAAGTTGATTAGTGAGCAAAAAACTCACACCCAGTATTCTCACCTGCCCTCATCGGACAATCGGGGAAAACTGCCGGAAGGATTTATCTCTGCCCAAAACAGCCCGATGGCGGCACTGTTTAGCCGGCTTCCGTCTATCGCGAAAAGCCAACAGGCCGTTATGATCTATGGTGAAAAAGGCAGTGGTAAATCGATGCTGGCGCACCATTTGTATCAACAGTCAGCCGGTCCACAGTCACAGCTAGCGGCGCTGTATGCAGAAACCCTGACGCTATTTATTACCTCGCCAGATCAAAGCACTAGGGTAATAACGTTAACCGAAGCCATGCTGACAGATAACACCCTGTTTGAATATGCTAATGGAGGAACGTTACTGATAGAAAATATTGAATGTCTGCCAGAGGCAATATGCTGTCAGTTAATTAGAAATATTCAGATTTATAAAGAGAAAGGTAATAGCACGAGAATTTTGATTACTCAAACCCAACTGAAACCGGCACATACCGACCCTGCTAATTTATTAAGGTGTATTCGCTATTATAATTTATTCTGCCTTAGCGTGACTCTGCTTCCTTTAAGGCAACGCCGTGAAGATATTCCGGAATTAGTGACCCACTACTTATTAAAGCTGGGAAAAACTCGCCAACACAAGTTACCGCTGCTCTCTACCCGCTTTCAACAATCACTATTAAACTATGACTGGCCGGGAAATATTTCAGAGTTAATTGCCCGCCTGGAAAAAGCAATTATCTCTTCCGGGGCCAATATTTTAGATATTAAACCCGGAGAATATGACAGAAATTATCCGGATATCAGGCAGCCTATTCTCCCTCTTAACGAAATCGTCAAAAGGCATATTATTGAAACGCTGAAACAAACCAACGGAAAAATATCCGGTGAAGGTGGTGCAGCAGAAATACTTAAAATTAACAGTAATACGTTGTATAGCAAAATGAAAAAGCTGGGTATTACTAAGGATATATTTAGTCAGGAAGCCCAAAACAGAAACTGAATCAGGCTTTATCTTCCAGACTATTAAAGCTTAATAAACCATCAAGCTCTTGTTCCGCTTCTTCAAACAGATTATACAACGAAACAAAATCCATCGACTGACGGTCAAAATGGGTAAACACAATTTGAACCGGCAAGCGGATACCTGCGGTTAATGCATCCCATAATGCATCTAAATTATTACCAAACCAGTCTGGTAACAGGAATATATCTGCGAACTGTAAATAAAAGTCCGGCATTGAACGAATATCAGCAAAATCGAAAACGACGCTTCTCATTAGCTTTTTACCTCCATGAATCGTTTATAATGGTCGCGTGAAACATATATCAGACCATCATTTGAATACAGTAATCTGTCTGCTCCCCGATGTCCGCAGCGGTAATTAAGATCCGCCTCATACCAGACTCGTCCGGATGCTTCTGGCAGCCCGCCTTCCCGATTAGAGAAGCGGTCACCACCGATAGCCTTACCCGGTAAAACAGAACAAAGATTACCATCGCGAGCATCCCAGCCTTGCGAACGGGCCTTACTCTTAGTGATGTAATAATCCGGCAAACGCTTATTCTGGCGTACATATGACGCAACAACGTCTTGCCGGGTAAGCTTATCGATTTCCTGAGTCGATATATCCGCAGGGGATGGCTTACCTTTATTACGATCAACCGGTTGTGATGAGTTCTCCGCTGAGCGAGGCTCGATTGAAGAGTGCTTTGTACTATTTAATTTATTGAAAGCAACGCCAACAATAATCAGTAATGCACAAAATATCAGTATCCCTATGGTATTTCTCTTCATGCTCTCTCAGTTACGAATTACGATAACTCACCCTATATTAATATTTAGCTTATATCAGCCTTTTTACCAATATGTATTATTTCACACTCTCACCGAATAAGATGTCACAGTGTGTATCCAAAGAATACATTGAATAAAAATATTCGATCGCGATTAATTAGTCAGCTTATTTTCGCTTTCTTTACATTTATTGAGGAATTTTAACTCAGCCACGATAACAAAACTAATGACTACCAGTAATCCCCATGAGCTAATTTTGCCTAAATGTACTATCTGCCATGAGGTTGTCTGGTTAGGATATTGCCAGCCGCCAAGTAGCGTAACAATATTCTCCGCAATCCAAATAAAGAATCCTATCAACAAGAAAGCCAACGGTAAGGGTATCCAGAACTCACGTGCCATCGGTTTAAAATGTACTTTAGTCTTCCAGAATACCGCAATCAAAATTAAGGTAAGTGGCCAGCGATAGTCACCAATAAAATGGTGAGTAAAGAAGTTAAGATAGATAGCCGCCGCCAGAACTATCACCACCAGATGGGATGGATATCCCGTTAAACGCACCGACAATTGACGCCATGCCTGCAATATATAGCTACCTACTGCTGCATACATAAAACCGCTGTACAGCGGTACACCAAATACTTTGCTGTAGGCAAATTCCGGATAGCTCCATGAACCAATTCCCGGAGCCGTTTTAAACATCTCCAACACCAGCCCCAACAGGTGAAACAGTGAGATGGCAATCAGTTCTTTTTTAGTTTCCAGTCCGCTGTATACCAGCGCAAACTGAACCGCCAGCGCAACAATCAGCACAAAGTCATAGCGCGGTAATCCGCCCAATGGAAGAAATTTAGACAATGCCAGCGTGATAAAAAATGAAACGGCGAAAATACAGCTTACCGCCTCTTTTATACCAAAGCTCCAAAACTCCAGTAACGGCAAAGGCAAAGTACGCATCCATCCCTGTATATACCAGGGACGCGCATAACCCATTACCGATGACGAAGAGTAAGTATCTATTGCTGACATGGTCGAAATCTCGCTGGGGTTAGAATAATCAGCAATATAATCGGGCTATGTGTGAAGGGAGTGAAGGGAATGTGAAGTGGGGAAAATAAATCAGACTGCTGACAAACCAGATAAATCGACATCAAAGAATATTCCGGTCGTAGAATCTAAAACGCTTATATTAGCTTTGTGCTCGACCGGAAGACCACCGTACTTAACTTCAGAGCGTGTCGGGCCTGGTCTCCCTACGGGCGCTTCGTTGGCTTACGCCAAGTCGACCCCCACGGGAGCCCCTCCCGACAATTGACTATTTTAAGGTAAATAATGAACCATCGGATTTTCCCATCAATCCGGGAAAATAACTGCTTTACTCTCTAACCACCTGACTAAATATAATAATATCAAATGGTCAATTTAGATCTTACCGATATAATCGCGTTTACCTACCGGCACGCCATTGTGGCGTAAAATGTTATATGCCGTAGCGATATGGAAGTAGATATTCGGCAGAGCATGTTGCAATAAGAAGACTTCAGCCGGAAGCGCATTGTCGTACCACGGCAGTTTGATATCACGCTTCTCACAATCGGCGAAATTACTCTCTTTTAGCGTGGCAATGAAATCGACCGTTTTCTTGATACGTTCCTTCAACTGCTCAAATGAAGTTTCGGTATCGGCAAAGCTTGGTGGCTCAATACCGGCCAAACGCGCCGCACAACCTTTAGTCATATCACTGACCAACTGAACCTGACGTGCCAAAGGAAACATATCCGGTGCTAAACGGTCGTTGAACAATACCGACTCATCAATTTTGCGTTCTGTACAAAACGCCATTGCCATGTCGATCAGATGATCAAGATTATTCAAAACACGAGTAGTACTTTGCGTAGCTAACTGATAGTAGGAAATACTCATTTTAATACCCCGTAGAAAGATGACATGAAAGCTGTCGAACTCAGGAGGAAGACATCCCTGATTAGCGGCATAAGTTGAAATCGGGTAACTGGCAAACCGTTACCCGACCGTTTTTTATTGATGACCCTAGGCGGTTCCGCCTACGGTTAAATTGTCCAGTTTCAACGTTGGCTGTCCGACACCGACGGGCACACTTTGCCCTTCTTTGCCACACACGCCCACCCCTTTATCCAGCGCCAGGTCGTTGCCTACCATCGAGATCTGCTGCATTGCCTCAATGCCTGAGCCAATCAGCGTTGCCCCTTTCACCGCTTTGCCAATTCGACCATTCTCGATCAAATAGGCCTCGGAAGTAGAGAACACAAACTTACCTGAAGTAATATCCACCTGACCGCCGCCAAAATTAGGGGCATACAGGCCATATTCTACGCTGGCAATAATCTCTTCCCGGCTGGATTTACCTGCCAGCATATAAGTATTGGTCATCCGCGGCATTGGCAGGCTGGCATAAGATTCACGACGTCCGTTACCCGTTGGAACTAACCCCATTAGTCGGGCATTTAGCTTATCTTGCATATAGCCTTTCAGAATGCCGTTTTCAATCAGCACGTTGTACTGCCCGGGAACCCCTTCGTCATCAATAGACAAAGAACCGCGACGTCCCATCATGGTACCGTCATCAACCACGGTGCAAAGTTCTGATGCGACCAGCTCGCCCATACGACCACTGAAGACGGATGAACCCTTACGGTTGAAGTCACCTTCAAGGCCATGACCAACGGCTTCATGCAGCAATACGCCAGGCCAGCCAGCACCCAGAACCACAGGCATCGCACCCGCAGGAGCCGCAATAGCAGACAGGTTCACCAGCGCCATTCTTACCGCTTCCTGAGCAAACACTTCCGCACGAACACCCATTTCAGTCTGTTCAAGGAAATATTCATAACCAACACGGCCGCCGCCGCCGCTGGAACCACGCTCACGCTTACCGTTCTCTTCTACCAGCACGCTGACAGAAAGGCGTACTAACGGCCGGATATCCGCCGCCAGAGTACCATCCGTTGCGGCAACCAGTACCATTTCATACACGCCACTCAGACTGGCATTAACTTCCTGTACCCGCTTGTCTGCCGCTCTGGCAACTTTATCTACTTGATGCAGCAATTCAATTTTGGCTTCGCGAGTCAGACTTTGCAGCGGATCAATGGCCGGATAAAGTGAAGAATAAGGCACAGAACCCAGTACATGGCTTTTACCGTTTCCTTTATCACTAACGATAGAGCGTGCTGCATGAGCACTTTGGGTCAGGGCATTTAACGTAATCTGATCCGCATAGGCAAAACCGGTCTTTTCACCGCTGATCGCCCGAACACCTACGCCCTGATCGATATTGTAGGAACCATCTTTAATAATACCGTCTTCAATGACCCAGGATTCATGGTAGCTGGATTGAAAATAGAGGTCGGCATAATCCAGACGCCGTTCAGACAATTGCCCCAGAACGTTAAACAGATCCTGATGGCTTAATTTATTCGCAGCCAATAGCTGCTCACTGACCAGCGTCAGATTCATAATAGTTATTCACTCTTATTTAATGGATTTTTCAGCACCGGCTGAAATCTATTGTGTTTGACGACAGGCATTTGTTCGCGCAGTTTCTGCATGCCGGAAGTGTCTACATGTACCTTAATGCCTTCAACCGCATCCGCATTAATGCCGACCACGCTTCCCCATGGATCGATAGCCATGGTATGGCCCCAGGTGCGACGGGTTGAACCATGGCGTCCAACTTGTGCCGGAGCCAGAATCCAACACTGATTCTCAATAGCCCGTGCGCGCAGCAGAATTTCCCAGTGAGCCTCTCCCGTTACGCGGGTAAATGCCGCCGGAATAGAGATCAGCTCAGCGCCTTGCTCTCTCAATGCCTGATACAGGCCAGGAAAACGCAAATCATAACAAATAGTCATACCCAGTCGACCAACCGGCGTATCGACCACCGTTAAATGCTGACCATAGGCATAAGCATCTGACTCACGGTAATGGTTGTGTCCGTCCGCAACATCTGCATCAAACATATGCATTTTGTCGTAACGGGCCTTAATTTCGCCCTTATCATCAAACAACAGGCTACTGGCGGTTAAACGATCCGGATCTTCACGGCTGATAAGCGGCATTGAACCTACTAAAATCCATATGCCGTAGCGTATTGCCATCTCCCTGATGGCATCCTGAAGTGGCCCGGTTCCTTCTGTTTCGGAATATTTATAATAGGTTTGAGTATCAGCAAACAGTAACGCATTCTCCGGCGTCATAACCAACTTCACGTGGGGTTTCAACTGCTTAATTTGTTGCTCAATTTGCGCCAGATTGGCACGCACATTATCCCCACTACAGAGTTGTAACAGAGCTACGTTAGCACTTCTCATTAATCGCCTTCTCCCTTCGGTTGACGCAATACTTCATTCACATTTGGATTTTCGAAACTACCGTCAATTTTATAGCGAATCAGTGAAATCTTGTTCCACAGAGGTGCAAGAACCTGACTCACCGTAAACACTGCTGCCCCTGCAATAGGGTTTACCACAAACGCCGTTGCCACTCCCACCGTGGCCGAAATTTCAGGTGCAACTACAGCATTAAGATTGAGGCGTTGTTTAGCTAAATCAATGGAGCCATCAACAGCAATATCCGCAGATAAACCATCGATCAAAGTATCATTGGTAGTTGCAACGCCTTTTGCCAGCTTAAGGCTTCCACTGATAGTATCAAAGTAAAAACCATTGCCAAACGTATCACTAAAATCAAACTGTAGTTTACGTATTAGCGCGTTAAAACTTAATAGTCTCAGTATTTGCCCGGCATGACCGCCGCCGGCATTATCAACCATTCCTTTGCCCAACTTGGTAACCACCTGACCATCCAGGGTATCTACCTGAGGTGACCAGGGTTCCCCCTGCCATGCCAGACTAAAGTTCACATCAAACGGTGCATCTTTCAGTGGGGTATAAACACCAAAGTAATCCATGCTGCGATCGATTTGCTGCCCGGATAACTTACCATCAACCCGGGTGGCAGAACCTGCGGACGAACGTAGCCAGTCGCCGCTGAACGTTAACCGGGTATTACCGGTGTCAATGACGCCATTACTCAGACTTAAACTTTCAGGACGGAATCGCACATCGGCTTCGACAATCCCCAGGCGTTGCCCCATTCCCCAACACTCTTTACAGCGAATCGCCAAAGATGGCAGGCGACCAAAATTGATGGAAGAGAGTGATGACTTACCGGCTTTGCCTTTGCTATCGGTAGTCGTGCCCAGCAGGCTCTCTTTTTTAGGGTTGAAATACAGGTAGTCAATATCCGCTTGCCACGGCTGATTATTGTTAATGCTGAGTCGGGCATCGATCTCTTTGCCTTTGATCCCCACCTGAGTATTGGCAGAGCGGTTATCCACATCAACGGCAACATCACGCCAGAACTGTCCGGCTAATTCAACCTGTGGAGAACGGAAAACCCAGCGCGGCGGCATCGCGAACTTCCCCGTTTTTCCGCTGGTATCAGCCGCACTCAGCGAGCCAAGAACCGCCATTAACTTTTCACCATCTAACGCCGGTAGTTGCATATCCAGACGTTCATCAGAAGAGAGTGTCGGTATTTTTTGGCTATTCATCTGCCAGGCAAGGCGCGTTAATCGGGTTTTATCTTTAGTGAATACCCACTGACTGTTGACGGCCTGATTACCTGCAATGGTCCCATCCATATTAAAGCCTTTCAGGTCACCACTGGCCTTCAGTTTTACCGGTAATGCCGAGCCTGATGACTTATTTAGCGGTGCAGGTAAGCGACTGCTCACTCCTTTCAGATCTCCGGTGAAGAGCACATCATATTTAGCGCTGCCTTTTGGTGGTAACGTGATGGCTACATCGCTCTTCCAACCAGCATTACCGGCTACTTCCGAAGCAATCTCTTTTGGCAACCATGGTAATTTAGCCACTGACCAGTTGCCGGTTATACCAACTTTAACACCGTAATCTTTGGCATTTTGTTTGGTGGAGAAATTCAAGCCTACCGGTTGGTTAAACCACTGAGCAGTTAGCGGTTTACTCATCAAATCGCCATTATCAAAGCTGAAAGTACCACTGACGTTTTCCATAGTAGAATCAATCGGTTTAATATGCAGACTATTATCCTTCAGGGTAATATCTCCTTTGGCGATGGCATTTTTACCATCAAGAGGGATATCCAGCTGTAAGCGCCCGCTAACATTACCCTTCACTTCTACCTGTTCCAGTGCCGCACCTACGGACGACTTCAACGGTGAGCCATTCATATAGTCACGAACATCAATGCCATCACCATCCACATCGGCATCCACGGTTAACTGGTGTTTGGCATAGTCAGCAATAATCGCTTCAATATTGCGGCCATTCACTTTTCCCAGCTTCGCGGTTGGTGCATTCATCCAGAGTCCGGCATTAACGAAATCCAGATCTATGGTCATGTCAGTCAGCGGTTTCCAGTCTGGCTGGAATTTGAAGGTGGTTTCGGTTAATGGCGCATAGACCTCGAACAGGCCATCTTTTTCCGGATAAGGAAACTTCACCGGATTACCGGAAAAAATCAGCGTAGCGTTATCCGACTTACCGGCAATAATTGCTGAAGAGAGGTAATCAACTAAATCTTTACCCATCAGTGGTTCAGGGAAATAACGCCAGGCATCGCCAGCATCATAGACCCGAATACCTGCCAGAATACTTAACCAGGGATCGCTTCCTTCAGGTTGAGTGTAGTCAAACCCGCCATTGACCCATAAAGATTTAGCCTGAACATCAATATGGTCGCTCCATAAACGAAACTCATTTTGATTATTCAGCCAGTTTAGCGTGGCATTAGCCTTACTGACTTCCAGAGGAGCCCGGAATACGCTGCTGTATGGCAGAATGCTATTATTCAACTCAACGCTCATGGTTCCTTCGCGGGTACTTCCGGCGATAGTTCCCTGAGTGTGATTGCTGCCCGGAATTAACTCCCAGGGTTGCCAACTGGCTTCTTGCCACTTGGCCTGAAAATGAAGATTTTCTGGCTGCTTTAACGGAATATCCAACGCCAGAAGCGGCAAATTGCCATGGGGATCCATCTTAAACCAGATATCCAACGCGTCAGGCGTCAGAAAACTAAAAATAGGCAATAGCGGATTGATATGGTCAAGGCTCAGGTTTTCTGCCCGAATGCGGAGCATCTCCTCCCACTTATCGCCGTTAGAAGCGATGCCTTCAGGTTGCCAGAACAGGCTGACCCGACCGGCAGGCCAGACAACACCATCAGTTTTCAGGTTGAGCGACGGCACATCTAGACGCCAGCCCTTCTGCTGTCGACTCATATGCACGGAGAGCTGATTAACGTCTAACTGGTGCATATTTTCATCGTTATGCCAGTTAGCTCTTCCCTGACTCAGTAATACATCGCCGCCGTCAATCACCCCTTTCTTAATATAAAGCCAGGAAGCCAGACTGAACTGAGCATTATCAAATCCGGAATTTGATTTAAACCAGTGACTAAGCCACGGCAGCATATTGACGTCATTGGCCTGAAGATAGACGGTGCCATTGTCTAACAGCCCCTCTTCATCTCGAAGATCGAGACGAACCTCCAGTAAACCGTGTGGGCCATTTTCTGTCGAAACATAAACCTGCCCTTCCGCGCGGTGGCGGTTACGGCTGTTCAGCCAGGTTAATCGCGGGAGTTCAACCGTAACCCGATCGCCAGATAAGGCGAGGAAAGAGAGTTTGCTGTCGCGTAAAATAAAATGGTCAAACTGGTTTAAAAAGATGTTTTCCAGCGTGGTTAAATCAGAGGATTCCTGACTATCTTCCGACTGACCTACCATATAATCAAGGTCGCCTTTCACCTGATAAAAGGTCAGGTCTCTGAATTGAAAACGGAAATGCAACAACGATTCCCAAACATCGAGGGCGATAGTAACCCGGGAGATATCAATCTTTCCGGCAGAGGTTTCTAATGAGATATTGCGTAAATCAAGCGCGGGGCCAAACATTTCCCATTTACCTTCCATCTGCTCTACTTGAGCAGGAATGCCGGTAAATCGGTTAACGGTATCCAGAATGGGTTGACGATATTCATTAATTCGGGGCAAGGCAAAACGCAAACCACCGACAACCAGCGTAAGCAGCACTAATAGCAATATCACTATTTTAAACAGCATGCGGCTCGTTCGCCTCATCCTTCCTCCTCTGGCTACTACGCGGGTTTAATCTATCATCAGTTACTACATCATCACCACATCAAACTGTTCCCTGTTATAGAGTGGTTCTATCTGAATTTTAACCTGTTTTCCAACGAAGAGCTCGACTTCTGCTAAAGAGTATGACTCCTCGCTCTTCAGCGCATCCCCAACCGCAGGGGAAGCATAAACCAGGAAGCGATCCGCATCGTAAGCGTGGTGCACCCGTACGATTTCCCGCAGGATTTCATAACAGACGGTTTCCACCGTTTTCACCCTACCGCGGCCGCGACAGCTTGGACATTCACCACACAAGACATGTTCCAGACTTTCTCGGGTGCGCTTGCGTGTCATTTCAACCAGTCCCAGCGCAGAAAACTCATTAACACTGGTTTTCACTCGATCTTTTGACAATGCCTGTTCAAGAGAATTCAACACCCGACGGCGATGGTCTTCACTGGTCATATCAATAAAATCAATAATGATAATACCACCTAAATTGCGCAATCGTAGCTGACGGGCAATCGCCTGTGTGGCCTCTATATTGGTATTAAAGATGGTTTCATCCAGATTACGATGACCAACAAAAGCACCGGTGTTGATATCAATGGTGGTCATGGCTTCCGTCTGGTCAATAATCAGATAACCACCGGACTTTAACTCGACTTTTCGATCTAATGCCCGCTGAATTTCGTTTTCAACATCGTACAAATCAAAAATTGGCTGCTTATCGGTATAGCGCTCCAGTTTAGAGGTCATCTGCGGCATGAATTCTGCGGTAAATTCCACCAGAGAATCATAGGTCAGACGAGAATCCACCCGGATACGATCCAGTGATTCACCAACAAAATCGCGCAACACGCGCTGAGTTAGCGCCAGCTCCCCGTACAACATATTTTTAGTGCCGCCCCGGCTCTTGCGCTCAATGACTTTACCCCACAAGCGCTTAAGAAAAGCCGCATCCTGTGCCAGCTCCTCATTACCCACACCTTCTGCTGCGGTACGGATGATAAAACCGCCCATTTCATCGCAGTATTCCGCCACAATTTGCTTTAAGCGTTCGCGCTCTTCTTCACTGTCAATGCGTTGAGAAACGCCTACGTGAGCAGCGCCGGGCATAAATACCAAATAGCGGGAAGGTAGCGTAATATCGGTGGTCAAACGGGCACCTTTAGTTCCCAGTGGATCTTTTACTACCTGAACCACCAGATCCTGCCCCTGACGAACTAACTCGGTGATATCACGGACGTGAAACTGCTTTTGTTCATTATCAGCAATGCACTCAGTGTGCGGCATAATATCTGATGCATGAAGAAAAGCAGCTTTATCCAGACCAATATCAATAAACGCGGCCTGCATTCCTGGCAGAACCCGACTGACCCGACCTTTATAAATATTGCCTACGATACCGCGTTTAGATTCCCGATCGATGTGAATTTCCTGCAGGATACCGCCATCGATAAAAGCAACTCGCGTTTCAGAGGGGGTGACGTTAACTAACAGTTCCGCCGTCATTATTATTCCTTATTTTATACGCCCAGCCTGCGCTGCCAAAAAGGCATCCAGAAGCTCGCGGGTTTCAACCAAAGGTAAACCGACCACGGCATGATAGCTACCATGAATTTCCCTGACAAAAGTGCCACCAAAGCCCTGAATACCATAAGCACCGGCTTTGTCCATCGGTTCGCCGCTGGCAATATAAGCGATAATATCCTGCTCACTTAGCTGACGAAAAATAACTTCAGTACTAACAGAATAACACATCACATCCTGTTGATTAGCAAAAGCAATCGCAGTAATCACCAAATGCTGACGGCCTGACAGCATTTGCAATATGCGGGCCGCATCGTCGGTATCTTTGGGCTTTTCCAGAACGTTATCGTCCAATACAACAATGGTATCTGCGCCTAAAACCGGATAATCCTTTTCTGCCACCAAAACCCCGGCCAGCGCTTTGCTTTTTGCCAGACGACAAACATAGTCTAATGGCTTTTCCCCTTGCCGTTGGCACTCTTCAACTTCAGTATTTAAACGTTCAAAGGGGATCTGTAATAAGGTTAACAGTTCACGACGGCGGGGAGAGGCAGAAGCCAGATAAATGGGCTGCATATAAAATCTCATCGGACAGCAAAGCGTCGACGCACTTTACGCATTAATAAAAATAACCACGGCCATAACAAACCGTTAATTGCGCTGTTCCACAAAATCTCCGGGCGAAACGTTACATTATGAACCAGGAATTCAGCCCAAAAGACAATCACACTCATCACTAAAGAGAGCAACACCACAATCAATGCCTGTTGCCATAGTGCCATGTTACGCAATAGCTGGCTGCGAAAAGCTACCACATAGGCAATGATACCTAATGCTAACCCTCTGACCCCAGCGTGGCACCCAGTGTTAAATCCCAGACCAAACCAAGAATAAAAGCCGTTCCAACGTTAATTCGGTGCGGTAAGGCCATAACCCAATACACCAAAATTAACATCACCCATGAAGGGCGAAACTGATGCAATTCCGCTGGCCACGGCATGGTTTGCAATACCATGGCCAGTAAAAAGCTAATCCAGATAATCAGGCGACCAGAGCTATTATAACTGCTCATCACTGACCCCGATTAGCTGGTGCGGCGACAGGTTGTTGACCTGCTCGTCTCGATGCTGGCGCTGTTTGTCTTAATGGCGTTGGCGGTTGAGCTGCCGCGCCAGGTACTGCTGATGATGGTGTGGAATTTGCTGGTGGTACCGGAGGGGTTGTCTCCGGAGGCAGAACCTGAGGCATCATTTGGCGCAAACGCTCTTTTGCTATACGTCTAACTTCTTCTGAAGGCAACGGTTGAAGCCCGTCACGATCGTTCGGCCACAGTAACAGTAAATAACGTAGGCGCTGTAGCGCAACGGTTGGATGTGCCTGAATCACCGTATTCGCCCGTTGGTCGTCAATAGTCACAGAAGACACAACGGCTACCGGATAACCTTCAGGGAAACGGCCACCAAGGCCAGACGTTACCAGAACATCCCCCACGCGAATATCAGTATCCCGCGGTAAATATTCCAGCTGTAAATCTTCCGTGCAACCAGTCCCTACCGCAATGACACGAATATCATTACGCAGAACCTGAATAGGCAAAGAGTGAGAAGTATCGCAGATTAACAGAACCCGGCTGGTATTACGGGCAACGGCAACAACTTGCCCAACGACGCCTTTATCGTTGATAACCGGTTGACCTTCATATACGCCGTCCTGAAACCCTTTATCAATAACCACCTGGTAGCTATAAGGATCTGACTCCGTTGAAAGCACCTGAGTAATCATTTTATGTTCATCGCCACGCAGCGGTGAACCGAGTAATTCGCGTAATCGGTTATTTTCCTGCCTGAGTTGCCCCAATAGTTGAATGTCGCTGTTTCTCAGCAACAGTTCATTACGTAGCAATTCATTTTCTTTCTGCAGATCTTCACGAGAAGTGAAGGAGTTAGAAACACCATCCAAAATGTCACGAGGTCCATTTGCCACAAAAAAGAATGGGCTAACGGCGGTGTCCAGATAACTACGTACTTTTGAAAAAATACTTAACCGACTATCGACAACAATCAGGACGATAGCAAAGATAACGGCCAGAAAAAGACGTAACTGCAGGGATGGCCCCCTGCTAAAAATAGGCTTCATAAATTGCATTATCCTTGTCGACAAGAAGGGGTGCGACCCCTTCTGGCAGGGACAACTTAATTTCTATCTGTGCTTACACTACAGTGACGTTCTAAAAGACAGAACCGGACAGGCATTATAATCATAGCCCCTGTAACCTACTGCCTTTTGTAGAACAATCACTGTCAGAGAAAGAGAACAAAAATGAAATTAGTCCTCGCTGAATAAATCACCGCCGTGCATATCGATCATTTCTAACGCTTTACCGCCACCACGAGCAACGCAAGTCAGAGGATCATCGCCCACAACGACAGGGATACCAGTCTCTTCCATCAGCAAGCGATCTAAGTTACGTAACAGAGCGCCACCGCCAGTCAGAACCATTCCGCGCTCGGAAATATCAGAAGCCAGTTCCGGAGGACATTGTTCTAACGCCACCATCACTGCACTAACGATACCGGCCAGAGGCTCCTGCAGGGCTTCAAGGATTTCATTTGAATTCAGTGTAAATCCGCGCGGCACGCCTTCTGCCAGATTACGACCACGGACTTCAATTTCACGGACTTCATCACCAGGATAAGCCGATCCAATTTCATGCTTAATACGTTCAGCAGTTGCTTCACCGATCAGTGAGCCATAGTTACGACGCACATAGTTGATGATAGCTTCATCAAAACGGTCACCGCCGATACGTACAGAAGAAGAGTAAACCACACCGTTCAGGGAGATAACGGCAACTTCAGTAGTACCACCACCGATATCAACAACCATAGAACCTGTTGCTTCAGATACTGGCAGACCAGCACCGATAGCAGCGGCCATTGGCTCTTCGATCAGGAATACTTCACGAGCACCAGCGCCTTGCGCCGACTCACGAATCGCACGACGTTCAACCTGAGTTGCACCGACTGGCACACACACCAACACGCGTGGACTTGGACGCAGAATGCTGTTGCTGTGAACCTGACGAATAAAGTGTTGCAACATCTTCTCAGTAACAAAGAAGTCTGCAATTACACCGTCTTTCATTGGACGGATCGCAGAGATATATCCAGGAGTACGACCTAACATCTGCTTAGCCTCATGGCCTACAGCTGCAACGCTCTTTTGCGAGCCAACTCGATCCTGACGAATGGCAACCACAGAAGGTTCATTCAATACGATTCCTTGTCCTTTTACATAGATCAGGGTATTTGCGGTACCAAGGTCAATGGACAGGTCATTAGAAAACATGCCACGAAATTTCTTAAACATTCTAGAAAGTAATCCTGAAAGCTGAGGCGGTATATTAATCCGCCTACTTTACCAACCACGAAGGACGGCTACAAGGCACAAAAAAGCGTTCATTTAATGAACGCATCCAACGTGAGCTCAATACGCATGTTTGGCTCAACCTCAGCCAAACACACGCCACATAAACTTTTCCACTCGATTTAATGATTTACACGTATTGTTAATACAGGCAAACAGAAACCAATAAGTAGGGAACGCTATTCTACGTGAAAATCATCAATATTTCAGAGTTAATAATGACGATTTTTACCACTATTTTTCTCTTTAGGGGGAGGAATCAACACCGGCGAGGCAAAAAACTCACCCTGACCACCACCAATCCCATGAGAACACAGGGTTTCCCATTCGAGATGTGTTCTTACACTCGCAGCCATCACTACCACATTTGTTCCTTCACAGGCGCTGATAAGGCTGTCGACAAATAGCTGATTTTCCGGACGTCGATCGATATTACGCACCAAACCCGGATGAAGTTTTATCACTTCAACCGGCATGGTCTTAATATAGATAGTGCTGACGACCGTTAATCCCGCCTGAACAATTCCCAAACGGCACCCTAACAGATGCAGTAATCGAATCACCGGACGCAAGCGATCGCTATATTGACAAACATCTGCCTCTGCAAGTTCAAATATAATTCGCTTTCGATACGATTTTTCTTTTTCCAACAGATTATCCCGTAGCCACACCTGAAAAGAGTGTTTAAGCAGGGAGTCGACAGTGACCGATACGGCGATGGTGTCATTAGGCCAACGATCAAGTAAGGGCAGAGTTTTACTCAATACTAATCGGTCAAAACGTTCGGTTAAACCAAACTGTTGTATCAACGGCATAAATTCCGCAGGTTGTAGTTCATCATTGCCATCATGAATACGAAGCAGCATCTCCCGATGGTTTAACTCGCCTTTTACCGTTACTGCCGGTTTGTAATAAATATCCGGACCACCTTTATCCAACATCTGTTCTAACAGCGTTCTCCAACGAACACTGCCTCTGGCGGCACTGGTCACCTGACTATCATAGATAAACCAACCGTTACTACCCTGTAATACTGCGGTGCGGGCAGCCTGCTCGGCATTATCCATAATTTGCTCTGGCGTCTGTCCCATATGATAAAGGCAAATACCTATATGAATCAGAGACTCTTTTTCAATACCAGAGGATACCGGTAGCATATCCACGGCATTGACCAGCTGAGCAGCAATCGCATCAGCTTCTTTTAGTGAACGGTGAGGCAACATGACGCTAAAATCATTATCAAAATAACGAGCCAGTAACGCTGCCGGGTGGCGCATAATAAAGGTTGATAACATATTCACCAGTGTATACAGCAAATCATCAATCGCATCTTTACCATGCTCGCTCGCCATCAATTCAAGCTCAGGCAGGCGAATCATCATTACCACGCCATGAGCATTAGGCTCTTCAAGCTGGGTTGCCAGTTGGTTATCAAAAAACAGGCGGTTATTCCGCCCGGTTTGTGCATCCTGCGCGGCGAACGACCGAATCAGTTTATCCACCCTGACCCGCTCATTACTCATATTACTCAACTCAGACAACAGTCGGTTGATAGCGGCACTGGTATTCACTGGCCACTCTTTTTCATCCGAGACTTCGGCACCTTCTCGCTCACCGGCTAAAATACGTTGGGAACGCTCTTCCAGTAGCAGCAATCCTTTAAATTGCTGCTTAAGCCAGTGAATCCACCAAAACATAATCAAACCAATGAAAACAATCACCGCAATAATGGCTAATAAAATGGGTAACGAAAAGAGTGTGCTAAGAATCGGATTAACATAGAGGATCTGCATGCGATAACCGGGATGCTGGGGTAACTCCAGATCGGTCTCGCTAAGCGTGTGAAACTTTTCCCAGAAACCGGGGCGATTATCACTGCTATGGGTATAAATGATTTTATCTTTTTCGTCTTTAATCGTCAGATGGCGCACGCCTGTGGCATACATGACCACCGGAAGCCAGCGATCATAAGCGCCTGGAGATTGGTAAATCAGCGCCTGATCCACCGTGGTGGTAAGGGCATACCAATGCTTCTCCATCTTTTCCTCACCCACAAAATAAACACTTAACATACTGGTCATCAGTGCCAAAATCATAGTAAGAAAAACTAATAAAGAAATAAAAATAGATAATCTGGCGGTAAATCTCATTCCCATAGTAAATTATTCTAATTTGCTGGAAAGCAATACAAAATAAACAGAACACATGCTCTGCATCGCAACTTAACTCACCGACATTCTAGCAGACTTTATCAAAACTCGGGGCTTAACATCATATTTTAATAAGGTTTAAACACTCTTTTATCTACAGAAAGCGCTCGCCATTTTTTACAGATGAAGCAATATACCTGATAACGACTTTGTTCTATTTTCGTTATCATAGCGAAATGTCAGCGCCTTACTGATTGCCCCGGGTGCAACAAAAGAGAATAATAACCGCAACAACTCAGTTGCTCTGAATGAAGTGATGGTTATTTCATTCTCCTCCTTTAACTTTCGGATAAGAGTAAAAACAATGATTAAAGCTCTGGTTCTTGAACAACAAGATGGACAAACACTGGCATCAGTAAAGGGTGTCACCTCCGAACAGTTGCCTGAGGGCAATGTTACCGTTGATATCAATTGGTCCAGCATCAACTATAAAGATGCGCTGGCCATCACTGGCAAAGGAAAAATTATTCGTAATTTTCCAATGGTACCCGGTATTGATTTCGCTGGTACCGTTCATAGTAGTGATGATCCACGCTTTTCCCCGGGCCAAAATGTCATACTTACTGGCTGGGGTGTAGGTGAAACTCATTGGGGTGGCTTAGCAGAACGCGCTCGTGTTAATGGCGACTGGTTGGTTCCTATGCCTGAAGGGTTGGATCAACGTAAAGCAATGATCATTGGTACCGCAGGTCTGACCGCTATGTTATGTGTCATGGCATTAGAAGAAGGCGGCGTGTTACCAGACAGCGGTGAAGTACTGGTTACCGGTGCCAGCGGCGGTGTCGGAAGTACTACCGTTGCTCTGTTACATAAACTGGGCTATCAGGTTTCCGCCGTTAGTGGACGTCAGCACAATGCGGAATATCTGTTATCTCTCGGTGCTAAATATGTACTGGAAAGAGAGAATTTCAGCGAAGCGGCTAAACCACTGGAAAAACAGCGTTGGGCGGGGGCTGTAGACGTTGCCGGTGGAGAACTGCTGGCTAAAGTTATCGCACAAATGAATTATAACGGTACGGTGGCCGCCTGTGGTCTGGCTGGTGGATATCAACTCCCCACCACGGTGATGCCATTCATTCTGCGTAATGTACGCCTGCAAGGTGTGGATTCCGTCATGATCTCGACAGAACGTCGAATTGAAGCCTGGAAGCGTCTGGCAGACTTACTACCAGAAAACTTCTATCAGTTAGCCACCAGCGAAATCACCCTGAAAGATGTACCGGCAACGGCAGAAAGCCTGTTGTCAGGCAAAGTTACCGGCCGGGTACTGGTTAATATTGCCTAATCCTTTCGCCTAATATTAGTACCCCACGTGTTTCAGCGTGGGGTATATCAAACGGTTATCTCCCCCCTACATTAAGAATATTCTCCAGCTAATTTCTGGCAAAACAGGACAATTGGAGCAATGATTTGTCTAATCATTCATAATCTTTTCTGTTAGCTGAGCATCTATCATGGTCAAAAAAACACGCTTAACTGAAAACAACGTCACGCCTGAACAACTGTTTTATCAACGTCGCAAAGTTTTGCAGGCACTGGGCATCAGCGCAGCAGCATTAGCGCTTCCTTTTCATGCTCAGGCAGAACTACTCTCATGGTTGACGGGTGGAAACAAACCTAAAACGCCTGCGGGTAAAGCTCTGGCATTTACCCCTTCAGCCAACTACCACCCCAACCTGCCTTTGACACCAGAAGAGAAAGTCATCGGATACAATAATTTTTATGAGTTTGGTCTGGATAAGGCCGATCCCGCGGCCAATGCCGCAACACTAAAAACCGAAGGATGGAAAATTCATATCAGCGGTGAAGTAGCCAAACCAATAACGCTGGATATGGATGAAATTCTTAAACGCTTCCCTCTGGAGGAGCGCATTTATCGCCTGCGTTGTGTGGAAGCCTGGTCAATGGTGATTCCATGGCTTGGTTTTGAACTGAACAAACTGCTTAAACTGGCAGAGCCAACCAGTAAGGCACGCTACGTTGCCTTTCAAACCCTTTACGACCCTGAAAATATGCCGGGACAAAGCAGCCGCTATATTGGTGGTGGGCTGGACTACCCTTATGTTGAAGGTTTACGTATGGATGAAGCCATGCATCCGTTAACGCTACTAACCGTTGGGGTATACGGTAAAGCGCTGCCAAACCAGAATGGAGCGCCCATTCGGCTCATTGTTCCCTGGAAGTATGGTTTCAAAAGCATTAAATCCGTTGTTGAGATCAAACTGGTAGAGCAACAGCCTCCCACCACCTGGAATTTAAGTGCACCGGATGAATACGGTTTTTATGCCAACGTCAATCCTCAGGTGGACCATCCCCGCTGGTCTCAGGCAACAGAGCGGGTTATCGGCAGCAGCGGCTTACTGGATGTAAAACGCCAGCCCACACTCTTGTTCAACGGATATGGCGATCAGGTCGCTTCACTTTATCAGGGGTTGGATTTACGGAGTCACTTTTAGTGAAAATAACCTCTGCAAATATCAAATGGCTCAAGCTGATATTGCATCTGCTGGCGTTTATTCCTCTGCTATGGTTGATACTCTCTATTAATCAGGGGTGGTTGAGTGCTGATGCAGCAAAAGACATTCAACATTACACCGGCAGAATGGCGCTTAAATTATTGCTGGCCACCCTGCTGGTAACGCCGCTGGCTAAAATACTCCATCAACCCATACTGCTCCGCTGCCGACGACTGCTGGGATTATGGTGTTTTGCCTGGGCAACCTTACATCTGGTTTGTTACAGCGTTTTAGAGCTTGGTTTAGACATCTCTCTACTGTTTCAGGAACTGATTAAACGCAACTACCTTATTCTGGGTATTATCAGTTGGCTCATATTATTGATAATGGCGCTAACCTCAACACAGAACTTCCAGCGAAAATTGGGCTCTAACTGGCAAACTATCCATAATTTTATCTATGTGATAGCAATACTGGCGCCAATACATGCCCTGTTATCCACCAAAGTGCTGTCTCTGGAGCTGGCAGTCTATGCCGTAATCTCGCTGTTATTGCTGGCATATCGCTATAAAAAGCTCAGAAAGTGGTGGGAAAAGTACCAAAGAGACAAATAATTTTGAGCGGAGAAGGCTTCTCTGCCAAGGCTTTGCCCGATATGGCCTAAACTATCTTCGCTGATAAGACCAGTAAACAGCTGCTAATTTCGGCGAAATAGTTATAATGGCGCACTTTAATTTGATCCGTTCGTACAATTTCACAAGAAGAATAGTGACAATTGGCTGACATCGAGTTATTTTTACCGATTATTGTTTGATTGCCGGAGATGTCAGCACAATGACGAAGAAAGCGCACATTTTGCTGTTAAATGGCCCTAATCTGAATCTGTTAGGGACGCGTGAGCCTGATAAATATGGACATACGACCCTGACTGACATCGTAACCAAATTAGAGAGTGAAGCCCAGCGTTCAGACGTGGCGTTTTCTCATCTGCAATCAAATGCCGAGTACGAGATTATTGATGCGATTCATCAAGCTCGTGGCTCAGTCGATTTTATCCTGATTAATCCGGCAGCGTTCACCCATACCAGTGTAGCGATTCGGGATGCGTTGCTGGCCGTCAATATTCCATTTATTGAAATCCACCTGTCTAACGTCCATGCTCGTGAGCCATTCAGACACCACTCATATCTTTCTGATATTGCAGTGGGTGTGATTTGTGGCCTCGGTGCCGACGGTTATGACTTTGCTCTGCAAGCTGCCCTGCGCCGTTTGCAATAACTTTTTATTCCACGTAACAAGAGAATACGGAATCACACCTATGGATATTCGTAAAATTAAAAAACTGATCGAACTGGTTGAAGAGTCTGGCATTAATGAGCTGGAAATCTCTGAAGGCGAAGAGTCAGTACGTATCAGCCGCGGTCCTGTTGCTGGTAGCTATGCTATGCCAATGCAGCAATATGCTCTGCCTCAGGCACCTGCTGCTCAACCAGCTCCTGTTGCTGCTGCGCCAGCTGAAGCAGCTGCACCAGCGGCTATCAGTGGTCACATCGTTCGCTCACCAATGGTAGGGACTTTCTACCGTACACCGAGCCCGGACGCAAAAGCGTTTATTGAAGTGGGTCAAACCGTTTCTGTTGGCGATACCTTATGTATCGTTGAAGCGATGAAAATGATGAACCAAATTGAAGCTGATAAATCAGGCGTGGTAAAAGCGATCCTGTTAGAAAGCGGGCAGCCGGTAGAATTTGACGAGCCGCTTGTCATCATTGAATAACGAGGCGAGCTATGTCTAAAAAAATGGACAAAATCGAAAAAGTTGTTATCGCGAACCGGGGTGAGATCGCCCTGCGTATTTTGCGTGCCTGTAAAGAACTGGGCATTAAAACGGTTGCCGTTCACTCCAGCGCCGATCGCGATTTAAAACACGTACTGCTGGCAGATGAAACCGTGTGTATCGGCCCTGCCCAGTCAGTTAAAAGTTATCTGAATATCCCTGCGTTAATTGCCGCTGCCGAAATCACCGGTGCCGATGCGATCCACCCGGGATATGGTTTTCTGTCTGAAAACGCAGACTTTGCCGAACAGGTAGAACGCTCTGGCTTTATCTTTATCGGCCCTAAAGCCGATACCATTCGTATAATGGGCGATAAAGTTTCCGCTATCCATGCCATGAAGAAAGCCGGGGTTCCTTGTGTTCCTGGTTCTGATGGCCCACTGGATGATGATATGGCAAGAAACCGTGAGCTGGCTAAGCGCATCGGTTATCCGGTTATCATCAAAGCTTCTGGCGGCGGCGGCGGTCGCGGTATGCGCGTAGTGCGTAGCGACAAAGATCTGGAAGAATCCATTGTCATGACGCGTGCGGAAGCCAAAGCGGCTTTCAACAACGACATGGTATACATGGAAAAATTCCTGGAAAACCCACGCCATATCGAAATTCAGATTATGGCGGATGGTCAGGGCCATGCGGTGTATCTGGCAGAACGTGACTGTTCTATGCAACGTCGCCACCAGAAAGTGGTTGAAGAAGCACCGGCACTAGGCATCACTGAAGAACTGCGTCGCAGCATCGGTGAACGTTGTACTAAAGCCTGTGTGGAAATCGGCTACCGTGGTGCAGGTACCTTTGAGTTTCTGTATGAAAACGGCGAGTTCTATTTCATCGAGATGAACACCCGTATTCAGGTAGAACACCCGGTTACCGAAATGATTACCGGCGTTGACCTGATTAAAGAACAGCTGCGTGTGGCAGATGGCCAAAAACTGTCTATCAAGCAAAAAGATGTTCAGGTGCATGGTCATGCTATTGAATGCCGTATCAACGCAGAAGATCCGGATAACTTCCTGCCTTCTCCGGGCAAGATCACCCGTTTCCATGCTCCGGGCGGCTTCGGTATTCGCTGGGAATCTCATATCTATGCCGGTTATAGCGTACCGCCATACTATGATTCCATGATCGGTAAATTGATTGCTTACGGTGAAACCCGTGAAGTCGCTATTTCCCGCATGAAGAATGCGCTGGCTGAGCTGATCATCGATGGCATCAAAACCAACGTTAGCCTGCAACTGCGGATTATGAATGATAAAGGGTTCGAGAAAGGCGGAACCAACATTCACTATCTGGAAAAAATGCTGGGTATTCAGGAGAAGTAATTTTTCTGAAGCGACTCATCCGGAAAGGCCGATAATTATCGGCCTTTTTTATAACAAGGAATTAGTATGGATAGGTCTTCACAATTTGCTGTTCCATTCGTTATTATCTTTATCAAGTTCATTCTTTTTTGTATCGTTAGTATTCCTAATTTTAAGTATGCGTTAGATACTCCCATCTTGTGGAATTTACTACTTAACTCATTTTTGAGTTTTATCTATGCATGCGCCATTATTCTTACTCTATTTATTTGTTTAAACAACGGTAGAACATATTCAGCCAAATGGATTATTTGGGTATCAGTAATTATTTTTATTGTAGTTCAAAAACAGCTTACGGGTACATCTTATAGGTATATATTAAAATTATTTCAGGAACTATCTATAAGTTATTCATATGATTTAAGTGGAGACAATCCATTAGATAGATTGAAGTTTCCTATTTATATGTTGATATTCTATTCTGTTGTCTTCTTTATATTGAACATTTTTATAGGGCCATCAGCGAAAGCCAATAATATAGAATCGGATAGTCGTTACTATCATATTGCTACTTCGTTTGTTTACAGCATTCTTACATCCGCTATTTTATACCGACTGATAGATATCATACTATCTGGGTTCATAAATCTTAATGATGAAAACCGTAGCCTCTTGTTGTCAATAACACTCATCATGATGTCATGTATTTTTCTAAATACCCTTGTCTCGGCAGCGGCTTGCTATCAAAATTTAAACACACCTCAGAATAGAATTAATATTCGTAAAATTATCACTGCCACGACTATTTATGTGTTGCTGGTTATACTTCTGAGCTACGTTATTTATCTGATATCAACACACCTGATTAATCAATTTGGCCACTTCACTTCACCTGAAATCGCAATGACGGGGTTGGTGATTTTCGGTTTTCTATGTTTCCTGTTGGTCTCATATCAAATTCAAAAGGTTATATTGATGAAAGTGTTCCGGGAAAAAAAAGTTAACCAAATCGTCAATTAGCCCTGTCCCGGTATGAAGGCAATCGGTCCCAAAGTAATCAAACGCCTTCATACTGGTTAATGAGTAATAAAAGATAATGAATGAAGTGAATCGCGCCACAACCTGGCGGTAACACAAAAAAGTCCTAGGCAAACGTATCCGTTTCCGTACAATTCTATCCTTTGGCCCATAACCTCTGACTGTTTAACGTGATGGAGTACATATTGGATCCTCGTTTTCTTCAGGCTCATAAAGAAGCGCGCTGGGCGGTGTGGCTAACCATAGCCTACCTGATAGCCTGGACGCTGGCGGCCTATCTGCCAGACTCCCAACAGGGAATAACCGGATTGCCTCACTGGTTTGAAATGGCCTGTTTGCTGGTTCCTCTGGTTTTTATTCTCTTATGTTGGTTTATGGTGCGCTTTGTCTTCCGGGATATTCCGCTGGAGGATAATAACGATGCAACTTGATATCGTCCTGCCATTGGTTGCCTATCTGGTACTGGTTTTTGGGCTATCAATTTACGCCTATACCAAACGGCAGAAAGGGAATTTCCTGAACGATTATTTCCTTGGAGATCGTTCAATGGGCGGCTTTATACTGGCAATGACGCTGACCGCTACCTATATCAGCGCCAGCTCATTTATCGGTGGCCCCGGTGCTGCATATAAATATGGATTGGGCTGGGTACTGCTAGCCATGATTCAACTGCCTGCGGTCTGGTTGTCACTCGGCGTATTGGGCAAAAAATTTGCCATCCTGGCCCGACGTTACAATGCCGTGACGCTGAACGATGTCCTTTATGCCCGTTACCAAAGCAAAACGCTGGTCTGGTTCGCCAGTATCAGTTTGCTGTTAGCCTTTATTGGGGCGATGACAGTACAGTTTATCGGTGGTGCGCGCCTGCTGGAAACTGCCGCAGGAGTGCCTTATGACATAGGTTTACTGATATTTGGCGTCACTATTGCGTTATATACTGCTTTCGGTGGCTTCCGCGCCAGCGTATTAAACGATGCCCTGCAGGGTATGGTAATGTTAATTGGCGCTATTTTACTGCTGGTTGCCGTAATCTATGCCGCCGGAGGATTGGGTACTGCCGTAGATAAACTGCAGCAGATCGATCCTAAGCTGTTATCACCCACCGGTGCTGACGACTTCTTGTCCCTGCCGTTTATGGCTTCCTTCTGGATCCTGGTGTGTTTTGGCGTTATTGGTTTACCACACACCGCGGTGCGCTGTATTGCCTATAAAGACAGCAAAGCGGTACATCGCGGCATTATTATTGGTACCATCATTGTTGCGATCCTGATGTTCAGTATGCATCTGGCGGGCGCTTTAGGGCGGGCGATTATGCCTGACCTGACCATTCCCGATCAGGTGATCCCAACGCTGATGATTAAAGTTCTGCCTCCAATGGCCGCCGGTATTTTTCTGGCAGCGCCGCTGGCAGCAATTATGTCTACCATTAATGCCCAGTTGCTTCAGTCATCGGCGACGTTAATCAAAGATCTCTATCTTAGCCTGAAACCAGAACAGGCCCGCAATGAGCGCCGTCTGGCTCGTATATCAAGCAGTGTGACCTTTATTTTGGGATTGTTGTTAATTCTGGCGGCCTGGCGTCCACCGGAAATGATTATTTGGTGGAACCTGTTAGCCTTTGGTGGATTAGAAGCCGTATTCCTGTGGCCATTAGTCTTAGGCTTATATTGGGAGCGAGCTAATGCACAGGGGGCGCTGTGCTCCATGGTCTGTGGCGCGGTGTGCTACGCCGTATTGGCTACCCTGAAGATACAAATTTTTGACCTTCACCCTATCGTCCCTGCTTTGAGTATCGGCATTATTACCTTCCTGATAGGTAATAAACTGGGTGAACGTGCGGTGAATGCACCGGTAATACCGGCAAAATAAACATTACACAACCGGGATAACTTGTTTATCCCTTAAAGAGAATTGCTATGCCCTGGATACAGTTAAAATTAAATACCACCGGTGATAAAGCGGAAGAAATTGGTGATGTGCTGGTTGAAAGTGGTGCGGTTTCTGTCACCTTTCAGGATACCCATGACGTGCCGGTTTTTGAACCTCTACCGGGAGAAACGCGCCTGTGGGGCGATACCGACGTTATCGGCCTGTATGATGCAGAAACGGATATGAAGCAAGTGGTTGCCATGCTGGAACACAACCCTCTGCTAGGCACCAATTTTGTACATAAAATCGAACAGTTAGAAGATAAAGACTGGGAACGGGAATGGATGGATAACTTCCACCCAATGCGTTTTGGCGAACGGCTGTGGATTTGCCCAAGCTGGCGCGAAGTGCCCGATGTAAATGCCGTGAACGTTATGCTCGATCCGGGTTTAGCCTTTGGTACCGGAACCCACACTACTACAGCACTTTGCCTGCAATGGCTGGATGGTCTGGATTTAGCAGGAAAAACGGTGATCGATTTCGGCTGTGGTTCCGGAATTTTAGCCATCGCCGCCCTTAAGTTAGGCGCGGCAAAAGCTATCGGTATTGATATTGACCCACAGGCTATTCTGGCCAGTCGTGATAACGCGCAACGTAATGGTGTCTCAGAGCGTTTATCTCTTTATCTGTCCAAGGACCAGCCTCAGGATCTGCAGGCCGATGTGGTGGTTGCTAACATCCTTGCTGGTCCGTTAAGAGAGCTGGCACCGATTATCAGCCAGTTGCCTGTAGCGGGTGGACATCTGGGGCTATCTGGCGTGTTAGCCACTCAGGCTGAAGGGGTGGCTCAAGCCTATCAGACAATGTTTCAACTCGATCCGGTCGCGGAAAAAGAAGAGTGGTGCCGTATTACCGGTGTAAAAACCAGCGCCTGATGATTTAATTTAAAGCTGAATAAAAGCAAGGGGTTGTCTGGTTACAGACGGCCCCTTTGGTTTTTATTTGCTTATGCTGCTCTCACCCACAAATGCCGGTCAGAATAGCTGAATCCTTAGTTAATCACCTTATGAAACGTTGGATGATTGACCGATAGTGCAGAATTTTTCTAAACGATGACAAAACCGAACATCCTAATAACTCATTGTTAAATATGATGAATAAATTACGGATCACTGTGGGGCCTTAATTTCTTTGATTTTAGTCGTAGATTGTTCAAAGTTTGTCCTTTCATCTGGTTCAAAAAATGCGTAATATACGCGCCCTTGCAGACATATATGGTCTTCGTTGTCGATGCGCATTGGTAACCTTCAGCTAACAAATCGTTTAATCGCCGCTCCAATGGCGGGAATAACAGATCGTCCTTTCAGAACGATGTGTTATGCGATGGGAGCTGGAATGACAGTTTCGGAAATGCTCTCTTCCAACCCGGAAGTTTGGCGTACCGATAAGTCGAGATTGCGCATGGTACACCTTGATGAGCTCGGTATTCGGGCCGTTCAAATCGCCGGAAGCGATCCGGAAGATATGGCGGCAGCGGCGCGCATTAATGTGGAAAACGGAGCACAGCTTATTGATATCAATATGGGCTGTCCGGCCAAAAAAGTTAACCGCAAGCTGGCAGGATCTGCACTATTGCAGTATCCGGAGTTAGTTGGAAAGATTCTTAGTGCTGTGGTGAACGCCGTTGACGTTCCGGTCACATTAAAGATCCGTACCGGCTGGGATCCGGAAAACCGTAATTGTGTTGAAATTGCCCAACTGGCAGAACGCAGTGGTATTCAGGCCATTACCATACATGGACGTACTCGTCGTTGTTTATTCAACGGTGAGGCTGAATATGACAGCATTCGATCGGTTAAGCAGAACGTAGATATTCCGGTTATCGCTAACGGGGATATCACCGACCCGCATAAAGCCAGAACCGTTTTGGACTATACCGGAGCCGATGCTCTGATGATAGGACGAGCGGCTCAGGGAAGACCTTGGATCTTCCGGGAAATCCAGCATTATCTGGACACTGGGGAGCTGTTACCACCAATGCCACTCGGCGAAGTGGAACGCTTGTTAACCTCGCATGTGAGAGAATTGCACGACTTTTATGGTCAAGGCAAAGGACTCCGCATCGCGCGTAAGCACGTCTCCTGGTACTTGCAGGAACATGCCCCAAATGACCAGTTTCGGCGCACCTTCAATGCAATCGAGAATGCCAATGAGCAACTGGATGCACTGGGGGCATATTTTGAAATTTTGCCTAAACAGATAGAAGAGCTAACAGAACTATGTTCGAACAACGCGTAAATTCTGACGTATTAACCGTCGCTACCGTAAATTCACAAGACCAGGTCACTCAAAAACCTCTGCGTGATTCGGTTAAACAGGCATTAAAGAACTACTTTGCTCAGCTTAACGGTCAAGACGTTAACGATCTTTATGAACTGGTACTGGCCGAAGTTGAACAACCTCTGTTGGATATGGTTATGCAGTACACTCGCGGTAACCAGACCCGCGCTGCGACCATGATGGGTATCAACCGTGGTACTCTGCGCAAGAAACTGAAAAAATACGGTATGAACTAATACCGGTCAGTTAACTGATTGAAAAGAAGGCGCTTATGCTATTTGGGTAAGCGCCTTTTTTATTAACAAGTTATCTGACAAAAATTTGCATTTTTAATTTTCCAGCTTGAATTAGCCTCACGATGGATATCAGATTTTATATTTAAAATCATCTGATCAGGCATTTCCACATGCACTGTACGCCACATCAGGCGTTTTCATGGCAACATCATCACAGAGGCTTTTGCTTTCAGAACGGACTGGCATTATGGGCTTTAACCCACTCTTCGCTGATGGGATGAATAAAATGCAACCCACTGGCGTGCAGCATCAGTCGGGGCGTTTGTTCGGTACCCGGCAGCAGGCGGCCACCATACAGGTCACAGCCTAAAATAGGGTGCCCCAGCTGCTGGCAGTGGATGCGAAGTTGATGCGTGCGTCCGGTCTCCGGGGTTAGCTCTACCCGTGTCAATGGTAATAACGTCCCGTCTTTCAATTCATGATAAAAACGCTCAACGACCCGATAGCAAGAGCGAGCGGGCTTGCCGTGAACTGCACAGATTGACATCAGTGGAAACAACACCGGGTCTTTGGCAATCTCCACGTCTACCACTCCGGCATTGTTGTCCAGATGTCCGCAGAGCAGTGCGCTGTACACTTTAGTCACTGAGCGCTGGCTGAACTGTTGGCAAAGAGAGGCATTGATAGCCTTATTGCGGGCAACCACCATCAGCCCGGAAGTACCAAAATCAAGACGATGCACCAGAGTGCAACCGGGAAATATCTGTACCAGCCGATGATGCACCGAATCAAGATTTTGCGGATTTTTCCCCGAGAGACTAAGCAACCCGGCAGGCTTATTGATCAGCACCAGATGATCGTCCTGATAGAGAACCTCTATCTTGTCATGGCACTGTGGGGCAATAAAGGAATCAATAATCTCAGACATCATGCTACCCGCGAGGAGAGTGGGAGCGGATGATAACCAATTTTAAACCGACTGGCGAATCTGGTCGTTCTCCTCGCATTCCGGAAATTTATCATCCAGACTTAAACCAAAGACGTAGTCTGCGCAGCCATTGTGTTTTACACTGCGCATTGCAAAAACTGAGTTGATAAACGATAAGCAGGCGGTAATGGCGATGAATGGAACGATCACTACGTGGTTTGAAGATAAAGGTTTTGGATTTATCAAAGATGAAAACGGCGATAACCGTTATTTTCATGTGATTAAAGTCGCCAATCCTGACCTGATTAAGAAAGATGCAGCGGTGACTTTCGAACCTACTACGAATAATAAAGGTTTGTCAGCTCACTCGGTAAAAGTCATACCGGAAAGCAAATACATCTATATTGCAGGTGAGCGTATTAAACTGACGTCGATTCGCTCTTATCTGGTTTACAGCGAAGAAGTATCCGCCGATCCCCATATTGATAAAGATAATGTGGTGCTGTCTGTGGGTATTCTAATGAATAGTATCAGACCGAAATCAGCCACTAAGCCAGGTGAAATGCGTTCGCTAAAAAAACTCGCGATTACCACTTTTCAGGGAACGACGTTAATCTTCACGGAAGATGAAATAGACGTGGATGCAACAGTGAAACTGCTCAAAGTTTAAAATAATTCAGGCAGTCATAAACCACCCGGTGATAAAATCAACATAAACGACAAAAGGGGCTAAAAAGCCCCTTTATCATCTAAAAACAGAGTACACTACCAGCGAACCCTATCAATGCACCTTATCCACCAGCAGCGTTTCTAACAGATCCAGGTCATACAGCACCTTCTGTAGCGTCTCATTGCTGATTTTACGCGTTGCCCGCAGGTGGTAAAGCTCACCACGTTCTGCTCTCAGCGCCGTTAAGCGGAAACGCCGTTCCAGTTGTTCATCTTCCAGTGCCCGGGCTCGTTCATCACTGGTATAAATTCGCTTACGCAAGGTACCAATAACTCTTGAACTGACCTCAGTTAGCATATGTGGATCAACGTTTTCTTCACTGCTGGCCTCAATACGGTCACGCAGTTTCTCCAGGCTAACAATGCCCACTTCCGCCATAGATGCCCAGGCCACTCGTACCTCTTCCTCCAGAGTGGCCTTATCAGTCACCACTAACCCTCTCAGCAGAAGAGGTAAAATAATCACTCCCATCACCAACGAAAACAGAATGACTCCCGTCGCTAAAAACACCAGTTGATAACGGGCGGGGAAAGGAAGGCCGCTGGTTAATAGCAACGGTATTGAGAGCACGCCCGCCAGCGTAATGGCTCCGCGAACTCCGGCGAAAGTGGCAATAAATATTTCACGTGCGCCATAGGTAGCAAACAACAAGGGATGCTTTTTCAGGAAGCGTTTACTGTAGACTTTCATCAGCCAGATCCACAGGAAGCGCATAATCATCAACGCAAAATAGATCCAGACGATATCCATAAACAAATGCCAGACTTCAACATTAGGATCGCTTTCCGCCTGAAGTATTGAGGCGGAGAGAATATCCGGTAGTTGTAGCCCTAACATAATGAAGACCATACCGTTAAATACAAACTCCAGCATCGCCCAAACACTATTGCCTCTTAACCGCATGGTTAAAGGCGCATTACGAATAACCCCGGATTGACTGATAGTCATACCCGCCGCTACCGATGCCAGAATACCGGAGAAGCCAAGATGTTCTGCCACCAGATAGGAAGCAAAAGGTAACAATAACATCAGTACGATTTGCGTCGCCGGATCGTCACTGCTCCAGCGGCTAAGCAGGCGTAAAGATTTACTGTATAACCAGGTAATGGCAATGCCTGACAGCACACCACCTACCGCAACGATTAAAAAGTCCACCGTTGCCCCATAAACCGTAAACTCCATCACCCCCATGGCGACAGCAACCGCCAGTTTGAGAGAAACCAGGCCGGAAGCATCGTTCATTAATGCTTCCCCTTCCAGAACCCCCATGATGGATTTAGGGATCTTACCCTCACCCACAATGCCACCCAACGCGACCGCATCCGTTGGCGACAGTACCGCAGCCAGAGCAAACGCCGCTACCAGCGGAATGCTTGGAATAATCAGATGAATCAAATAGCCAACACCAACTACCGTTAGCACCACCAGCACTAACGCTAATCCTAAAATTTCACGACCATGATGCAAAAACTCACGCAACGGAGTACGCCAGCCGTCGGCAAACAGCAAAGGAGGAATAAACAGAACCAGAAACAGCTCAGGGTCAAAATTGACGTGCAAACCAAAGGTTGGCCACGCCAACAGCGCACCGCAGGCTATTTGCATCAAAGGAAGAGGGATCTGGAAAGGCAACATTCGGGTGACCACCCCCGAAAGAGAAACTACCAAAATTAAAATCAGAATCGTAAAAAATATTTCCATAAATCCCTCATAACTACCGGACAAAACACCCCTGCCACCCATTAAAAAAGCGGTAGTAATAAAATAGCACCATACCTTTTATAGCTAAAAGTAAAACGTGCCTTTTACAACACAACTCGTATATCAGGTAAGTGCAACAGGAGTAGAGAAAGAAGAGAATAACGAGAAAAAGAGAAAGGGAATTGAGGAGGTTACTGACTTCGCTGATTTACCCCAACTACAATAAAACAGCGAAGCCAGTCAGAAAATAACGTTAGATAGCCCAACCACCAACGTAGAAGGTCACTAGCGCAGCAGCAATCAACACAATACTGATATTCAGCTTTCTCCACTCACCAGAGCAGACGCGACCAATCACCAGCGAGGCAAAGCCCAGCATAATACCGGTTACGATGTTGCTGGTTAATACGATAAATACCGCA